>QJVM01000231.1 GCA_003235715.1 Nitrospirota bacterium
CTGGCCTCTGCCTGGTGCGTCGGGGCGTCTTTCGTGAGGAGCGGGTCAGAACCCTGCTTTCCGCAGGACCCTATCCGGCCCGGAACATACCGGAGCGGATTTCCGATCTCCGGGCGCAGCTTGCGGGAAACCAGCGCGGCATACGGGAACTGATGGGCCTTGTCGACCGTTACGGTCTGGATACGGTCCAGGCCTACATGGGACACATCCAGAGAAATGCCGCCGACTCCATGGAGGAGGCCTTGCTTCAGTTTGTCCGCGAGGAGCCGGTATTTTCGTCCGCCTTTGAGGATTTCCTGGACGACGGCACGCGGATTGCCGTCGGCATCATCATCCACCGGAAGAACGAGGGAAGAAAGGTCGGGATGACCATTGATTTCACGGGGACGGACCCTCAGCTTGACGGTAACCTGAATGCCCCATTCGCTGTTACGCGTTCCGCGGTTCTCTACGTTCTCAGGACACTCATCTCCCGGGACATCCCCCTGAACGACGGCTGCATGAGCCCCATTACGCTCATGGTTCCGGAAGGGACGGTGCTCAATCCCCGGCCGGGTTCCGCTGTGTCCGGCGGCAACGTGGAAACTTCGCAGAGGGTAGTGGATGTGCTCTATGGGGCTCTGGGGGTGGCTGCAGCATCCCAGGGGACCATGAACAATTTTCTTTTCGGACGACGAGACGGTACGGGGAGGCAGTACTACGAGACCATTGGAGGCGGTTCGGGTGCTCTGGAGGGACATGATGGTGCTTCAGGCGTTCAGGTGCATATGACCAATACCCGTCTGACAGACCCTGAAATCCTGGAATCCCGTTTTCCGGAAGTCCGGATTGAGCGGTTCACGATTCGACGAGGTTCGGGTGGAGCCGGGCGCTTTCGAGGGGGAGACGGGGTTGAGAGGGCCATCCGTTTTCTGGAACCTCGGGAGATCACTATTTTGTCCGAACGACGCAACAGGGCTCCGTACGGTCTTCACGGAGGAGACCCGGGAGCGAAGGGCCAGAATCTGTTGATTAGCGCAGACGGCGAGACTCAGGACCTCGGGGGGAAGGTTTCAAGAAGCGTTCATCCCGGTGACCTTGTGGTCATCCGGACCCCGGGAGGAGGAGGATTCGGTCGTCCGGAGTCGGGGGAGCATGTATAATGACGGGAAAATTAAGGACAAGGAGTTGTGCGGGATGACTTCAGAACAACCTGTTGTTTTGGGACGCCGAGGGTTCTTTTGCGGGATATTGACGGTTCTCATGTCCCTCTCCCTGATGGGATGTAGCGATATCGGTTCCATTACTGCAGAGCAGTCGGCCGGGTACGAGATCTACAAGGAATTCTGCGGTCAGTGTCACGAGCGACAGAGTCCCAAACGATACACGGCCGAGGACTGGCCTGATGTGGTGGACCGTATGCGCAGTCACATGAAGGAAAAGAAGAAGCGGGAGCTGACAGACGAACAGGCCGAACATCTTCTCGTCTTTCTCAAGGGGCACGCCAAGAAGAAATAAAATCCTTCCGCGTCAGCGGGCACCAGGATCAAACAAGGGTGAGCTTGAAGGTCGGCCGGCCATCAGGGGAGCGGGTGGTGGCCTCGATTCGCCTTCGTGACCGTCTTACGATACGCGTGGGATAGCCGGCAAGCGAGAGGACCAGAACGGCACCAGCGCCGGCGTATGGTCCGCGGCCTGCCCCCGACGGGGTTCCGGGAAGTACCGTTAGAAATTCGAACCTTCCGAGCCGGTCTGTGTGACAGAGCCCCTGGTAACGGAAACCCGGGTCTTTCTCTTCCCATGAGGCATAGCCCGGATGGGGGTGGCTTCCGTTCGCGGCCGGCTGAAGCAGGAGGACACGGACGTTCTGCAGGGCTCTGCCGTTTTCTCCGCAAACGATTCCCCTGAGATAAATCCGTTCGCCTTCAGCACGGAATTGTCCACAGGCCGATTGTGTCATGTCCATGGAGGAGGGTGTCAGACGGTTGCTGCCCGGCGGTGAGAATCCAAGTATCGCAGAGGGTAGCCCCGAAGCTTCGGGCAAGGTCCCGGCCCAGCATTCCCGGATAAAGTCCGGGACGGCATGCAGGGCAGCCAGGGACAAGGTTTGCAGCAGAACTTTTCGCCTTGTGAGTTCGTGACGGAGATCTCTTGTCACTTGGTGGCAGCGGAGGACCGCGTCCGCGTTCTTTCACGAAAGGCCCCTGGTCTTTCCTTCAGGCCATCGGGCCCCCAGATGCCCTTCTTGGCACTCCGGGCACGTGTCTGGGCGCTTCTGAACTGGGACGCATACCGCACATTGGGGCGTTTATTGAAGGCCACGGCCATGCCTTCCTCCACGAGGCTCAAGTTGATCAAATCGCCACTTTCGTTCTTCAGGTAAACAAGAAGTCTGCCGTGCTTATCGATGAGTTCCTCGTCCGTCTCAAGGCTGAGAACAGAACCGGCCCTATCCAACAGTGTACGCAGGTAGTTGCGGGCCCGTTCGCCCCAGGGGTTCTGCGCCCATTCCGGAGCATCAATCCCGATGAGGCGGCATTCCCTCGGTACATTCGAGACGGACACGACCAGGGAGTCGCCGTCAATCACCCGGACCACCCTTACCGGCTCGGCCGCCGAAACGGTTGTAGCCACAAGGGAAAGCCAAAGGAGACAGGAGAAGCCAAAGAGATAACGGAAACGCTTGAGGCTCATCCGGGTTCCAGTCTAGGTTCTTTCAGTAGGCACAAACATGATGACCCCCGATGGAAGTCCTCTGAAATTCTGAATCGCGTCCCCGGTGCGCAGGGAACGGTCAGGGAAGAGATAGACGATTTCCCTGCTGTTGTAACGGCTGCCCGCATATTTGTAGGGCGGTGTTCTACGGGTCACGTCAAAGGGGCCACCATATCCAACGATGAGGCGTGTGTCGGCCGGAAGGTCGTCCCAGTCTGAGATCTGCCCGCCATTCATCACCCGGCCGTTGGGCAGAAAATAGATGGTAGTGGGTTTTCTGTAATCGGAACCTGCAAGGGTCCAGGCGGTCAGGCCGTGGGCTATAGTCTTGACGGGCCCTTCCTCGACCGACGGGTCCGGGAGCATTTCCTGGTTCAGGAGGACCACGGTCCCTTTAGGTATACGACTCCACCCGACCCGGTCGCCGATCTGGTCCCCCGGGATGAACTTGCCGTTCGGCAGTTTATAGATGGTCGACGGGTCGGCATAATCTTCCCCCGCAATGTTCCATGCGGTATTCGCCAGAGTAATGACGTTCGACCCGGTCAGATCTCTGCCCGTGGGTTTTCCATAATGAATCGCCGCCAGTTCCCTGTCAGGAAGAAGGCGTCCGGCCTTCACATCCGGGTCGGCAGCTGGGCCGGGACCCAGGCCGGCCCTTGACCGATCGACGTTCTTTCCGTCGCGCTTGCGACCCCGGTGGTTTCGGCGTACCCACCGATTGGGTTTGCCGTAGGCCACCTGGCTGTGGGTCAAGACCCTGGTGTCCGCGAGGTCGTAGACCTCCTGCAGGAGGTCGATCAGCATGGCCAGGGACCGGTACTGGGCGTCCGTTACCTCTGTATAGTGATACCCCACGAGCTCTATCCCGATGGAGACATCATTCACATCGGTTCGACCATCCCACATGCTCAAACCCGCGTGGTCGGCGATATAGCGCTTGTCCAGCGTTCTGTATACCTTTCCGTCCCGGGCCACCACGTAGTGGGCATGGCCGCCGCGGGTCCTTCGTCCACCCCGGACAGTCTTCCCTCGGCTGACCACCTTCAGGGTGCTCTGCAATCCCCCCTCAGCCGTATGGACGATGATGAAATTCGTCTTCTTCCTGCGCACCTTGTTAAAGCGCCGGTTCAATCTGTGCCGATAGTCGACGATAG
>QJVM01000072.1 GCA_003235715.1 Nitrospirota bacterium
GATGATGTCAGCACAAGTAGCGTAAAGGCAGGTGAAAAACCTGCCCGCCGTAAGTCTAAGGTTTCCTGGGGAAGGTTAATCCGCCCAGGGTTAGTCGGTCCTAAGCCGAGGCCGCAAGGAGTAGGCGATGGAGAACAGGTTAATATTCCTGTACCACCTTTGTGACGTTTGACTGAAGGGGCCCGCAGAAGGATAGGCGCAGCCGGGCGTTGGTCGTCCCGGTCCAAGCTTTTAGGGGGGCATGTAGGCAAATCCGCATGCCATTAACCCTGAGGAGTGACGGGGAGCCCGCAAGGGCGAACTGGCTGATTCCAAGCTGCCTAGAAAAACCTCGTAGGGAGTCATGAGGGTGACCGTACCGCAAACCGACACAGGTAGACGGGGAGAGGATCCCAAGGCGATCGAGAGAACTCTCGCAAAGGAACTCGGCAAATTGACCCCGTAACTTCGGAATAAGGGGTGCCTCACTAGGGTGTCACAGCCCGAAGGGGTAGCATCAAAGCGGCTCAGGCGACTGTTTACCAAAAACATAGGTGCCTGCAAACTCGTAAGAGGACGTATAGGCACTGACACCTGCCCGGTGCCGGAAGGTTAACAGGAGGGGTCAGCGCAAGCGAAGCCCTGAATCGAAGCCCCGGTAAACGGCGGCCGTAACTATAACGGTCCTAAGGTAGCGAAATTCCTTGTCGGGTAAGTTCCGACCTGCACGAATGGTGTAACGATCTGAGCACTGTCTCTGCGAGAGACTCGGCGAACCTGAGATACCGGTGCAGACGCCGGTTACCTGCAGCTAGACGGAAAGACCCCGTGAACCTTTACTACAGCTTGGCATTGGATTTTGGTCATTCATGTGTAGGATAGGTGGGAGGCGTTGAAGCCATGCCGCTAGGTGTGGTGGAGCCAGCCTTGAAATACCACCCTTGGATGTCCGGGATTCTAACCGACTTGTTAATCCGCAAGCGGGACAATGTCTGGTGGGTAGTTTGACTGGGGCGGTCGCCTCCCAAAGTGTAACGGAGGCGCCCAAAGGTTCCCTCAGGCTGGACGGAAATCAGCCTTCGAGTGCAAAGGCATAAGGGAGCTTGACTGTGAGACCGACGGGTCGAGCAGGTACGAAAGTAGGGCTTAGTGATCCGGTGGTTCTTCGTGGGAGGGCCATCGCTCAACGGATAAAAGGTACTCCGGGGATAACAGGCTGATCGCGTCCAAGAGTTCACATCGACGACGCGGTTTGGCACCTCGATGTCGGCTCATCGCATCCTGGGGCTGAAGTCGGTCCCAAGGGTTTGGCTGTTCGCCAATTAAAGCGGTACGCGAGCTGGGTTCAGAACGTCGTGAGACAGTTCGGTCCCTATCTGCTGTAGGCGTTGGAGATTTGAGGGGAGCTGTTCCTAGTACGAGAGGACCGGAATGGACGAACCTCTGGTGTTCCAGTTGTTCTGCCAAGGGCAACGCTGGGTAGCTATGTTCGGAACGGATAACCGCTGAAGGCATCTAAGCGGGAAGCCAACCCCAAGATGAGATCTCCCGTGACTTAAGTCACCTCAAGGTCCGTGGAAGACCACCACGTTGATAGGCTGGATGTGTAAGCACAGCAATGTGTTCAGCTAACCAGTACTAATTGACCGTGTGCCTTGACCCCCTCATCAACACCCCTAACTCCATTTAACCCACAAAAACATACCTTGACAGAGGAGTATTGAATCGGTATATTACTCTTCTCGGTGGTTATGCCGGAGGGGTCACACCCGTTCCCATCTCGAACACGGAAGTTAAGTCCTCCAGGGCCGATGGTACTGCGATCGAGAGGTCGTGGGAGAGCAGGTCACCGCCGGGATAAATGAAAGGCCCAGAGCGAAAGCTCTGGGCCTTTGTCTTTTCTCCGAGGGGGGCAAGGATGGGGCCAGACCTAGAAGCAGACTTTGAAAAGACCCTCAGCCTCAAGGGCGACGCTGCCTCCGGTGTAAAGCGTATTGCGGTACGGGTCTGTCAAACGATGTACGGTTTAGTGTGCCGGGAGGACGAATGAACATGCAGGGACGCCGGATTCTCGTGCTGTGGATGATGGTCGGGGTGAATGTCATGACCGCGCTCCTCCTTGGCTGTGCTCCGGTTGGTCCGGAAGAAGCGCGAATAGAGGAAACCCTGCGAGAATATTTTCGCAATCGCGGATATCTGGTAAAAGAACTCCGCATCGAGGCAGTTGAGCGGAATCCGCTTCCGGACCGGGAGTACATGGGCCCGCTCACGTTCGTCGTGAAAATATCAAGCCTGACGCTTGAGACAACGGCAACAAGAGCGGGGGGGAAGGCAGCCCATCCCACGGGCGCGCCTTTAGCGTTTACCAACGCCACAATTCAACTAAGGCGTGGAAGTTCTCCGGAACGACCGTGGGAAGTGGCCCGGATAAGCGGGATCGATATCCTCTAAAGGAGCGTACCCTAAAGACGCGGAATCGATCTGAATCCCCTTACGTTTAACGCTTGAATTCCTCCTCCACAGCCTTCTTGATTTCGCTGACGGACATTCCCTTTTCATACAGTTCGGAAGCCCGAAGGGCCTCCCCGAGGCAGATGCTTCAACGCGCCGCGTGGAGGTCCACGTAACAGGAGAGCAGGCTGGTGTGCTTGAATGCCGGTGACTCGTGGCAATAACAGAAACAATAGATGCTGTCCAGGACCCAGGGAATATCTTGAGCCACCTGATACGCCTTACGGATCTTCGGGTCCTCGAACTGGGCCGGGTCCAACGTCTCCCGGGATTCCCCCTTTCGGAGCGATGCGTCATAACGATCCGGTTGCTGCGGAATTTCCGCTCTTGTTGACGACACCACAAAGAAGGCCGCCGACCAGAAGACCAACAAGGCCACAACAATCGGTATAAGACGGGGCATGGCACTACCTCCCTTCTTTAGCCTTTGAATAGTATACCGCCATGGGTGACTCGGAGAATGGATTGTGCAATCCGTAGTCCCGGGTCTTAAGGCTAACCCTTTGGAAACAGGGGCTAATTGTTTTCGTCTCGGGGTACGTACCCTCCGGTCTTCAGTTTATGAAGCGACGCCGGTTTCTTCGTCGACTCGAAGAGGCGAGAGGCCGGCTAAAAACCCGTCTCCCAGATGCCGAAGGGAAATCGTTGGAGCGGGGCGGGCGTCAGCCTTATTCAACAGACGACCCCGGGAGGTCCTTGTTAGGGATATGGAAGCACTGATTAACCAGATCATTGATATGGCTCAAAACAATGTGCCGGTGGCCATAGGGGTTGGCGTGGTTCTGCTTTATCTCCTGTACCGGAAACCGAAACTTGTGCTCGGCGTCATGGCTTTGGGAGCCATTAGTCTTACCGTCTATTTTCTGATTGCGGACGCCGGGACGGCGAGCAGCAAACAGAAACAGAAGATGTTCCGGACGTACTGAGGCCGCAACCCACCTTCGGATTCCCCTCCAAAAAGCGTTTCGCCTTTCGAACGTACCAGCGGAGGGGCCGCCTTCCTACGGTTTTCCCTGAAGCTTTGAATCCAAAAGTGCCCTTACCGGCTTGAGACCATAGGGGCTTCCCTGTTCGATGGCTGTAAGCACCGTGCCCCCTCCCGTGAAAAAGTAGTAGTTGGCGTTATCCATGACCGAGAGATAGAGTCCGGGACAGAGATTCTTGAACTCCTGCAGGGTATCTCCGCCTCCATACATCTTCATCCCCTCAGGGTTCCGGTGAATGGCATGATCCAACCCCTCGGACCCGGCCGAGAACTGGGGTGTGAGGCCCATGACCGCATTCACGAAAATCGTCCGGGCCTGAGTGATGACATCAACGACGCGGTCGTCGTCAAAAGACCGCGGATCGATATCGAGGACATAGTTGAAAGACTGGCCCTCCTTGAAGTCCCTGATGGACACCGTGCGGTATTTTCCGGACGTACGCTTTTCCAGAATATCGGATTCAACGATATACGGCAGTTCGATGATCTTCTTCTTTCCCGCATCCTTGGCCACGAGTTCTCCGGCGAGCCGGATGTCCTCCTCTTCCACTCCCTTTATCCTGATCCGGTACTTGGCGCAGAGGAAGGTGTTGTAGATCACGCCACCGAGAATCAGGTGGTCCACCTTTTCATAGATGGCATTCAGGGGACCTATTTTGGTGTCGTACTTAGACCCTCCCACCACAGCCACGAAGGGCCGCACCGGGTCCAGCACCCGTCCCAGGTTGGAGATCTCCTGCTGCATGAGAAAACCTGCATAGGACGGGAGGTGAAGGGAGACGTCGAAGGTCGAGGCATGGGCCTGCCAAGAACCAAAAGCATCATTGACAAAGATGTCGGCCAGCCCGGCCAGTTGAAGGGCGAGATTCTCTCTTTCCGAGCCCCTGGATTCCTCCCCCTGAAACCAGCGGGTGTTCGGCAGATAGATGCCTCCAATCTTTCGCTCCCGAAGTTTGCGGATGGCCAGGTTGATGGAGGTATCGATTCCCAGGATCCCCTTCTCCGGGTCTGCGGGAAATTGCGGCACGTGAAAGTCCGTATAGAGTTTCTGCTGAAGGTACTGAATTATGGGATCCACGGCCTCGGCGGGCCGACAGCTGATGATCCCGGTCTTCTTGTCCCGAGGCCGGCCGACGTGGGTCATCAGAATCGGCCGCCCCCCCTTCTCCACGATATAGAACAGCGTTCCGATGGAGCGGTCGATGCGGTAGGGATCCTTGACCTGGCCCTTCTTCACGACATTGTGATCGAACCGGACGAGGACGACCTTGTCCTTCAGGTCCGCTTCCTGGAGAAGGGGCAGGTCTGGAGAGACGGATTCATTGTTCACGGCCGGCCTCCCTGTCTTCGGGCATCAAAGACCCTCTTCAAAGTCCGAGTGACACCATGCTACAGGCCCCTTCTCTACTCGTCAATGGGGAGGGGAAGAGACGGTTGCCCCATGCAGTGTCCATAAGCGGCGATACGCATTATACGAATGAACGAAGTGCGTAGAAGGCCCGTGAGGAGGCCTCCTGTTTTCGCTCGCGTTTATCGTTTCTGGGGGCGTACATCATGATTGTCTTAAGTGGGTTCGAAGACCCAGGAGACGCTTCGCCTGCCCGGATGCATGGTGCATGCACCACGCATTGGGGGCCTGATTTCCGGGATGGGACACTTCACTTTCTTGTGCCACCGACCACGAAGACAGGGTCACTGTAAGGGACTTTCGCATAATAGGGGTCATCCACAGGACGGGGCCATCCCTGTACGCTCATTGTCAATAACTTTCCAAACTGGTTTGTATCCTCGAAGAGTTGAAGTATCCAGCCCATGCGCTCGTACGGGTGAAGCAGGGTCCATAAGCGCGTCACCTTGGGCGGAAACCAACGGTTCGAGAAACTGAGAAGAAAACGGCCACCGGGTTTCAGGATGCGTGCAGTTTCATGGAACACCTCCATGGGTTGAACGAGATACTCCACCGACAGGCTACACGCCACCATATCGAATGAAGCATCAGGGAAAGGAATTCCGGTTTCTTCATTGAGGTCATGGACGCAGACCTGATCAATCATGCCGTTCGAATCCATTTCTTCTTTGTTCATGCCCAACCCGGTCACGTGAAGGTCCTTATCTTCCGGAAGATGGCATTGGTAGCTGCTCATCAGGTCGAGGACCCGGTCCCCCTGCTTAAGGTTTTCGGCATAGATGTCCCGGATAAAGCCGGAAGCTTTGGAATCGACGTGGCCGACCTGTCGAGGCGTCCGGTAGAATTCCGAATCTGACCCCGGGTCAACCCGCGTGAAGGCTTCAGGCTCCTGGAAATCCGTTCTAATCCCTTGAAAGGGAGCCTGCATGCCGGGACCGCCCAGTATCAGATCCCCAGGCCAGGATTCTGCCCCGGTCCTTCCTGTCCGAGACTCTCCGGGTTGTGCCCCATGAATCCTGAACTCCATGTTTACAGCATAGGCGCTCAGGGGATGGTTCAGGTCGACCGTAACACGGTCTACCTCTACCTTCAGAATGCGCAATGGGACTTCGGGCTTCCCGACAGTGCCCGCAAGTCCGTGGAACAATTTCCGCGGATAGAAACGGCCTCGCCTCGGTACGACCGGAAGGCCCTGAGGAGCAAGGTTCCGGATGCGGGAAAGCGGCAGCGTGTAAACCCAATCGTTCTTATAAGGGCCAGAAAGGACACCAGCCTCGAAGCCCATACGGGCGGCCTTTCCCGGTGCCACCTTCTCGAGGGAACAATTCAGACCTTGCTCGGGCAGGAAAACGGACCGACTGAACCGACGTTCCGTGTGTTCAGCGACCGGACTCTGCCAGCAGAGCGAAAACTCCGCATTCGAAATCAAGGTTGCAGTCCGAGACGGAAAGCCATGACTGCCTTTCAGGAGCGCCCCCTCTCATAACAAAAACGGGGCCGTGGGCCCCGTCTGGGTTTTTCGTCGAAGAAATCGTTCAGCCCCAAAACTGGTCAATCACCGTGCTCATGTCCACACAACGCTTACGTTCGGTTTCGGTCAGGTCCACAGCCTTCCTGATATTGCCTTTGAGCAGGGTTGCAGGACAGGCATATTCGTTTCCTTCGCGGTCATGAATATAAACGAGATTGGAATAGTCAGTCATGGTAAAACCCCCTTCGGTCTGTCTTCATCGGAGGTAACATCAATAAAAATTGATTGTTCTGCCTCCTTGATTCCTTTCTATCACTGGTTCCTGTTTGTGTCAATACCCTGAGAGCAGGCTCTCGAGGTTCCCTTCCGGCGGGTGGTGCCGCCCCCAACCGGCGCCGGCGAGTCCAGTCGCAGGGACTTCATCAGCCGGATGACCGCCAATTCCTTGGCCTTGGCTTCTACATCTACCGTGAGGTTCAGATCTTTCCATTCCACCGGGAAATCCCGAGGGTCTATATAATCGGCGTGACTGCGCGGATCGCCGCTGCTCCACCCGTTCCTCGGAGAGGAGATGTGAAAGTAGGCGTCCTGTCTTCGCGGTTCCCAGGTCAGCAAGGCGCTTCGCGTGGCCTCTTCCACGGACAGGTCGTCGGACCTGCACCGATGATGATGAACATCGTAGACCAGGGGAATCCGGAGAGCGCTGCAAACCGGAAGGAGATCGCGCACCGAGTAGACCCGGTCATCGTTCTCCAGGGTAAGTCTCTTCCGGACACGTGGCGAGAGATATCGGTAATGTTCCCGCACTCGCATCAGGGCGGCTTTCTTGTCCTCGTATTCTCCGCCGCCGTGGATGTTGATGACCTGGGCTCCAATCTTTTCCGCGACGAATCCCTGATATTCCAGTTCCCGGATGGAGTTCTCGGTTACGTCCTTTTTCGGGGAAGAGAGAAGGATGAACTGGTCCGGGTGGAAGCTCAACCGTATACGGTTCTTCCTGGCCAGGGTCCGCACCTGGGACAGGTGATGAAAAATGCGCTCGCCGTCAGGAAGGTCTTCAATACGGTATCCCACTTCCGGGTGCGTGATGCGCGGGAAGAGGGGGGACATCACCCGGAAGGCACCGATGCCCAGTCTCGAGACCGTCTCTACGGCCTCCAGCAGGGACCGGCTGTTATGGAAACAGACGTTCGAAACGTAGAGAGGTCTCCTGCTCTTCGGGAGTGACAGCAGGTATTTCGCCGTCAGAGCGCGGAATCGGATGGGTTCCCGGAGGAAGAGACAACAAAGGCCTAGTCGGAGCATGGCGCGATGAAATGTCACCACTATAACAGAAGACCGGGAGGCAGGGGCTGTTTCCCGGCCTTTCTGTGATATGCTCGGAACAAGGGTTAGCCCGTTCAAGGATCGGGGAGTCCTGGAAAGGGGCCCGGATTGGAAGAAAGAACAGGAATTCTCTCATCGATCCAGTCGCTTTTGCGATCCCAGACTCTGGCGGTACTGGCCACCGACCGGAAAGGGCACCCGTACAGCAGTCTTGTGGCCTTCGTGGCCTCAGAGGACCTTTCTTCCATCTACTTTGCGACGTCCCGGACAACCCGGAAGTTCGAGAATCTTCTCTTGAATCAGCAGGTTTCGCTTCTTGTGGACAGCCGTTCCAACCATACTTCCGATTTCAGAGAGGCCGAGGCGGTTACGATTTTAGGAGAGGCCCGTGAAGTTCAGGAGACGGAAAAGGCCGCCTGCGAGACCTTGTACCTCACTCGTCATCCCCAGCTCGAGGCGTTTGTGCGGGCTCCGACATCCGCACTGGTCCGGGTCCACGTTTCAACCTATTATCATGTCACCCGTTTCCAGAATGTCCGAACATTCCGTCCCGGCGCCCTGGATATGTAGGTTTGCCCTTCCTCCTGCCCATCCACGGCGCCGGGCAGAACAGGATCCAAGGCACCTTTTCATTGGAAGCTTTTCAACAAGTCCAACGAAGAGGCACGAGGTGGGCGATATCATGCAACACCTTACTGGGGAATCATCGGCGATATAATGAGACCATGCTCGACCAAGAGAGGGAGATACCGGTGCAGAAGTACAGATATGTCGGGATCGCAATTCTGTCGATGATTCTTTTCAGCAGCTGCCAGAGCGTGTACTACACGGCTGCCGAGAAAGTGGGCTATCACAAGCGGGATATCCTCGCCTCGCGGGTTGAGAAGGCACGGGACAGTCAGCAAGAGGCCAAGGAGCAGTTTTCCTCTGCTCTCGAGCGATTTTCCGAGGTGTTGAAGTTTTCCGGGGGGGACCTCGAGGAAAAGTACAAGACCCTTCAGAAGGAATACGACCGCAGCGTGTCCCGTGCCGATGAGGTTCGCGACCGGATCAGTGCGGTCGAGGATGTGGCCGAGGCTTTGTTTGACGAGTGGAAGAAGGAACTGGGCCAGTATTCTAACGCCAGCCTGAGGAAATCCAGCGAATCCAAGCTCAGGAAGACACGGGCCCATTATGAGAAAATGCTCGGCGCGATGAAGAAGGCGGAATCCCAGATCGAACCGGTGCTCAGGACCTTCCACGACCAGGTCCTGTATCTCAAACACAATCTGAACGCCCAGGCCATCACCTCCCTGCAGGCTGAACTGGGAACGATCGAATCCGATGTCGGAAGGTTGATCCGGGAGATGGAAGCCTCCATATCCGAGGCCAACGCGTTTATGGGCACGCTGAGTGCCGAATGACCTGATGAGGCTTTGTCCCCTGTGATAGAATGCGCTCACCCCCCGCTTCGCGGGACTGTGCCGTGGCTATATCTTGGAGGTAAAGGAGAATGAAAAGGGTTGGAGTTGTAACGTTGGTCCTGGGCATGACGGTATTCGCAGGATGCGTGAGCACACAGAAGTATGAAAGCGATATGGGAGCCATGCAGGAGAAACTGAATGCATCGGAGGACCAGAAGGAACAGCTCGAAAGCCAGTACGAAGGGATGAACGCGTCCCTGCGGAGTGAAAACGAGATGCTGGCGGCCGAGAAAGAACGGCTGGGCCGGGAACTCACGGACAAGGAGCGGCTGCTTGTGACGCTGAGGGACGAGGTGGCGGATGGCCGGGTAAAGGTATCCGAGCTGGAGGACAAACTGACGGTGCGTTTCGTGGAAACGCTGTTTTTTCCCTCGGGAAGCGCGGCCCTTACCAAGGACGGGAAGCAGGTTCTCGACAGCGTAGCCGAGGCGCTCCGCGGGATGTCTGAAAAACAGGTTACGGTGGAGGGCCATACGGATAACAAACCCATAGGCCCCAATCTGAAGTCCACCTATGCGACCAACTGGGAGCTTTCCGCGGCTCGAGCGGTTGCCGTGGCCAGGTACCTGGCTGAAAGGGCGGGTATCCCGGCCGAGCGCGTCGCCGTTGCCGGGTTTGGCAGTCACCGGCCGGTCACGTCCAATGAAACCAAAGAGGGAAGGGCACAGAACCGCAGGATTGAGATCATGCTTTCACCCCTCGAAAGAAAGGTTGTGCCACTGGAAGGCTACGAGCCCGCTGGTGAGGGAAAGGTCATGTAGTTACTTCGCGCGTTAAGGATGTGCTTATGGTTCAGGCTGCCCTGCCGGGTCTTCATAACGGCAGGGCAGTTTCAGTGCGGTCCGTGGTCATGGACCACGCGATTTCATTTATCCGAAGGATGATCAGGATTGGAAGGGCGTTAAGGATAAAAAAGAAGGCGGAACGGAATGCTGAAGACGTCCGTCCTCTGAGCTCTTTCCTGGCCTCCGCGGGAATGTCCGGATAGTGATCCTCCCGAGAGGCCGGGTATGGTGCCCGTACCGGAACGTCAGTCAGAGACCCGAGACCGAGACCCCCCCAAGCAGACTGTGGAAGTAAACGTAGTCTTCAGCCCGGATGCGTTGTGCAAATTGCCCTCCCTCATAGATAAATGCAGCGCATTCCGGTCTAATGATCACCGTGAAATCCCTCCCTACGATGAGAATTCCAGGTTTGACCGTAATCATGCTGGTTTCCCAACCGTCCGAATTCCTCTCCGCCCACCGCGCAAGCTCTCTGAATTCCCGGGAATTGGGGAGGATGGAGCGTTCGTAGAAAGGTTCTCCTGCGTCATAAATCACGACCCTCAGAGGTTCCTGGGCCCTGAGGGCATTGGACAGGTCTTTCCGGCATCCATACAGCAAGGCAGAAGCCAGAATGAGAAGCATAAGTGGAATCATGTTCCGGTTCTTCATTCCTTCACCATGTAGCAGGGGACATCAAGAATTACATTGTCTTCCCAAAGCGGTAATTTATTTATAATCGAAATTTAGCTGTCCGGCAACTCATATCCAGAGAGGAGTGTTCATAATGGAAGGGCGGGCGTGTCGCGCGTATGACATCAGGACCTAGCTTACCGGCGGGCACGGGTGTAAGGTGAGACAAGGAACAAACGCTGAATCTTTGGAGGTAAACAGACATGAAGACTCTGATCGCGGCGGTAGTAATATGGGCATGGGCTTTCTCCGTTTCTTATGCCGTTGAAGCAGGTGAACTGGCGAGGGACTTCGAGGCTGTTTCGACGCAAGGCCAGATCAGACTTGGTGACTATCTCGGGAAGAAGAACGTGGTGCTGGCTTTCTATTACGCTGATTTTACCCCGGTCTGAACAGGGGAACTACAGGCTTTCCAGCGTGACCTGGAAAAATTTCGGACCAGAAATGCGGAAGTCATCGGGATCAGTGCCGACAATCTGGACACTCACCAGCGATTTGCTGAGAAGTACGGGATCGAGTTTCCCCTTGTTTCGGACCCGAAGCGTGAGGTCCGTAAACTTTATGACGAAGGACGCGTGACCTATCTCATCGACATGGAAGGACGGGTGCGCTACAAGCAGGAGGGCATTCCCGATAACGACGCATTTCTTAAGGCGATAGACAAACTCGCTCAAAGTCCTTGAGGTCCTGCCTCAAGGGGCACTTTTTGTTGGCGCAGGCTATATCTCCACTGGCTCAGGCGTTCGGGCGCGATTCATCGAATTGTAAGAGGGCTCCCTTGATTTCGCGTTATATAATTCTACGAAGATGGGGCGGCTCTCGGCCGGACAACGGAGGGAAGGCTCCGGGGATTTTGACCGGCATGAGAGGATAACCTCCAGGAGGGAGTAGACCATGTCCAAAAGATTGGTATTGATTGGCGGGGGACACGCCCATATGGTGACCCTTGCAAACCTCGCCCGATTCACGGAGAAGGGATATCCCGTCAGCGTCATCCAGCCATCGGCACACCATTACTACTCCGGGATGGGCCCCGGGATGCTTTCCAGGACTTACGCGGCCACAGAGATCCGTTTTGCAACCAGACATGTAGTGGAAAAGCAGCGAGGGACTTTTATCCTCGGGAGGGCCGTTCGGATCGATTCCGCGACAAAGACCGTTTGGATGGAGGATGGGACATCGGTTGGCTATGATGTGCTCTCCTGCAATGCCGGGAGTTACGTGCCGCGGACCGGGCTCTCCGAGTCATCTGAAAACATCTATTCCGTGAAACCCATTGAGAAGCTTCTTGAGGCTCAGAGTCGCTTGCTTGAACTCGGTGCGCGCAAGGCTATCACCGTGGGGATAGTCGGCGGCGGGCCTTCAGCCGTTGAAATTGCGGGAAATGTCTGGCGTTTGCTCAAGGACTACGGGAAACATCAGGGCCATATCCTGATTTTTGCGGGGCGGCGCCTGATGAACCGGCTGCCCGAAGCGATTCGCCGGCGGGCCCATCGCTCCCTGGTGGGTCGCGGCATCGAAATCATCGAATCCTCCTATGTGAAGTCCGTCCGAGCCTCCCAGGTCGTCCTCGAATCAGGGATGTCCTATGACCTGGATTTTGTCTTCATGGCTCTTGGGGTACAGCCCTCGCGGATTTTTGCTGATTCCCATCTGCCTACAGGCCCGGACGGCGGGCTTCGAGTCAATGAATATCTGCAATGTGTCGGGCATCCCGAAATATTCGGCGGAGGCGACTGCATTCACTTTGAGAAGCAGCCGCTGGACAAGGTGGGTGTCTACGCGGTTCGGGAAAATCCGGTCCTGTATCACAACCTGATGGCCTCCCTTGAGGGACAACCGCTCCGCGCATTTGA
>QJVM01000202.1 GCA_003235715.1 Nitrospirota bacterium
CCACCGTCACGTGTGGCCAAGTTATGGGGGATATTCTGCTATTGCAGCGTCAGGTTGGGGGCAACTAAATAAATCACATTCCATATAAATACTTTATAACAATAAGTTATATAAGCTTTGTGATTCCCCCCGCCCCACCAAATCAATATCCAAGGGAATCCCATCGGATCCATGAGTCAGCGACTAGCTGGCCTTTTTTGCTGCCCTAAATTCGGATCATGGAAGCCTCGCGGCATGATAGAGAGCCAAGAAACGTTCGGACGTCGAACGTTCTCAGAACGGGAGCAGGTCCCAATATTTAGCCTGCAAAAATTATCATCTACACTTCCGCTTCCAAGCTTTCCGGAAGGGTTTCCACGAAGGCCCTGATTTCATCCCGTACGCGGCGGTAATGGGCAAGCGCCTCTTCTTCGGTTTTCGCCTCCATCGCCAGGCGCGGCGGATCATCGAAACCGTGATGGACCACCTTTGCCCTTCCCGGAAACACCGGACAGGTTTCGGCCGCGTGACCACAAATGGTAACCACGTAATCAAAGGGAACCGCCATGAGTTCGTCAACCCGTTTTGATGCCTGATTCGAAATATCCACACCGGCTTCGGCCATGACCCGTATAGCCCTCGGATTCAGTCCGTGCGTTTCAATGCCGGCGGAATGGGCCTCGATCCGGTCTGCCTTCAGATGCCGGGCCCATCCCTCGGCCATCTGACTGCGGCACGAATTGCCCGTGCAAAGAAAAAGGATCTTCAGTTTCTTTCTCGTCATATCGGTCATTGCTGACGGATGGGCGGTCTGGCTTTCTCTGGTTTGAAGAACCCTATGCCTCTTAGCAGTTCAGGTGCAGGCAATCTCGACCTGTTCTCAATGGTGGCCTTATAAGGAGGCAAGACCTGCTCCGTGAATTCCCCGTTCCGGATTGGGCTGCGTGTTTCTTGTGGAGAGGAATCGGCGGGTAAATACCGATCCTTGGCTCGGGTTACGTCCCTTCGGAACAGATGAACCGTTTTCGTCTATATATTACAGCCTGACCAGGCTGACGTATGGGCCGTGACTATCTAGGGTCATAAAATCAGAGCTCTTCGATATGGCCTCGCGCTCCCTCAAGTGCACTATCCAAGGTAAGAAACATCCCGTCAGCGCCCACGATCGCCTCCATACCCAGAGACAGAAACCGCTGCCGGTTCTGCTTTCCTGTGACCAGAAGGCAGACGATCCCAGAATCGCGGAGCCGTATCATCATCTCCTCCAACGCAAAACTGGCGGAAAGGTCTACAAAGGGAACGTCCGAACAGTTGAAGACTACAACCCTGGTTCCAAGAAGACGGTCGACCTGGTCCACCACCTGTGATGTGGAACCAAAAAAGAAGGGGCCATTGATATCAACCACACGAATCTGATAATCCGTCGACTGCTGTATCTCCTTCTCCAAAACCTCTCTGGTCTCGTCCGATCTGCGGTCCGTGATGCGAATCTCCGTGGCGCGGGCAATCCGGATGGTGAGAAAGATCGCGGAAAGGACCACGCCCGCGGCCACGGCCACAATCAGGTCCACGAAGACCGTTATCAGGAGTACGGCAATCATGACCGAAAGGTCCAGCCGGGGCGCCTTCCGCACGATTTTCAGCAATCGGTAGTCCAGGATATCGATACCCACCTTCACCAGAATTCCTGCAAGAACCGCCAGGGGGACGTGAGAAGCCAAAGGTCCCAGACCCAGCAAAATGGCCAGAAGGAACAGAGCGTGGATAACGCCGGATACCCTTGAGGTGCCGCCCGTCTTGATATTGATGACGGTTCGCATGGTCGCGCCGGCACCGGCCACCCCGCCAAAGAGCGCCGCCACCATATTTCCGATTCCCTGGCCGATCAGCTCGCGGTTTGAGCTGTGGCGTTGTTTGGTGAGGGAATCCGCCACCAATGAAGTAAGAAGGCTGTCGATGGCTCCCAAAAGCGAGAGCGTGAATCCCAGCATGACCATCTGGGAAATCTTATCGATGCTGAACCGGGGCATCTGGAGCCTCGGAAGCCCGGCCGGGATCTCCCCGATGGTGGGCACCTGCAGGCCGAAGCTATAGACCGCCCCGCTTACGGCGATCAGGGCCAGAAGCGGTGAGGGTAGAACTTTTGAAACCCTTCGGGGGGTGAAATAGACAATGAGCAGGGTGGCGCCTGAAATCAGGACCGTCTGAATGTTTGTTTGAGCCATCGCGTCCGGCATGCCCAGGATCGCCCTTAGAGGGGAACCCACAGAAGGGACGCCCAGGATCGGATACATCTGAAGCAGCACAATAATGATCCCAATCCCGCTCATAAACCCGGAAATCACCGGGTATGGGATGAATCGAACCAGCCCGCCCACCCTGAGGAAACCCATAACGATCTGGAAGACACCCGCAAGAAGAATGACCGCAAATACGGCCCCGAGGTCTCCGGAGAAGGTCGCAATGGCCGAGGCTGTGACCACGGTCATGGGACCGGTCGGTCCTGAGATCTGGGAACGGGTTCCCCCGAACACCGCCGCAAACAGGCCCAGAGCAATGGCTCCGTAGAGTCCTGCCGCCGCACCGGCCCCGCTGGCCACGCCGAAAGCCAGGGCAAGGGGAAGTGCGATGATACCCGCCGTCAGGCCTCCGAAGAAGTCTCCCCGGAAAATAGTTGCGTTGTATCCCTCAGGCTTCAGGTTCATCCTTTTTCTCCAAGAAAAAACGTCTTCCGGAGGTCTCTCCGGAAGACGCTGCATCGTACGGTCCAGCAGCCCTTACAGGCCATCCGTCTGGCAAGCGGATAGTAATACCACGGGCAACAGGACGGCGTCAACGACCTTCGTCCTTTTTCTCGCGCCCCCCCGCCTTCCTTTTCGATGGGCAGAGGCTTCCTGCAAGAGTTGGCTGAAGCCCGTGCTTTTTGCCACAATAGCGACTCCGGTTTGTGTGGGATTAGCGCAGGAAGGGGTTCAGAAAAAAGGATGATCACACTTCTCGATTATGGTGCGGGAAACGTCCGCAGCGTGCGGAATGCCATCCGGAAACTCGGATTCGACGTCCGGGATGTCCGGTCGCCAAACGACATCCTCGATGCCGACATTCTGGTGTTTCCGGGCGTCGGCAGCTTCGGGACCGCCATGAGCCGATTGAAACGCGACGGGTTCATCGCCCCGCTTCTCGACCACATCCGGAAGGATAAGCCCTTTCTCGGGATATGCCTCGGCCTCCAGACGCTCTTTGAAGGAAGCGAGGAGTCGCCGGGAGTCCCCGGACTGGGGGTCATCCCGGGCCTGGTCCGGCGGTTTGACGAACCCGGGATTTCCGTGCCGCAAATCGGGTGGAATGGAATTAATCTCCGGAAGGACTCATCGCTTTTCACAGGATTCGGGGGTGAAAAGCTCTACTTCGTGCACTCCTTCCGGGCCGTACTCCTACCGGAGAACCGGGACTGGGTCCTGACCACGACCAACTATGGGGGAGAATTCATCAGTGGGGTACAGAAGGGCCGGGTGGCCGCTTTCCAGTTTCATCCGGAGAAGAGCGGGGAACCCGGATTGAATATTCTCGGCCATTTTCTCAGGCAGACCCGCCCCACAAGGACCTCGGTGGAGGTGACCCCGCTCGCCATATCTGCCGGAGAAACCCGCCTCGCAAAAAGGATCATCGCCTGCCTTGACGTGAGGACCAATGACGCCGGCGACCTGGTCGTCACCAAGGGGGACCAGTACGATGTCCGGGAAGCGGGCGAAGTGCGCAATCTCGGCAAACCCGTGGAACTGGCCGCGCGGTATTTCGCGGAGGGCGCCGATGAGATCACGTTCCTGAACATCACGGCCTTCCGGGACTTCCCGCTGAAGGACCAACCCATGCTGGAAGTCCTGCGCCGGACTTCGGAGAACGTGTTCGTCCCCCTGACCATTGGCGGAGGCATTCGGGAATTCACGGATTCCGAAGGCCGTCATTATTCGGCACTGGACGTGGCTTCCGAATACTTCCGGTCCGGCGCAGACAAAATCTCCATCGGGAGCGATGCCGTGCGGGTGGTCGAAGATTACCTGAAGACAAGGCAGAAGACGGGCAGAAGTTCCATTGAGCAGATCTCCGGGGTTTATGGAAACCAGGCGGTGGTCATCTCCATTGATCCCCGAAGGGTCTATGTCCGCTCGCCGGAGGATACGCGGCATCAGACGGTTCAGGCCTCGGTCCCCGGCCCCCATGGCGAAGGCTATTGCTGGTACCAGTGCACGGTGAAGGGCGGACGGGAGGGACGGGACGTGGATGCCGCGGAACTGGCTCGGACGTGCGAGGAACTGGGGGCCGGTGAGATTCTTCTGAACTGCATTGACCGGGACGGAACAAATTCCGGGTTCGAGATTGAACTGATTCAGCAGGTGGCCGACGCTGTCTCCATCCCGGTCATTGCCTCGAGCGGAGCCGGGCGCGTGGAACATTTTTCAGAAGTGTTCGAGAAAACGAACGTGGAAGCCGCTCTGGCCGCCGGAATCTTTCACAGACAGGAAGTTCCCATCGCCGACGTGAAGGATCACCTCCGGACCCGGAAGATCGAGATACGGTGACGGACGTTTCCGGTCCATGAGGCCTGTGATGACATCCTGGGGGTTCCAGCTTTCGATGGAATAACAGGGGCTCGGCATGGACATTACCTTCTACTTTGCCGAAGGATGCTGGGTCTGTGACAGTATCCGTGAAACGTTGAACGGTCTCCAGGAGCGCTACGCCCTTCGGATCCGGAACGTGAATATTGGCGAGGACGAGGAAATTTACGACCTCTACCGTTTTGATGTCCCGGTGATCGAATTCGAGGACGGGACGGCCCTTCATGGGCGCATCCGACGCAAGGACCTTCTGGCCAAGCTGGAGCATTTCAAAACCCTGTCGGATTCCCCTTCCCGGAAGACGGAGTAGCCGGTTCCGTTGCGCTACCTCGCCGACCTCCATACTCACTCTCCTTACTCCAGGGCCACCAGCCCCTCGAGCACGCTGGCCGGGTTATGGTCCTGGGCCCGGGCCAAGGGGATTCACGTCGTGGGGACCGGCGACTTCACTCATCCCGTCTGGATGGAAGAGATGCGGACCCTTCTGGCGCCTGCCGAACCCGGGCTCCTGCAATTGAAGGCCCCGCCCGCCACGGGGGCCCTTCCCGGGATGACTCCCGAGTCCATCCCGGTCCGGTTCCTCCTCACCGCCGAAGTCAGCAGTATCTATAAACGGCACGGCCGGGTCCGCAAGGTACACAACATCCTCCTTGTTCCTGATATTGATTCCGCATTGCGGGTAAACCGCCGACTCGGCGCTGTGGGAAATCTCACGTCCGACGGTCGCCCGATTCTCGGGCTTGACTCCAGAAACCTTCTGGAAATTCTCCTGGAGGAGGCCCCGGAAGGGTTCCTCGTCCCGGCCCACATCTGGACTCCGTGGTTTTCCCTCTTTGGCTCGAAATCAGGTTTTGATTCGGTGGAGGAGTGCTTCGGGGATCTCAGTTCGTATGTATTTGCGCTGGAAACAGGCCTGTCCTCCGACCCGGATATGAACCGCCGTATCTCGGCCCTGGACCGGTTCGCCCTCATCTCGAACTCGGACTGCCATTCTCCCCGCAAGTTGGGACGTGAAGCTAATCTTTTCAATACCGAATTCAGTTTCTTTGGAATCCGGGACGCCCTCAGGGGAGGCACCGGCGCATTCGAGGGGACTCTGGAGTTTTATCCTGAGGAGGGGAAGTACCATCTCGATGGTCATCGAAAATGTGCCGTATCGTCAGAACCTGCTGAAACGAAAAGATTGGAGGGGACCTGTCCGGTGTGCGGAAAGCCTCTCACGGTGGGGGTCCTCAGCCGGGTGCTCGAACTGGCCGATCGCGAGGGCCCTGAATATCCCCCGGGGTCCCCGGGTTTTCGAAGCCTTGTTCCGCTGGAAGAGATCCTGTCCGAGATCCAGGGCAAGGGGACAGGATGCAAGGCCGTGACCGCCGAGTATGCCCGAATGGTTTCGATCTTTGGATCAGAGTTCAACCTGCTTTTGAAGGCGCCGGTGAACGTGATCGCCTCCCAGGGTTCCGCCCGGCTCGCTGAGGCGGTGGAACGGGTACGCAAGGGGCAGGTCTTCCGAGAGGGCGGATACGACGGTCAGTTCGGCGTGGTCCGCGTTCTCGGTCCCCGGAAGTAAGCTCCGGGAAGAGCCCGAAACCCCGTGGAGGAAATATCCGTCAGACAGAAAAGGAAAGGCCCGGACGGTTCAGGGGGCCAGCCCCTCGAAGCCTGAAGCCCTCAGAGCCTCGCGGACTGTCTCCAACAGATAAGGCTTGACCATGGCCGCAGAGAAACCGTAGGTCCGGTAATGTGACATCACAGGGTCATCCACATACCCGCTGGCCACGATGGCCTTGACCGACGGGTCTATACGACGCAGATGGGCCATCGTCTCCTGCCCCCCCATCCCGCCCCTGACCGTAAGGTCCAGAACGACGAGGCCAAAAGGCCGGCCGGTATTCCTCGCCTCTTCGAAACAAGCCACGGTTTCTTCGCCCCGCCCCGACAGGGTGACTTCAAACCCAAGATGGGCGAACATCTCCCCGGCGACCTGCTGAACTGAAAGCTCGTCCTCCAGAACAAGAACTCGGCCCCTGAACGTATGGGTCCGTCCCTCTGTTCCCGTGCGCACCCCGGGCTGCTCCTGCAGGTCCTCTGACACCGGCAGATACACGGAGAACCTCGTGCCCTTTCCAACCTGGGAACTCACCGTAATGTGCCCCGCATGTTTGTTCACCACCGAATAACAGATGGAAAGTCCCAGACCCGTTCCCTTCCGCTCCCCGAGCCCCTTGGTCGTAAAGTACGGGTCGAAGATCCGGCTGAGGTAATCGGAAGGAATGCCGGTCCCGTCGTCTTCGACAGCAATCTTTACATAACGCCCGGGTCGGAGCGTGGCGCTTCTGCTCTTTTGAAACTGCACGTTCTCTCCGGTCAGCTTGAGACTACCGCCTCGGGGCATGGCCTCGCGGGCATTCAGAACGAGGTTGGAGAAAACCTGTTCCATCTGACCCCGGTCCACGGTCACGGGCCAAAGGTCGGGGGGGAAATCCATGGTACACCCCACCGCAGACCCACTCAGGGTGAACTGGGCCGCTGTGGCTGCGATGTCCTGGATCCGGACCGTTTCCCGGAGGGGGGTTCCTCCGCGGGCAAACGTCAATAACTGACCGGTCAGCCTCTGGGCCCGTTCCGAAGCCGAGAGAGCGTTATCCAGGAGCCGGGCCACACGGCCTTCCGGGGGACTTTGAAGTCGAGCCAACTCAATATTTCCGAAAAGTGCTGTGTGAAGGTTGTTGAAATCATGGGCAATCCCCCCGGCGAGAACTCCCAGGGACTCAAGATTCTGGCTCCGCACCCGTTCCTGTTCCAGGAGCTTGTGCTGCGTGATGTCCAGCATGGACAGGAACACCCGACCCTTTCCCGGCGAACCGCTCCGGCTCCACCGGATGTCCGCATACAGGGGGTTACCCTTTAAGGTCCGGAGCAGGGCCTCGGCGGAATCCTCGTATTTCCCCTCTGCAAGAGCAACGACAAAGCGGGTAAATACCTCGAGGCCTTCCGGCGTCATTGTCCCGGCAACATTCGCGACGAGTTCGTCCCGGTCCTTCGCCTCGAACATCCGGACCGTGGCCGGGTTCACGTCGATAACCTTCAGCATGGAAAGCACCGCGGGAACTTCGGAGGGGTTCTCTATAAGCCAGGTCTTCAGGTCCGATATTCCCTGTTCCGCGAGTTCCGCAAGGTAGGCTTCCACGGCCGCGGCGTCTTCAACCCACAGGGAGACGGGGGTCTCCTGGAAGATCAGGCGGAAACGGGATTCACTCTCACGCAGCCGTTCCTCGGCTTCCTTCCTCTGGGTGATATCGAGAAAGCTGAAGAGCCGTCCTTGCCGGCCCAGATAATTGATGTTCCGGGAATAATGTTCCACATGGATGACCCGGCCATCCTTACAGATCCCACGGTAGGTGTACCGTTCCCTGGCTGTCGGGTCATTGGCTTCCTTCTTGTGATACTCCGATAGCACGAATTCGAGGTCATCCGGATGAATCAGACCCTTAAAGGCCGGGGCCGGCAAGGTCAGGGCCTCTTCCCGCGAATAGCCCGTCAGGTCGCAGAAGGCCTGGTTCACATAGCGGTACATCCCGTCCTGGAGTACGCCCACCGACATCAGCGACTGCTCGGCCAACACCCGGAACTTTTCCTCGCTTTCGACCAGCCGTTGGGTTTTGGCCTTGACCTCGGTGATGTCCGTGACCACAACCATCAGGGCCGGTTCCCCCTCATAAATGATCCGGCTCGCGTTCATCACCACGTCAATGCGACGCCCCCCTCGGGTGACCAGCACGTATTCCTGGGAACCCAGCACTTCGCCCCTGAGCCTCCGGACGGCGTTGGCGCGCGCCAGGTCCCGGGTTTCGGGCGTGGCCAGGGTGAAGAAATCGAAACCCTCGGCCGTCAGCTCGTCCGCCCTGTATTCCATGATCTCCACACACATGCGATTCGCGTACACCATCCTCCGGCCGTTATGGATGAAGACCATGTTCGGGGACTGCTCCGCAAGGGTACGGAACAGGGGTTCCTCTGGGGCGCCCGCGGTGGCGGGGTGAGCGGTCAGATCGTTCTCAGGTCCAGGGTTAGGCACAGGAAGGTAACGTCTCTGTTCTTATCTCTTTCGACTCAGGGCCCGCGGGAAGCCCTGGAACCGGGAACTCTGGTTCGCCGACAGTTTATCAGAAGGGTCGCCTGACCGACAGCAAGTTCAGGGGGATGGTGACGACCCGTTTCAGCGCGCGGAAAATACTTTCCCGCTCACCGCATCGTAAGCGGACAACGTCCCGTGGGCATAGGCGCCCGTATCGACAGCCACAAGGCCCTCTCCCAGAAGGACCTCAGGATGAATCGTATGCCCCACCACCACTGTCTTTCCGGACCGGTGAGGCTGAAGACCTCGGGACCAGAGGCACACCTCCTCCGGCGTCTCGGAAAGCGAGAGGTCCGGATCCAGGCCCGCATGCACGAAGATGTGGGTATCGGTCTCATGCCACAGGTCCAGCGTTCGGATAAACGGAACCAGCACGCGGCGGGCCTCCTCCCGGTCTCCGTATGACTTGATGGTTTCCAGTCCGCCGTTCAGGTACCAGAGAGACCGGGAAATCAGGTCTTCCCGGTCAAAGGAATCGCGGGCCATCGCTTCGTGATTACCAAGAAGCAGAATGACCGACCCAGGGAATTCGCGTTTGAGTTTCTGGACGTATTCCACGGTCTGCCGGCTCGCGGGTCCCCGGTCGATGTAGTCCCCGAGAAAGACGAGCCGGTCGTCGGCTGGGACAAAACGGATCTCCTCGTCGACCAGCTTTCGCAAGAGACGATATTCTCCGTGCACGTCACCAATGGCGAGGATCCTGCGGGGGTGCTCGGGGCCGGTCATGTTTTGCACTCTCTCATCCAGACCCTGTGCGACAAATCCCGGAAAGAATCGGTACCGACGTCCGGTCCCTGGCCGGCCCATCGGTGTCTGGTTACTTGCACAGTATCCTTCATCCCGGGGACTCCTGTTTCCGCCTCAGTCCGTCGTAATCGGTGAAATAGACCCGCCGCTGCAAGCGGGTCACCATGAAGGAAGAGATCACCGCCCCGATGAAAATAAGATAAATGATGATGGCCTGCATCTCGGCGGCAAAAACAGCGTCAGCGCCGGAGAGCAGCATACCCGTCATGAGACCGGGAATATGCACCAGCCCCGTGGTCTTCATGCTGTTCAGGCTCGGAAGTAAAGCGGCGGTCATGCTGCCGGTCACAGCCGTCCGGGCCGCATCCACAGGTCGCACACCAAGAGCCAGAAGTGCTTCGATTCGCTCACGGCCGGCATGCATCTCGCGATCAAGGCGCTCAAGGGTGAGCGCCGTGGTGTTCATGGCGTTTCCAATCACCATCCCTGAAAGGGGAATCAGGAATGAAGACCGGTTGTCGAATACGCCGGTGAGCAACATGGGAAGAATCACGAGCACGCAGGCCACCAGAATGGCGACCAGTGCCGTGCCGAAGTCTCCGCCGGCGCCACCCTTCTGTCGGGCGGTATGGGCGGCCGTCCCCACCATGAGAAGAAGTACGGCCGCGTCCAGCCGGCGGTCATCAACCCCAAAAACGAGCGTCAGCAAAGATCCCATGATCAGCAGTTGAAGGATCGTCCGGCCAGCCCCGACGATGGTCTGCCTGTACACACCCAGCCCGTACCGGTAGAGAAACCCGATGGCTACAGCCAGGTAGAAGACCACAATGACAAACCGGGCACTATCAAACATGCTGAACCATGGGACAGGAGAGGAGATCACCCTGATAGACCACCCGCCCGCCGGACAGAACCAGCCCCCTACCCCCGAGGCGCGCGACCTGGTCGACGTCATGGGTTACGAAGATCATCCGGAGATTGGTCTCTTCGCTCAGACGAAGAAGCAGCGCTTCTACCTGCCGAACGGACCTCTGGTCAAGCGAGGCGGTCGGTTCATCCAGCAGGAGAACCTCGGGATTCACCGCAAGGGCTCGGGTCAGAGCGATACGTTGTTTCTCCCCACCTGAGAGGTCCCGCACGTCCCGTGCGCCGTAACCCGGAAGTCCGACCTGTTCAAGCAGGGCTTCCGGGTTCAGAGCAATCCCGTGGTAATCCGCGGCAAACCGAATGTTTGTCTCCACGGTTCCGTCGAGAAGCCTGGGCTCCTGAAAGATCATCCCCACTCGACGCCTCAATTCCGTGGGGACATACTCCCGCACCGGCCGTCCCAGTACAGTGATATCTCCTCCATCCGCCTCGTCAAGCCGGTTGACCAGACGGAGCAGGGACGACTTCCCTGATCCGGAAGGACCGAAAAGAATGCATATCGCTGCCTCTCCCGTCGAAAAGGTGACGTCCGAAAGAATTCTCTTTCCTGCCCGCTCGAGGAATACGTTTTTGAAGATGACTGACACCGAAACGTCCGTTCGAAAGATCCGATGGAATCCCTATTTTTATATACGAGGAACAAAAGCCGTATCGCCTGACAAGATCCCCCAGAACGGGTAGAATGTCCAGCAACACGTGCCCCTTATTACAGCACAGCGGCATCCGCTCCATCCATAAAGGGCACGGGCGTCCGGATGCCTCGCCGGCCCGGGGAACCACGCATATATCGGAGGTGGTATCAGTACGATGAAGGGAATCATTCTGGCCGGAGGCTCCGGAACCCGCCTGTACCCCATCACGCGGGTGGTCAGCAAACAGCTCCTCCCCGTTTACGACAAGCCCATGATCTATTACCCTCTCTCGGTGCTCATGTTGGCAGGCATTCGCGAAATCCTCATCATCTCGACGCCTCATGACCTTCCCCTCTTCCGCGAATTGCTTGGGGACGGAACGCAGATCGGTCTGTCCATCTCCTACGAAGCCCAATCCCGGCCCGAAGGCCTCGCCCAGGCCTTTCTGATTGGAAAGAGGTTCATTGGGAAAGATCCCGTGGCTCTGGTTCTCGGGGACAACATCTTCTATGGGCATGGCCTGGCCGAACTCCTCAGGGAACCTTCCCAGCTGACACAAGGGGGCTATATTTTCGGTTATCCCGTTCGGGACCCGGAGCGATACGGCGTGGTTGAATTCGACCGCAGCGGCAGGGTGGTCGGGATCGAGGAAAAGCCGCGGGAACCGAGATCCAGTTATGCCGTTCCCGGCCTCTACTTCTACGATAATGAAGTGGTCCGCATTGCCGAAGCGCTGAAACCGTCGGCCCGGGGTGAACTCGAAATAACGGACGTGAACCTTGCCTACCTGGAGCGCGGCACGCTGCGCGTACAGGTCATGGGGCGGGGGTTCGCCTGGCTCGACACCGGGACCCATGAATCCCTCCAGCAGGCGGCCAGCTACGTGGAGGCCATTGAGGCCCGCCAGGGCCTGAAGATATCCTGCATTGAAGAAATCGCCTACCGCCTGGGCTACATCGACGCCTCCCGGGTTGAAGCCCTTGCCGCGGACATGACCAAGAACGATTACGGTCGTTATCTCCTCCAGGTCATTGGAAAGAAGGGCTGGTAACGGCATGAGTTTCAGGGTAAGCGAGACGACCCTTCCCGGCGTGTTAATGATCGAGCCGGCGGTATTCGCGGATGCCAGAGGGTTCTTCATGGAGACATATCAGCGCCGAAGGTACGCGAACTCGGGGATAGATCGGGTCTTCGTCCAGGACAACCATTCCCGTTCCTGCCGGGGCACGGTGCGCGGTCTTCACTATCAGCTGAGACATCCCCAGGCCAAACTCGTCTGCGTCATCCGCGGTGAAGTCATGGATG
>QJVM01000241.1 GCA_003235715.1 Nitrospirota bacterium
AAAGGCGGAAAAGTGCATGACGGCCTGGATAGGGTGTTCCCGGAAGAGCGCGCGAAGCTGGCGGGGGTTCGCGAGATCGCCCTCGACAAAGGTGCCCCAACGCGCCAGTTCCCGATGCCCATAGACGAGGTTGTCAAAGACGACGGTTTCAAAACCCCGTTTCGAGAGTTCCTTGTTCACATGCGAGCCGATGTAGCCCGCGCCGCCGACGATAAGAATCACAAACTCACCCCCGATTGTTGGTACTCATCAGATCCATTCGTCGCATCAACGGCCTTTTGCAAGGAGGTCCCGGAAATATTCGACGGCTTTCTCAAGGCCCTTATCGAGGTGGGTCACCGGCTTCCACTTGAGGGTCTTTCTGGCGAGAGAGATATCCGGCTGGCGCTGGGTCGGGTCGTCCGGTGGGAGTGGCTTGTGAACCACCCTGGATTTGGACCCGGTGGCGGCGATGAGCTTTTCCGCGAGTTCCAGAATGGTGAACTCCGAGGGATTGCCCAGGTTCACCGGGCCGGTCACACTGTCCGGGCTGTCCATGAGCCGGATCAGGCCGTCCACAAGGTCATCCACGAAGCAGAAGCTTCGGGTCTGGCTGCCGTCCCCGTAAACGGTGATGTCCTTCCCCTGCAGGGCCTGCACGATGAAATTGCTGACCACCCGGCCGTCGTTGGGGTGCATGCGAGGCCCGTAGGTGTTGAAGATTCGGGCCACCTTGATCTGCAGACGGTGCTGGCGGTGGTAGTCGAAAAAGAGCGTCTCGGCACAGCGTTTTCCCTCATCGTAACAGGAGCGGAACCCGATGGGGTTCACGTTGCCCCAGTAAGTCTCGGGCTGAGGATGGACCGAGGGGTCTCCGTAGACCTCGCTCGTGGAAGCTTGGAGGATCCTGATCTTCAGGCGCTTGGCGAGGCCCAGCATGTTGATGGAGCCATGAACGCTCGTTTTGGTCGTTTGCACGGGATCGTTCTGATAATGGATGGGCGAGGCCGGACAGGCCAGGTTGTAGATCTCGTCGACCTCAACGTAGAGCGGGAAGCAGATGTCGTGGCGGAGGACTTCGAAAAAGGGGTTGCTCATGAGATGGGCTATGTTTGAACGACGGCCGGTGAAGAAGTTGTCCACGCAGACGATTTCGTGACCCTCGTTCAGCAGGCGCTCGCAGAGATGCGAGCCGATGAAGCCCGCGCCCCCGGTAACCAGAATTCTCTTTCCCGAAAGGTTCTTCACGTGAGAAACCTCAGATCATCAGAAATGGTGGGTCTGCCCGGTTCGGTGCACCACCCTCAGGGAGCCGGAGGGCTCCGAGTAACCACACGGAAAATAAAGCTAAACCAAGGCCTAAAAGTGTAACATACCCGGGGCTTAATCGTAGGAGAGGCGGAGTCATCCGGTTTGACCAATCTGTCTCGGCGGACGAAGATGGAGGGCAGACGCAAAGACAGGAAGAGGGATGGAAGGCTCCAGGCGTCCGCCGGGATCGGTACGGCGGGGAGCGTGGGTTGGTGTTAAATAAGAGACCCGTGAAAGCCGAAGAAAAAGGATGGAGAAACGTCGATGACTGACGGGATTTACGCCGTGATTCTTGCGGGCGGGAGCGGGACCCGGTTCTGGCCTCTCAGCCGTGAGGAATCCCCCAAACAGCTGCTCAGGCTTCTGTCCGGCCGGACCATGCTGGAAGAAACCGTGGCCCGTGCGGAAAGGGTTGCGGGACTGGCCGAGGTGATGGTGGTGACCACGAAGTCCCAGGCGGCGGGGGTGCGGATGCTCAAGTTCGATAACGTCCGTCTGGTTACGGAACCCTCGGCCCGTAACACCGCCCCGGCCATCGGGCTGGCGGCAGCGGACATTTCTCGCAGGGATCCCGAAGGCGTCATGCTGGTTATGCCGGCCGACCACTTCATTTCCAACGTCGAAGGCTTCAAAGAAGCCGTGGAAGATGCCGTGGAGATGGCCCGGAAGGGATATCTTGTGACCTTTGGCATCAAACCGAGATTTCCGGAAACGGGGTATGGCTACATCCAGGGGGGAGAGACGATACACGGGGAGGTGAGGAAGGTTCTCCGGTTTGCCGAGAAGCCGGACCGGGAGACGGCCGAGGCCTATCTCCGGGAGGGCAACTACTACTGGAACAGCGGGATCTTCTGCTGGAAGGCCGGGACGATCCTCGAGGAACTGGGGGCTCATCAGCCCGAAATCTCAGGCGTCCTTGCCCAGGATAAGGTTACGGCGGAGGCTTACGGAAAGGCCCCGTCCATTTCCATCGATTACGCGGTCATGGAGAAGACCGCGCGGGCCGTGGTGCTGCCCGTGGATTTCGGGTGGTCGGACGTGGGCAGCTGGAGCGCGCTGGATGAGGTGCTCGAGCGGGACGAGAATGGAAACATCTTTCAGGGCAACATTGTGGATGTTGAATCGGCCAATACCTCGGTTATCGGCCACCAGCGCGTGGTGGCGACGGTGGGGCTCCGGGATATGGTGGTGGTCGAGACGCCGGACGCGGTGCTGGTCTGCCCCAAGGACCGGGCCCAGGAGGTCAAACGGGTGGTCGATATCCTCCGGGCGCGAAATGCCGAGGAGTGTGTCACCCATCTCACCGTAGAGAGGCCCTGGGGATCCTACACCGTGCTGGAGCGTGCGCCGAGATACCAGATCAAGCGGCTCATGGTGCATCCCGGGGCCAAGCTCAGCCTGCAGATGCACCACCACCGGAGCGAGCACTGGGTGGTGGTGGCCGGAACGGCCCGGGTGACTCGGGGCGATGAGGTGCTCGAAATTCATACGAACGAGTCGACGTATATCCCCATGTCCACGAAACACCGCCTCGAAAACCCGGGGAAGATACCTCTGCACGTGATCGAGGTCCAGAACGGGGACTATCTGGCCGAGGACGACATTGTGCGGTACGAGGATATTTACAACCGTGACAAGGAGGCATAACGGGTGAAGGAATTCGTATCCGTGATCATGGCGGCGGGGCTTGGCACCCGGATGAAGTCTGACCGGGCCAAGGTGCTGCACCCGGTGCTTGGCAAGCCCATGCTCTATTTCCCCCTTCAGGCGGTGAGGGCCCTTCGGCCGAAAGCCATTTCGGTGGTCGTGGGCCATCAGGCCGAGCGCGTCAGGGAGGCCATGGGTACGGATCCCGGCCTGGTCTATGCGCTCCAGAAGGAACAGAAGGGAACGGCGGATGCCCTGAAGGCCGGCGTGGCCCCCCTTGGAAAGGTGAGGTCCACGCTGCTCGTGCTGAACGGGGACATGCCGCTTATCCGGACGGAAACGCTCAAGGCCCTTATCGCCTTTCACCGCCGCCAGAAGAACGCCCTTACGCTCTCTTCCTTTATCACCCCGGACCCGACCGGATACGGACGGGTGCTTCGGGACGATAGGGACCGGGTGTCCGGAATCGTGGAACAGAAGGATGCCACCACGGACCAACTCCGAATCCCCGAGGTGAACGGCGGGCTTTACGTCATGGAGCCCGGGGTTCTCGACCTTCTCAGTCAGATTCGGCCGGCGAACCGGGCGGGCGAGTATTACCTTACGGATATTGTCGGGCTTTCCGTGTCGGAGGGCCTCAAGGTGGGGGCCTGTCTCGTTGAAGAGGAGGACCTGCGTGGCGTGAACAGCCGGAAGGAACTGGCCGAGGCGGCCGGGATTCTCCGCATGCGCATCCTGGAGGGCCTCATGGCCGACGGCGTGAGCGTGATGCAGCCCGGGTCGGTGTTCATCGAGCCGGAGGTGAAGGTCGGGCGGGATACGTTTATTTACCCGAACGTCGTGATCGAGGGCCGAAGCCGCATAGGAGCCGGATGCCATATCTTTCCGGGGGTGCGCATTGTGAATTCGAAGGTCGAGGATGGTGCCGTTGTCAAGGACGGTTGCGTGATCGAGGACAGCCGGATAGGACCCGGATGCAGTGTGGGGCCCTTTGCCCACCTGAGGCCGGGAAGCGTGCTCAAGAAAGATGTGAAGGTAGGCAACTTCGTGGAACTCAAAAAGGCCGTGCTCAGGGACGGCGCCAAGGCATCCCATCTGAGTTATCTCGGCGATGCCGAGATCGGACGGGGCGTGAACATCGGGGCCGGAACCATCACGTGCAATTACGACGGGACCCACAAACACCAAACCGTGATCGGGGAGGGCGTGTTTATCGGGAGCGATACCCAACTGGTGGCCCCGGTCAAGGTGGGCAAGGGGGCTTACGTGGGTGCGGGCTCGACGATCACGGGCGACGTGCCGGCCGGCTCTCTGGCCCTGACGCGTGTCCGCCAGCGGAACATCGAAGGGTGGGTGAAGAAACGGGCCCTGGTGAAGGGAAAGAAATGAGATGGGTTGATTGGTTTTTGGGTCAGCTTACGTGGGTCAGTTTCTTTACGGGCTCGTTCATCCGGTCAGGAAGCGAGGAACGGACAGACCACGCGGCCGAATTGAGGAGCCTACGAATTGAATCAATCCTCCGACAGACCAAATAACGCATTGAGAGGTTAAACCAAACCATGTGCGGAATCATCGGATACATCGGAAACCAGAACGCCATTCCCATTCTGATTGACGGCCTGAAGAAACTCGAATACCGGGGATACGATTCGGCCGGCATCGTGTTTCCCGGAGGCAACGGATTCGACGTGCGGAGGTGCGTGGGGAAGATCCGGGACCTCGAGACGAAGATAAGCGACCAGAACCTGGAAAGCAGTTCCGGGCTCGGGCACACCCGCTGGGCCACGCACGGCGGCCCTACGGAGGAGAATGCCCATCCGCACCGGGTCAGGGGGATCGTGGTCGTCCACAACGGGATTGTGGAAAATTACCTGCGGCTGAAGAAACAACTCCGCGGAGAGGGCTTCGATTTTGCCTCGGACACGGATTCTGAAGTGCTCTGTGCCCTGATATCTCTTCACAGAAAGCCGGGCATGCCTCTGGAGGATGCGGTAAGGGGGGCGCTGCAACATACGGAAGGCTCCTTTGCGATCGGCGTCATGGCTGAGGACGAGCCCGGAAAGATCGTGGGGGCTAGAAAAGAGAGCCCGCTTGTGGTGGGTCTCGGCGAAGGGGAATATCTCCTGGCTTCCGATATCCCGGCCCTCCTGAACCACACGCGCGACGTCATCATCCTTGAAGACGGGCAGATGGCGGTCATCACGGCGGAAGGCGTTGTGCTGACCGATTTTGCTGGAAATCCGACGGACGCGCCGGTGGACCGGATCACCTGGAGTCCGGCCATGGCGGAAAAGGGAGGCTACCGGCATTTCATGCTGAAGGAAATCTTCGAGCAGCCTCGAACCGTGATGGATACCCTGAGGGGACGCTTTTCCCTGGAAGCGGGGGAGGTGAATTACGAGGAACTGGGACTCTCGGCGGACGAACTCCGCGGGATCAAAAGGGTGTTTCTGGTGGCCTGCGGAACCTCATGGCATGCGGGGCTGGTGGGCAAGTATCTGATCGAGAGCCTCTCGCGTACAGCCGCCGAGACGGACATCGCTTCAGAGTTTCGGTACCGCAATCCCATCATTGGGGAAGGCGACCTGTTTGTGGCCATTACCCAGTCAGGCGAGACGGCTGACACCCTGGCCGCGCAGAAGGAGGCCAAGCGTCGGGGCGCCCGAGTGGTCAGCATCTGTAATGTGGTCGGGAGCAGTTCGGCCCGGGATGCCCATGCCGTCATTTATACGCACGCGGGGCCGGAGATAGGGGTAGCCTCCACGAAGGCCTTTACCTCCCAGCTGGCTGCCCTTTATTTCCTGGCCCTGGCCCTCGGGCAGGCCCGGGGAACCCTTTCCACAGAGGAGATCCGGAAGATTCTGGGGTCCCTCGTCTATGTGCCCCACCAGATGGAGTCCATTCTTCAGCGTGAAACGGACCTTGTGACCATATCCCGGAAATTCTTCAGGGCGAGGGACTTCCTGTACCTGGGCCGCGGCATCAATTACCCCATTGCCCTGGAGGGTGCCTTGAAGTTGAAGGAGATCTCCTATATTCACGCCGAGGGGTATCCGGCCGGGGAAATGAAGCATGGCCCCATTGCCCTTATTGATGAGGAGATGCCGGTACTCGTCATTGTGCCTCCGGACGCCTCTGCCGCCAAGATTCTCGGCAACATCGAGGAGGCTCGGAGCCGGGGGGGGCAGGTGATTGCTGTGGGGGTGGAAGGGATGACCGAGGTTGCGGACAAGGCACAGGATATTTTTCTCGTGCCCGAGACGCACCCGCTTCTCATGCCGCTTCTGTTTTCCGTGCCGCTCCAGCTTCTTGCATACCACATTGCGGTTCTGCGGGGATGTGACGTGGATCAGCCCCGAAACCTGGCCAAGAGCGTGACCGTCGAGTAACCGCGTAGAATCGCCGTGTCTCCGGGACGGGCTCTTTGAGGACTGTCCCGGGTTTCTTTTTTGATCACGCCCGTGCAAGGCCCCGTAGACGGCACTCGGTATTTCCTGCGTGCGGGTACGGGGCTACAGCAGGGGTGCCTCGCCTTCGTGCCTCCCTTTCATTTTCCGGACCGTCATGGATAAAGTACGGGCTTTTCCATTAAAATAAATTCCCCGGGTTTTGCGGCGCCAGCCGGTTACGGGGTGGACAGTCCAGGAGGCTTCTTGAGTAAGGATATATTGTTCGGATGTACCGGGGAACAGGCCCAGGCCGTAACCGATCTGGACCATCCGGTGCTGGTGATTGCGGGGGCCGGGTGCGGCAAGACCCATGTTGCGGCCGCGCGATATGCCCATCTGACTGAGAAGAAGGTTTCTCCCCAGGAAATCCTGGCCCTGGTGCAGAACCCCTGGGCGGCGGAGGAATTTCGTGAGAGAATCTGCCGGATGGTTCCGCATACAAACCCGGCAACCTGTTCGATTGACACCTTTCATTCCTTCGCATGCCGAATCCTGAGGGACGAACCCAAGGCGTCAGGCTACGGGTCCGCGTTTGTCATTTACGACGAGAGCGACTGCCATCTGCTCATCCGTTCGATTCTGAAGGATTTCGGTATTCACGAGGCCCTCTTCAGGGGGATTGCGGCGCGCATAGCGCAACTCAAGGCAGAACGCGTGGGGGCGGAGGAGTTTGTGGCGGCGGGCGGAGGCTTTGGGTTTGAGGAAAAACTGGCCCGGGTCTACATGCGGTACCAGAATGATCTCCGGCAGAACCAGGCCATGGATCACGAGGATCTGGTCATGAGTGCCGTTACGATGCTGGAATCGAAGAAGACGCTGCTGGCCAAGGTCCGTAAGGCGATTCAGCACATCATTGTGGATGATTTCCAGGACATCAATGCGGTCCAGTACCAGATGCTGAAAGTTCTCACCAAGGGTGGAGCGCCCTCCCTGCTGGTCACGGCGGACGATGATCAGGCGGTCCTCTGCCACCGCGGAGCAAAGACGGATTTCATCGAGACCTTCCCCAAGGATTTCCGGAAGACCGCAGTGGTTTGCCTGGAAGGCAGTCATCGTTGTGCCCCGCTTATTCTCGACGCAGCAGGGGCGGTGGTGCGTACCAACGAGGGACGTCGACAGAAGAATCTTTGCAGTCTCAGGCCGGTCACGGAGCGTCCCCAGTATTTTCATGCGGGCAACGAAGGGGAAGAAGCCCAGTATATTGCCCGCGGGGTTCGGGAGCTTTACCTGACGGGACAATACGGCTATGGGGATTTTGCCATCCTGTACCGCGTGAACTCCCAGCTTCCGCCTCTTGAGGACGCTCTCCGGGCCGAAGGGATCCCTTTCTACGTCCCGGCGTCCTACCCGTTTTATCAGAAGCCCGAGGTGAGGGACGCCCTGGCCTATGCGCGCCTCGCGGCGAATCCCAACGATTCGGTGAGCCTGAGGAGGGTTCTGAACAGCCCACCCCGAGGCATGGGCGAGGCCGCTTTGAACAAGGCCGTGAACGCCGCCCGTGCCGATGGCCTAAGCCTGTTTGAGCAGCTCCGGAAGACCTCCAAGACGCGCAAGTCCCAGGCTCCGATAAAACACCTGTTGGATCTTCTGGGCAAGGCCGGGAGGATGAGCGGGGATGCCTCCGAAGTGCTGTCGTTCATGCTGGAGAAAACCGGATATATCGAATGGCTGGCGGCGGAGAAGGGTGGGGTAAACCGTTTGCCTCACGTAAAGCGTCTGATTGGGGAAGCCAAAGGCCGGACCCTGAATGATTTTCTGGATCAGGTGGCCCTTGTCGGGCATGGCGCAGATGACCGGAACGGGGACGTGGTTTCGGTGCTGACGGTCCACGAGGCGCACGGTATGGAATTCCCGGTGGTCTATATTGCCGGCCTGGAGGATGGTCTTATGCCGCACGCGCTTGCGTGCAAGGAAAACGGAGGGGCGCTGGAGGAGGAACGCCGACTCCTCTACGTTGGAATGACCCGCGCGAGGGACAGGCTCTTTCTCTCGGGCGCGGCCCAACGCAGGGTGTATGCACGCATTCAGGCCCAGAAGCCCTCCCGTTTTCTGACAGACCTGCCAGAGCACGCCTGCTCGACGGTGAGTCGTCACCCTGTGAACCTAATCCTGGATGAGCCTGCTCCCCGGCCCCGGAGGAAGATGAAGGTGGAACTTCCATTCCCCATAGGGGCCCGGGTAAAGCATATCACCTGGGGTTCCGGCGTGATCCGCGATTATGTGGGCGAGGGTGAAAGCGCAAAAGTTACGGTGAACTTTCCCAGCGTGGGGGTCAAGAGACTGGCCGTGAAATTTGCCAATCTCGAGGTGATCTGACTCTTCCATTTCCGTTCGTTCCGAGCCTCTGCCATGACCATTGACCGAAAGGAAGTTGAACATGTAGCCCTGCTGGCGCGTTTGCGCCTCAGCCCTTCCGAGGTGGAACGTTTTACGACCCAGTTATCCCAGGTCCTGTCCTATGTGGAGAAACTGGGGGAACTGGATACGGCCGACGTGGAACCCACGTCCCATGTACTGGATATGACCAACGTGTTCCGCGAGGATGTCCTCCGGGATTCAACCCCCCGGGAAGAGATTCTCCGGAATGCGCCGGGCGCCACTGAGGAGTTCTTCAGGGTTCCACGCATCATAGAGACCTGAGGCGACGACCAAGATGCTTCGATGCATGTTGCGGTGCAAGATCCACCGGGCCACGGTGACGGCGGCTGAACTGGAATACGAGGGCAGTCTGACCATGGACACCACCCTGATGGCGAGTGCTGGAATTTTGCCCTACGAGCAGGTTTCCGTGAGCAACCTGAACAACGGGGAGCGCTTTGAGACCTATGTCATTCCCGGAGAGCCGGGTTCGGGCGTGATGTGTCTGAACGGGCCTACGGCAAGGAAGGGGGTTCCGGGCGATCGAATCATCGTGTTCTGCTACGAATATCTGACTGACGAAGAGCTCAGGAACAACCGGCCCACCATTATCAAGGTGGATGGCCAGAACCGGATCACCGGGATCGTTACGCCTCGTTATTCCCTTGAGGGACTCATGCCGGAACATCCCAAGGGGTGAGCCTCTTACTCGGGTCTTTCGCCTAACCCGGGTATTCAAACACAGGGGGGCTCTCCGGCCTTCCGAGCCTGCCTTTTACCTTTCCTGTTTCTTCCTTCCCTGGCAGCTTTTGGGCTTTCAATCTGCTGGCGATTTGTGATAGGATTCTCCTCCCTTGGGAAGTGGGGGGATACGCCTTTGTTTGCTTGACAAAGAAACGGCGCTTGTGTAAACTTCGCCGGTTGCCCGTCGGAAACTGCGGCTGAACGCAAACCGGGGCAACGTTTTGAATTTTAAAAGGGAATTTGGAGGAATCGTGCCGACCATTTCACAGCTTGTCCGCGAGGGACGCAAAAAGGTAGTGTCGAAAACCAAATCGCCTGCACTCAAGAGCTGCCCACAGCGGCGGGGCGTATGCGTCAGGGTGTACACCACCACGCCGAAGAAGCCCAACTCGGCCCTTCGGAAGGTGGCCCGCGTGAGGCTGACCAACGGCATGGAGGTGACGACCTATATTCCAGGAGTGGGGCACAATCTGCAGGAGCACTCCATTGTCCTTATTCGCGGAGGGAGGGTGAAGGACCTTCCGGGTGTGAGGTATCACATCGTCCGGGGAGCCCTTGATACCCTGGGCGTGAACGACCGTCGCGTGAGCCGGTCGAAGTACGGGACGAAGAGACCAAAATAAGAGGCACGGGATATGTCAAGAAGAAGACGACCGGTCAAACGGGAGGTTCTCCCGGACCCCAAGTACAACAGCAAGGTCTTGAGCAAGTTCATCAACACCATCATGGAGGACGGCAAGAAGGCCGTGGCGGAGGGTATCTGCTACGGGGCCTTCGACATTATCCGTGATAAGACCGGCGAGGATCCTCTGAAGGTCTTCAAGACGGCGATGGACAACATCAAGCCGGCCGTGGAAGTGAAGTCGCGCCGCGTTGGGGGCGCGACCTACCAGGTTCCCACGGAGATCCGGCCGCAGAGACGCATGGCCCTCACCTTCCGGTGGTTGCGGGACTACGCGCGGAAGCGGGGTGAGCGCACCATGAGGGAGCGTCTGGCTGCCGAACTCATCGATGCCAACAACAACACGGGTTCCTGTGTGAAGAAGAAGGAAGACACGCACCGGATGGCTGAGGCCAACCGGGCCTTTGCCCATTTCAGGTTTTAGGTTTTCGAGGGAGATAACACCTTGGCAGGACTGCCTTTAAAAGAGGTTCGCAACATCGGCATCATGGCCCACATTGATGCCGGTAAAACGACGACCACGGAACGAATCCTGTACTACACAGGGATTACGCACAAGATCGGCGAGGTGCACGACGGAGCCGCGGTGATGGACTGGATGGTTCAGGAGCAGGAACGGGGCATTACGATCACGTCTGCCGCCACAGCCTGCCGCTGGCGGGAGCATCACATTAATATTATTGATACGCCCGGTCACGTGGATTTTACCATCGAGGTGGAGCGTTCTCTGCGTGTCCTGGACGGTGCGGTGGCGGCCTTCGATTCCGTCGCGGGTGTTCAGCCCCAGTCTGAGACGGTCTGGCGTCAGGCAGACCGGTACCGGGTACCCCGGATCGCGTTCATGAATAAGATGGACCGCGTGGGGGCCGACTTCTTTGCCTCGGTCAAGAGCATGGTCGATCGTCTCGGGGCCAGGCCGGTTCCCATTCAGATTCCCATCGGAGCCGAGTCTGGATTCCGCGGGTCCGTGGACCTCGTAACGATGAAAGGCATTTTCTTCGATGACGAGACGCTGGGGGCACGGTACGAAGTAGGAGATATTCCGGCCGACTACCTGGAAACGGCCACGGAGTACCGGGACAAGATGCTCGAGTCGTTGTCCGACGTGGACGACGAGCTCATGGAGAAGTACCTGGGCGGCCAGGAGGCCACGGAAGAGGAGATCAGGGCGGCCATTCGCAAGGGAACCCTGGCGATGAAGATTTTTCCTGTGGTTTGCGGTTCAGCCTTCAAGAACAAGGGGGTCCAGCAGCTTCTGGACGCGGTGGTGGATTATCTGCCATCGCCGCTGGATGTGCCGCCGGTAACGGGCCAGAGTCCGAAAGACGGGTCTGAATTAACCCGGAAGGCCGACGAGAAGGAGCCCTTCTCGGCGCTCGCCTTCAAGGTGATGACGGACCCCTTCGTGGGACAGCTTACTTACGTTCGGGTCTACTCAGGAAAGCTCAGTTCCGGTTCCTACGTCTACAATTCCACCAAGGGCGTGAAGGAGCGCGTGGGCCGGCTCCTGAAGATGCATGCCAACAAGAGGGAAGAGATCAAGGAATGCGTTGCCGGCGACATCGTCGCCGCCGTGGGGCTGAAGAGCACGCTGACGGGGGACACCCTGTGCGACGAGGGCAATGCGGTCATTCTGGAGTCTATGGACTTTCCCGAGCCGGTCATCTCGGTGGCCATCGAACCCAAGACCAAGGCGGCGCAGGAGAAGCTCTCGCAGTCGCTGGCCAAGCTTGGGCAGGAGGACCCTTCGTTTCGAGTTTCGTTCAATGAGGAGACCAGTCAGACCCTGATTTCGGGGATGGGCGAACTACACCTGGACATTATCGTGGATCGACTGCTTAGGGAGTTCAAGGTCGAGGCCAACGTGGGCAAACCCCAGGTGGCCTATCGCGAGACCTTCCGGAAACCGGCTTCAGCCAACACGAAGTTCGTAAGACAGTCCGGCGGGCGCGGCCAGTATGGGCATGTGGTGATGGAGTTTGAGCCGCTCGAGATGGGAAGCGGCTTTGTGTTCGAAAACAAGGTCGTGGGCGGAACCGTGCCCAAGGAATACGTGCCTGCCGTTGAAAAGGGCATCCGCGAGGCCCTGGATTCAGGCGTCCTGGCCGGCTATCCCGTCGTGGATGTGAAGGCCAGGCTCATCGACGGGTCCTACCACGAGGTGGACTCCT
>QJVM01000033.1 GCA_003235715.1 Nitrospirota bacterium
CGGTTGGCCAGGAGCGAGGCCACGAGCAGAAGCCCCAGCCCGAGCAGCATTTGGGCTGCCCGTGTCCCCTTGATCAGCCGCAGAAGCCGATAGACGACAAGAGACACGAGAAAGACGTCCACCAAGTCCCCCGGCCAGCGAATCAGGCGGATTACTTCGGACACGAGCCCTCCCTCGTCTCAGGCTCCGTCGAAACAGGCATCGTCATATTTGCCATACGCAATTCCTAGCGTCTCCTTCCTATCCCTCGCGTTGAACGAGACCCTTGGCAATGATGGCGTCGGTCATCCGGCACACCCGGACCATGGCCTTCACATCATGAACCCGTACCAAGTCCGCACCGTTGGCGATTCCAAGAGCAACGGCCGCCGCCGTGCCTTCCGTCCGGGCCGTCACCGGAAGGTCCAAAACGGCTCCGATGAACGACTTTCGCGACGGTCCCAGAACCAGAGGACAACCCAGGCTTCTCAACATACCAAGGTTCCGGATGATCTCCAGGTTGTTTTCCAGAGTCTTGCCGAAGCCGATGCCGGGATCCACGAGGACGCGGTCCTCCCGTACACCTGCGGTTACGGCCCGCTCTACAGCCCTTTTCAAATAATCCCGGATCTCGCCCATCAGATCCTGGTAGACGATATCCTTCTGCATGGTCTTGGGAGTTCCGCGGATATGCATCACCACCACAGGCACCCCGTGCGCAGCTGCCACACGGGCCATATCCGGGTCAGCCATGAGTCCACTGATATCGTTGATCATCGAGGCCCCGGCCCGGAGCGCCGCTTCGGCCACGCGGGATTTGGTTGTATCGATCGAAAGGGGAGTACCGGTTCCGCCCTCGCCGCTGATGGCCTTGATGACCGGGACAACGCGTTTTATTTCTTCGTCTTCCGGAACAGCATCAGAACCAGGCCGCGTGGACTCCCCGCCGATGTCGATGATGTCGGCGCCTTCGGATGCCAGCAGGCGGGCCTGTTCGATGGCCTGGTCTGTCCGGAAGAAAACGCCCCCGTCAGAAAAGGAGTCCGGCGTTACGTTCAGGATCCCCATGACGTGGGTCCTGAGCGAAAAGTCCAACTCGTACTGGCGCCACCTAAGCTTCACCCGTCGCCGGTTCCGGGGGCGGCCCCGTCTGTCCGCCCGAGACGGCCTGTTCTGGGTCCCCCGATTCGCCTGGAGGGCTCCCTGTTTCCGAAGCCGAAGGCTCTGTCGGGACAAGATTCAATCCCGTTCGAATCGTCTGCAGATCAACCGTTTCCTTTTCCAGAAGCAGGTGGGCCAGAGCATCCAGTTTGTCTCGGCTCTCCGTGAGGATCGCCTTGCTCTTCTGGTAGGCGTCATGAACAATCCGCCGGATCTCGCGGTCAATTTCCCGGGCCGTCTCCTCGCTGTGCTCCGTATGCTGCCCAAGCTCGCGTCCCAGGAAGACATGTTCTTCCTTCTTGCCAAAGGTCACGGGACCCAAGGCCTCGCTCATGCCCCATTCGCAGACCATCTTGCGGGCAAGATTGGTCGCCCGCTCAATATCGTTGCCGGCCCCGGTCGTGATATGACCCAGCGCCAGCTCTTCTGCGATCCGCCCCCCCATCAAAACCATGAGCATCCGGTCCAGGTAGTCCTTGTCATGGGTGTACTTGTCCTCTTCCGGAAGCTGCTGGGTAATTCCCAGGGCCCGGCCGCGGGGGATAATGCTGACCTTGTGAATCGGGTCCGTGCCCGGCGTCAGAAGGGCCACGAGGGCATGACCCGCCTCGTGATAGGCCGTGTTCTTCTTCTCAGCCTCGCTGATAATCATGCTCTTCCGCTCGGCGCCCATCATCACCTTGTCCTTGGCCGCCTCGAGGTCCTGCATCGTGACTTTCTCCTTTGAGGCCCTCGCCGCCAGGAGGGCCGCCTCGTTGACGAGGTTGGCCAGGTCCGCACCGGAGAAGCCGGGCGTGCCCCGGGCAATAAGGTCCAGGTTCGCAGAGCCATCCAGCTGGACCTTCTTGCCGTGAACCTTGAGAATTTCACTGCGCCCCTTGACGTCGGGCAAGGGTACCACGACCTGCCGGTCAAAACGGCCAGGCCGCAGGAGGGCCGGGTCCAACACATCCGGACGGTTGGTCGCCGCGATAATGATCACGCCTTCGGTGCCTTCGAATCCGTCCATTTCCACCAGCAACTGGTTCAGGGTTTGCTCGCGCTCGTCGTGACCGCCCCCCAGACCAGCCCCCCGGTGTCTCCCGACGGCGTCAATCTCGTCAATGAACATGATGCAGGGGGCATTCTTCTTGCCCTGCTCGAAAAGATCCCGGACGCGCGAAGCGCCAACTCCGACAAACATCTCGACAAAATCAGAACCGGACATGGAAAAGAAGGGGACCTCGGCCTCGCCGGCGATGGCCCGGGCCAGAAGGGTCTTGCCGGTGCCAGGCGAACCGACCAGCAGCACGCCCTTGGGAATCTTCCCGCCCAGCTTCGAAAACTTTGAAGGATCCTTCAGAAACTGGATGATCTCCTGGACATCCTCCTTGGCCTCGTCCACACCGGCGACGTCAGAAAAGGTGATCTTGACCGACTTCTCGGAGACGAGCTTTGCACGGCTCTTGCCAAAGGACATGGCCTTGTTGCCCCCGCTCTGCATCTGGCGCATGAAAAATATCCAGATCCCGGCCAGAAAGAGAATGGGGCCCCAGGTAAAGAAGAAGTTCACATACCATGGACTCTGGTCGGGTGGCTTGGAATAGATCCGGACGTTCTTCTCCTTCAGCATCTTAGGGAGGTCTGTATCCATGGTCCAGACGTGAGTCTTGAACTTCGTGCCGTCCCCGAGCCGGCCCGTGAGATTGTTTTCCTTGATGGTCACCTCCGCCACGTCACCGGCCTCAATGCGCGTCAGAAGTTCGCTGTAGGAGATTTCCTTCTCCGTTTTCTTGGGACTGTTGACCACATTAAACATCAAAATCATCAGGATGCCGATGAGAATCCAGATGATCACATTCCGATAGGCATTCAACGCGATATCCTCCAGAAATTTACGCCTGTTTTTCAGCTAAAAAATACCATAATTTCCGAAAGTTTGACAACATTCGCCCCTTTGGGATAGGTTTATTGAATGCGTGTCTTGATAGCTTTTGTCGTGGCCATCGCCCTGAGTTCCTGCGCCAGTCCGCTGAAACGCGAGGGGGCGGAGCCCTCTTCAGGGGCATCCAGATCGACGGAGAGCACCGCAACGCCGGCCGCATCCGGCAAACTCACCGTTGAGCAGCAGAACGAGAAGGCCTTCGAAATCTTTCAGCAGATGTATGAGATGAGCGGGTCTCTCTCCCCCGAGGAACTGCGCACGATGCGGATTGAGCAGTACAACAAGATGATCAGCAACTATCCCGAGGCGGGTCTGGCCCAGGAAGCGCACTGGAAACTCGTCCGGATTTATGTGCGGGAGTTTGATCCGCCGGCCATTGAAAAGGCGGAAAGGGTGTATGAAGATTTTTCAACGCGGTATCCGGACTCAGTGCTGATTCCGGAAGTGCAGAATGAGCTCATTCGCTTCTATGTTAAGAAGAAGATGTGGGAAAGCCTGCTCCGTTTCACCGCGCCGATCGTGAAGGCCCGAACCGAGAAACCCGTAGCCATGCCTCTGTATTACTACGGGGAGGCCAGCTACCAGCTGGACCGGAAGGAGGAGGCCAAGGTTGCTTTTGAGATGGCAGTGAAGGATATCCCCAAACAGTCGTACCTTTACAAGATGGCCGTCGACCGGCTCGTGGAACTGGGAGGGGAAGTTCCGGCCGATGATACCGCAACACAGGGCACGCGGAGGCGACGGCCGAAGAACTAGGTCCGTTTGCGCGCCGCAGGGTCAGCCCGGTGCCCATCCCTTTCATGCTGTGTAACAAAGGTCTGAACATAGGCTGCCGGATCAGGCTTCCGGGTCTCAGCCCCCTCCTGATCCCCGATCCCGTCTGTCTGCTGACAGCTCAAGTTCGTTAAACCAAGGAGAATTCGGTCATGTCAGGTCATTCCAAGTGGCATACCACCCGTCACAAGAAGGCGGCCATCGACGCCAAGCGGGGAAAGGCCTTCACCAAACTGGCCAAAGAGATATCCGTCGCCGCCCGGATTGGGGGAGGAGACCCGGAGGGGAACCCGAGGCTCCGCCTGGCCGTCGACAAGGCCCGCGCAGTGAATATGCCTTCGGACAATATCAAGCGTGCCATCCAGAAAGGAACCGGCGAACTTCCCGGGGTAACGTACGAGGAAGTCACGTACGAAGGGTACGGGCCGGGCGGGGTAGCCCTGCTCATTGACGTGTTAACGGACAACCGGACCCGCACGGTGGCTGAGGTTCGTCACCTTCTGGGAAAACTCGGCGGAAAGATGGGGGAACCCGGAAGCGTCGCCTTTCTTTTCGAAGCCAAAGGGTACATCCTTGTGGAGAAGAACAAGGTGGACGAAGATACGCTGATGAGCCTGGTCCTCGATGCCGGTGCGGAGGACATGCGGAATGAACCGGACGAGGATAGTTATCAGGTCATCACGAGTGTTCCTGACCTGTCCAGCGTGACCGCCGCCCTCGAGAAAGCGGAGATCCCCGTAGCCTCCTCCGAAGCCACCAAGCTCCCCACGACCGAGGTGGAGGTGGCCGAGGACGCTGTGGCGGGTCAGATGCTCCGCCTCATGGACGCCCTGGACGACCACGATGATGTGCAGAACGTCTATGCGAATTTCAACATTCCCCAGGCGGTCATGGACCGGATCGGTTAATCGGAATGCTCGTTCTCGGCATTGATCCCGGAAGCCGCTTCTGTGGATTCGGCCTGATCAGCCATGAGAATAATTCGTTGCGCTATGTGGATTCGGGCCGATTCGCCCTGGCGCCCTCCAACCCCCTCCCTGAGCGGCTTTCCCGCCTTCAGACACTTCTCTCGGAACTGATTCATCGCCACCGGCCCGAGGCCGGGGTTGTGGAGAAGGTGTTCTTTGCCAAGAGCGTACAGAGTGCCCTCAGCCTGGGTCAGGCCCGGGGCGTGGTTCTGGCGGCTCTTGCGGGTTCCGGCATCCCGGTAACCGAATATTCAGCCCTGGAGATCAAGAAGTCTGTGGTGGGATACGGTAAGGCCGGCAAAGGTCAGGTCCAGGCCATGGTCCGTGCGTTGCTGGGCCTGAGGCAGACGCCGCTGGAAGACGAGGCGGACGCGCTGGCCACAGCCATCTGCCATGCACACAGTTCGAGGCTGACTCTCCGGACGCTGGCCAAGGCCTCGGGATAGGCCCGCGGGGGCACCGATAGCCCTGTCCTCACGATGAGAGCCGATGAACGTTCTCTCTGAAATTCCGGTCATGAGACCTCAGGACACTGGATGATTGCATACATCAAGGGGATATTGACCTCCAAACATCCAAGCGAGGTCCTCGTGGAGACCGGAGGTCTCGGATACCGGGTATTCATCCCGATTTCCACTTTCGAAAGACTTCCACCCCCCGGCAACGAGATCCTGCTTCACACGTACCTCCATGTGCGGGAGGACGCGCTCCAGCTCTACGGATTCCTGGCCTCCGAGGAAAAGGACCTCTTTCTTACACTGACCGACGTGTCCGGTATTGGACCCCGCCTTGGTTTGGGCATTCTCTCGGGCGCCAAGGTCTCGGAATTGAGGAAGGCTATCGAATCGGAGGATGTCACCTTCCTGGCCCGGATTCCGGGGTTGGGGAAAAAGACGGCCACCAAACTCGTCTTCGAACTGAGGGGCAAACTGCCTTCTCTCGACGAGCCCCCTCCCTCGCCCGCCTCGGCCCTGTACGACGATGCCCTGTCAGCCCTGGTCAATCTGGGATACCGTAAGACCGATGCCGAAACCGCACTGGCCCGTCTGGGAACCCTTGAAACGCTGGAGGCGGCCATCACCGGGGCCTTGAAACTTCTGTCCCGGGCGATTTCCTAGTTCCCGTGCTTGCCGATTCCCTCACGCTGGAGCGGCTGGGATTCCACACCCTTCTGGAACTCCTCGGATCACGCTGCACCAGCGCGCCGGGCAGGAAGCGGGCCCTCGACTGGGGGCCCTTGAATTCACGGGCGGAAATTCTGAGGACCCAGCAGCTCATTACTGAAATCCTCCATCTGGACAATACGGGTCGACTCTTCTCCCTTCAGGCCTTTTCAGACCTCACGCTTCCGTTCCGCAGGGTACGGCCACAGGATGCCGTCCTCACGTCCTTGGACATTTATCTCTTCCTTCCGCTCCTGCAAAGCGCGTCCGCCGTCCTCTCTGTTCTTCATGCGTCCAAGGACACGCCTCACCTGAGAGAGTTTTCAGAAGACATCCATCCTTTGCCTGAACTTCGCCGGGACCTGAAACGGGCGGTCGCCCGGGACGGGAGCGTTCTCGATACGGCGTCGGAAGACCTGGCCGATATCCGCCGACGTATTCGACGGACCGAAAACCGCCTGCGGAAGAAACTGGAGGACTTTATTCTCCGGCCCGAGGTGGCCAGATGTCTCCAGGAAAACTTTGTCACCAATCGTTCAGGACGATGGGTGGTTCCGGTCCGGCGGGATGCCCAGACCCGTATTCCGGGTCTGGTTCATGATCTTTCGAACTCTGGAGAGACCGCGTTCGTTGAACCCTTGGAAACCCTGCCCTTTGGAAATGAACTGGGAGAGCTTCGTGCCGAGGAAAGGGCTGAAGAACTGAGGGTCCTTAGGCTCCTGTCAGACAGGATTCGGCTCGTGAGCGTCGAGTTGGAAACGACTTACAACACGATGGTGGAACTCGATGCCCTGATGGCGGCCGCCCGTTTGGCCGCCGCATTTGGCATGGTGCCGCCGGCAATATCCACAGAGGGAAAACTCGTGATACGGGGAGCGCGGCATCCCCTGTTGTGGGAAGTCATGCAGAGGAATTCGGACACCTCGGCGCCGGTCCCGCTTACGTTGGAACTCGACGGAGTGGGGACGAGAACCGTCGTCATTACCGGTCCGAACACCGGGGGCAAGACCGTGGCCCTCAAAACCATCGGGCTTATCTGCCTCATGGCCCTGAGCGGGCTGCATATTCCCGCGGACGAAGGGACAGAAGTGCCTTTCCTTGGGACCGTTGCTGCGGATATTGGGGATGACCAATCCATTGAGGCGAGTCTTTCGACGTTTTCAGGTCACATGCGGCGCATTTCCGAAATCCTTGAGCAAGCAGGGCCAGCAAGTCTCGTCCTTCTGGATGAACTCGGTTCCGGGACCGACCCTGAAGAGGGCGGCCCCTTGGCCTGCGCCATTGTGGAGGCGGCTACAGCCCGAGGCGGTCTGGTCGTTGTCTCCACCCATCTGGGGGCCGTGAAGGGATTTGTTCACGAGCTTCCGCATGCCATGAACGCAGCGGTGCAGTTTGATCACCGTACCCTGCAGCCAACCTTTGTGCTGGAAGCCGGCGTACCGGGTCGTTCCCACGCTCTGGACATTGCCGTCCGTTACGGAGTTCCAGCCCAGGTGGTCGATAAGGCGCGCAGCATGCTCAAAGGCCGGGGAAGCCGAATGGACCGACTTGTCAGTGATCTGGAAAAGCTGAGGAAATCCGCTGCGCGACAGCTTGAAGCGGCCCGCCAGAGCCGTTCGAATGCCGATCGCCTTTCCTTTGAAGCACGGGAGGCTAAAGAACTCTTCGAGCTGAGTAAGAAGGAGATGCTCCGCGAAGCCCACGACGAGGCCGCCGGCATTGTTCGCGGAACCCGGGCCAAAATGGAACAACTTCTCGCGAGGCTGAACGGGACGGACGGCGGTACGGCTTCCTTGCCGGAACAGCGTGCTGGGGCCCTCCGTCGAGCGAAGAAGGCAGCCGATGAAGAGCTCAGGCATCAGATCACGGAAGGCGAGAAACTGGCCGAATCAGACCTGAGGCCGGTTCTGCCGCAGAACCTGGAGCCGGGCCGGGTCTACCTGGTCCGGTCCCTGAAGACCCGGGGCCTGCTGAAATCTCTGGACAGAAGAACCGGCCGATGCCGTGTGGAAACGGAGGCAGGCATGGATCTGGACATCTCCATCTCCGAACTCTGTGATTCCGGACAGGAACCGAAGCTCGAAGCACGGAAACCCGTGACCGTTCAGGGTCCTGAGGAGGAGTCACTTGAACCGGCGGCCCGAGAACTGAACCTCATCGGCCAGCGCGTGGATCCTGCCCTGGCACAACTCGACCGGTTCTTAAGTCGGGCGCTTCTTGCCGGGTATAGCGAAGTGCGGATTGTCCACGGACTGGGCTCGGGTATTCTCTCAAGGGCCGTACGGGAATTTCTTCAGACCTTCCCCGGCGTTTCCGCATGGCGTCCCGCCGAACGCTCCGAGGGAGGCGAAGGGGCCACCATCGCCGTTTTTGACCCCGCCTGACGGTTCCATCGGGATCGAAGGCAGCGCAAGGCCGATGCATCGAATACTCCTCCCGGCCACTCCTGTGGCATCAACATGAAACGCCCCGGGCTCCCGAATTTGACAGTGGCCTCACGGGTTGATAGCATGGCCTTACCTGTACGGCCAAACCTGTCAGCGCAGGAAGATCACAAACAGGGATCCCCTGTGTTTTCTATCTCATGGGAAAGGAGGCGGCCCTATGGATAAGGAGGAACTGAGGAAGTATCTGGCCGGCTTCAGCGTGGCAGCCCTTCTGTCCGGAGCCATCCTGACCTCGGGTTGTGCATCAACCCAGGACAGCAGTTGAACCGCTGAGAAGAAATCCGGTGCAGTTAGCACCGAACAGAAGCCGGCGGGCGCAGAACAGAAGCCCGGAAGCAGTTGAACGGCCAACAAATGAACGGTGCCGTGGGCACCGAACCTTTTAGGCCCTGTTGATGGACAAGCGAAGCACTCATTCTTCATCCGCAGCCGGGGCCGCAGCGGCCGGATAGACCACAGCGTCGTATCTGTCCGGTGGCGGCCCTGTTTCACGCGGAAAGGAGAAATGCCCATAGTTGAATAGAATCCGAACTTGCCATTGGGCCCACTCCCGCCATGCCAGACTTTGAACCCCATGACGAACCTGTCGCGGCAGTTTTTGCCCAGTGCGCCAAAGTCGTGGACAAGGATGCGTGGTTGCACCTCCTTTCGGAAAACACGACGTCTCCTTCCCTCGAAGCCTTTCCGGATTGTCTTGACGCGCACGCGGCCTCTCTGAACCTTCCAGTCTGGATTGCTGACCTTGCCCGGATCGAATGGGCCCGCCATCAAGCCATGACCACTGAGAGCCCTTCCCCTGACCGGGCTGGTGCCCTTGGGATAAACCCCACCCTTCAGCTGATTCCATGCTCATGGTCCGGGCTGGCCGATTTGTTCAGTTACAAGACGGAGCCAGACACGGCGATGGTAAGACGCGGGCAGACGACCATTGGCATCTGGAAAGTCGGGGCCCATCTTGTCACCGAGGCACTTCCTGATGAAGATCTTCTTGTGCTCAAACTTGTGCTGGAGAACATTCCCAGGGAAGAGGTGGCCACTCTCGGGCAAGTGCCTGTGGGTGCCATTGATCATGCGGTGAACAGGGCTGTTCGGCGTGGCCTCCTCGTCACGCCCCACCATGGCATCCGGCGAACGGACGATTTCCCGAGAGGAAGAGACGTACCGGAAGAGTTCTTTCACACCACCGCCTTTTCCCTGCAGTGGCACCTCACGCAGGCCTGTGACCTTCACTGCAGGCATTGCTATGATCGCACGGATCGGCTGGCCATTCCCTTTGCCAAAGCTTGCTCGGTTCTGGGTGAGCTTCGGGCCTTTTGCACAGAGCGTTACTTGGATGGCCACATCTCCTTCACTGGCGGAAATCCTCTGCTCTACCCTGAATTCAACGAGCTGTACAAAAAGGCGGCGGACTATGGCTTCAGTGTGGGCATCCTTGGGAACCCGACCTCGAAGAGCCGGGTTGAAGAGTTGATTGCCATAGCCAGACCTCGTTTCTACCAGGTGAGTCTGGAAGGGTTGAGGGAACACAATGACCATATTCGGGGCGCCGGACACTTTGACCGCGTCATGGAGTTTCTCGAACTGCTTCGGGAACTGGGCATCTCTTCCATGGTCATGCTGACCCTCACGCGGGCAAATCTCGAGGAGGTGATCCCGCTGGCCGAACTCCTGGAGGCCAGAACGGACCTCTTCACGTTCAACCGGCTGTCGCTGGTTGGCGAAGGCGCGAACCTGGCGCTTCCGGAAACGAAGGACTTCGAGAGAATACTCCGGGACTATCACCCGAGGGCGCACCCGGGCTCCCCTGTAGCGCTGAAGGATAACCTCTTCAATGTGATACGGTTCGAGCAGGGGGGGCCCTTTTTTGGCGGCTGCGCCGGTCACGGATGCAGTGCAGCCTTCAATTTCGTCTCCCTTCTCCCGGACGGAGAGGTTCACGCCTGCAGGAAATTCCCCTCGCTCATCGGCAACATCAACGAACAGACCATTTCTGAAATCTATGACTGCGAAGAAGCTCGGCGCTATCGCCGGGGAACCCTCGCATGCGATGACTGTTCCATCCGGCCCGTCTGCGGCGGCTGTCTCGCCGTCACCTCGTCTCTCGGTTTGAATATCTACAAAGACCGCGACCCCTTTTGTTTCATAAATCCAGACGCCGTCTGATGCAATCCGTGAGTGCCGTCATGCGCGATTTGCCCGACAATTGAAGCCGCACGGCCTACCCGGGCCTGGGACAGCATCCTGGAATCTGGGGTAATCCTTCATGATCGTTAGGGAAATTGCAGCCAGGTCCATCCTCTCCAAATCCCAGGTTTACGACTATGCCCTGAACGCGTATGTGGGCTGCCAGCACAATTGCCGCTATTGCTACGCAGCCTTCATGAAGCGCTTTACGGGACACCGCGAACCGTGGGGGACCTTCGTCGACGTCAAGATCAATGCCCCCGAACTTCTGAGCCGGGAGATCTCAAGGAAGAAAAAGGGAAGGGTTTGGGTAAGCGGGGTCTGTGACGGCTATCAGCCCCTGGAAAGAAAATACCGGCTTACGAGACAATGTCTCGAGATTCTCGCGGACCATGGATGGCCGTTCACCATCCAGACCAAGTCCCCGCTCGTTCTGCGTGATCTGGAGATATTAAAGAGGGCGGGGAATGTCGAGGTCGGCTTCACCCTCACCACGGCCGATGAGCAAATACGAAAGCTCTTTGAGCCGGGCGCACCGCCGGTCGCCAGCCGTATCGAAGCGCTGTCCCGGCTCCATGCGGAAGGGATCAGAACCTTTGTCATGGTCGCCCCCCTGCTGCCTCACAGCCAGGATCTTGCACGCCTGTTGAAGGGCAAGGTGGATCATGCCCTGATCGACCGCTACAACTATCACTACGCCGACGGGGTCTACAGAAGCCACGGCCTGGAATGGGCCATGAAAGAGAATTTCTTCGCCGAAGAAGGAGAGAGATTGAAGGCGGACTTTGAACGGGCCGGCATTCCGTGCGAAAAACTCTATGGATGAAGACGACACGCCCCTGTCTCATACGAAGGCGCCAACGGGAAACCGTGGACGACGACCACCTCAACCCGAGCCTCAAACCTTCCTAGGGCTCCGTTTCAAGGTGAAGGCAACGCTCCGTGGGTGATGCCCACGCGAAACAGCCCCGCCGGTTTTTCCCCCGGGGCTCCGGTCGTTTGATTAGGCAAGGGACGTTTTATTTTCCGAAGACGCCTGAGAAGAAGACTTTCATCTCATTCCAGGAACCCTTATCCGCGGCCTCGTTGTAACCCACCGGGATTCCAAACTTCTTCGCATATTCGTCCGCCTCCGGGTTTGTGAAGCTGTGCAGGGCTCCCGGGTAAACGATCACCCGGTAATCCGCTCCCGCCGTTTTCATCTCCTGCTCAAAAGCCGCGACCTGTTCGGCCGGGACCATCTTGTCGTCTCCACCCGTGAGCACCAGGATTTTTGCCTTGATCGTGCCAGGCGGGGCCGTCGTTTGGCCCGCCAGGGATCCGTGAAAGCTCACAACGCCGTCAAGGTCAAGTCCGAGGCGCGCCATATTCAAAACCACGCCCCCGCCGAAACAGTACCCGATAGCGCCAATATGCTGGGCGTCCGTGGTTGGGTGACTCTTCAAGATTGCAAGGGCCGCCTCGAAACGCTTCCGGCCGTCTTCAAGGTTGGCCATCGCCTCCGAAGCAAACTTTCCTGCATCATCCGGGTGCGTCGCCTGTTTGCCCTCGCCGAACATATCCACGGCCAGGGCCGTATATCCCAGCTCTGCGAGCATTCGGGCACGTTTCCGGGCATACTCGTTGTGGCCCCACCATTCATGAACCACCA
>QJVM01000089.1 GCA_003235715.1 Nitrospirota bacterium
TGGCCATGGTTTCTTCCCAGAGCGCCTGGATCAGCACAAAGCGATCGAGCATCCCCGAACCCTGCATATGGCCGGCATAGATGGACCGGAGAAATTCCTTCTGGTACGGGTCGGTGAGATCGATCTCCGGAGTTTCCCCCACGAGGTCGGCCGAGATCCCCTCCACCCCTTTCTCCGACACCTCCCGCACCAGGCTCTTCGGCGCGTTCAGTCCTATCACAGGGGTTCTGTGGCGTTGGAGGACCTCAATGAGGGGTTGATAATAGGCGACATCAACGTTCCAGTACTTCGACCACAACCGGTCGACCCCCCTGGCATCAAGGCCCGACGTGCTCCACTCATCAAGCTCCTGCTGGGCGCTGTAGGGAAACATTTCCAGACCCACCGCCACCTGCCCCGGGAATCGGGAAACCATCGCCTCGATGATCTCCGCCTGAACGCGATGCGCTTCCAGGTTGTTGTGTGATTCCGAGATGTAGACGACCCCTGCGTCCGATAGGAGAGAGAAGAGTTGTAGCCGCGTCAGGCGGGTTCCGGTGGCCACATGAACGATCGTGTCCGCCCCTGGCGGCTCGTGGAGGGGATAGGGAAACTCGGCCGATTTCTCCGGGAAGGCCCGGAGAGCACAACCGCCCGAAAAAAGGGCTGCTCCAAGCAAAAAAACAAGCATGCGATAGATCATTCGGTTCATTATGCCCGGATAACCCCAGAAACGCCACCGTCGGATTGCCAGGTCAGCATTCAAGCGTCAGTTCGTCCTGTCCCAGCGTGCCCTCATCGATGGGACCGAGGGCCGTAAAGACGATCGCATCCTGCCGGATCAGGCGGTCGACGATCCTCTGAACATCTCCGACGGTTACCGCGTCAATCTCCGCAATCAGATCCTCCAGGGTATATCGTCGCCTGTAATACATCTCATTCCGGGCCAGTTGGCTCATCCGGGAATTGGAGGATTCAAGTCCCAGAATGAGATTCCCCTTGAGTTGCGCCTTGGCTCGTTCAAGAACCTCGAGTTCGATGCCCTGTCTCAGGCGACCGAACTCCCGCAGGATCAGCTGAACGACCTCGCCCGTGTGCTCCGGGCTCGTGCCCGCATAGGCCGCAAAGAGGCCCGAATCGCGGTATGAGCTGACGAAGGAGTAGACCGAATAGGCCAGTGCCCGTTTCTCCCGGATCTCCTGAAAGAGCCGGGAACTTACTCCGCTTCCCAGGACCGTATTCAAGACGGAAAGGGTATACCGGTCCTCGTCAAGATACGAAATTCCCCGGACCCCCACACAAAGGTGGACCTCGGCCAGGTCCTTCGTCCGAATATGAAACCCGGGACCATCCCAGCCTTGGAGCGCCCGCGGCCCGCCCCCTCCCGAAGCCCCTCGGGAACCCATCCCCTGGTTCATCACCGCGGCCAGTTCTTCAGGGTCTACGTGCCCCGCAGCTCCGATGACCGTGCTCTCGGGACGGTAATGATGGGCGATATAATCCGTGAGCCTGTCCCGGGTGATGGCCCGGATATCCTCCGGTGCCCCCAGAATCGTCTGCCCCAGCCCAAGGGTCCCCCAGGCGGCCTCATTGAAGAGGTCATGCACATGCTCATCCGGAGTATCCTCGATCATCTTGATCTCCTCGAGGATGATCTGCTTCTCCTTTTCAATCTCCTGCTCGGCCAACGTCGATTGGGTAAGGATGTCGTGGAGCAACTCAACACCCAGTTTCCACTCGGTGTCGAGAACCTTGGCATAGAACGTGGTTCCCTCCCGGCTGGTGAAGGCGTTCAGTTCTCCTCCCACACCGTCGATTTGGTCTGCAATATCCTGCGCGGTCCGAGTGGCCGTTCCCTTGAAATGCATATGCTCCAGAAAATGGGATATCCCGCGTTCCCCGACCGTTTCGTCGCGGGCGCCCACGTCATACCAGACCCCCATGGTGACGGAACGGAGGTGTTCCATCCGTTCCACCACCAAACGAATCCCGTTATCCAGCGTATATTTGCGGTACATGTTTTCCCCGCGCTCCCGAACCCCTCTGCTCCCGTTCATCTCGGGAGCGAACCCGCGGGGTTCCTCTCTCATGGTGTGCCTAACAAAAAGGGGACAAGCTCAAGACCCGTCCCCCGTTGACCTGATAAATTATGGCCGGCTGACTGACTAAGAACCGGACCCCTTGGCCAGGTCCCGCATGGCCTCCTTGCGGCTTAGCCGAATCCGGCCCATCTTATCGATCTCGATAACCTTGACATCCACTTCGTCTCCCTCCTTAAGGACGTCGGTCACCTTGGCAATCCGCTCCTCGCTGATCTGGGAGATATGAAGCAGGCCGTCCTTTCCGGGCAGAATCTGGACAAAAGCCCCGAAATCGGTTATCCGCACCACCTTGCCCCGGTAGATCTTGTTCACCGCAGCTTCTTCGGTCAGGCCCCGGATGATCTCCACGGCTTTCTGGGCCGCCTCTCCGTCCGCCGACGCAATGCTCACCAACCCCGAATCGTCGAGGTCAATCTTGCATCCGGTCTGTTCCGTGATGCTGCGAATCATCTTGCCGCCGGGTCCGATGACCTCCCGGATCTTGTCCGGGTTGATCGTGATGGTCAGGATGCGGGGCGCATGCTTGGCCAGGTCCGCCCGCGGGCTTGGAAGCGTCTCCGCCATCTTCTCAAGAATATGGAGTCGGCCGTTTCGCGCCTGCTCCAGTGCCTGCTCCATAATCTCCCGGGTGATTCCGCCAATCTTGGTATCCATCTGGAACGCGGTGACCCCATCCCGTGTACCGGTCACCTTGAAATCCATATCCCCCAGATGGTCCTCCAGGCCGAGAATATCCGTCAGGACCACAACCTGGTCTCCCTCCTTGATGAGTCCCATGGCGATACCGGCGACCGGGGCCTTGATGGGCACACCGGCATCCATGAGCGCCAGGGTTCCCCCGCATACCGTAGCCATGGAGGAGGACCCGTTGGACTCCAGAATGTCCGAAACAACCCGGATGGTGTAGGGGAACTGTTCCTTGCCCGGAATCACGGGCTTGAGGCCTCGCTCTGCCAGCATTCCGTGTCCGATCTCCCTGCGTCCCGGAGACCGCAGAAATTTCACCTCGCCCACGCTGAAAGGAGGAAAGTTGTAATGCAGCATGAAGGTCTTGAACGTTTCCCCTTCAAGGGCATCCACACGCTGCTCGTCCATGGACGTCCCCAGGGTCGCGACCGCGAGGGCCTGGGTTTCGCCGCGCACGAAAAGGGCGGAACCGTGTACCCGAGGCAGAAAACCCACCATGGAACTGATGGGACGGATTTCGTCGGACTTCCGGCCATCCGCCCGCCGGTTCTCCTTCAGGATCATGTCCCGCACGAGTCCGCGTTCCACAGCCTGAAACTCGGCATCAATATCGCGGCTCCGGTCCTCTTCAGACCCGGCATTGATCTCCGCGATGACGGCGGCCCGGATATCATCCAGCGTCTTCTGGCGGAGCATCTTGTCCGGAATAACAATCGCCTCGTTGACCCGGTCCAGAGCCAGTTCCTTCACGCGGGTTGCAAGAGCGGCATCCTTCTCAACAACGACCACCGCTCGCTTGGGCTTTCCGACCTTGGCCCGGAGTTCGTTCTGAACGGCCACGATCCGTTTGATCTCCCGATGCGCGATATCAATGGCCTCCAGCAGGTCGGATTCGGCCACCTCCTGGCCGCCTCCCTCCACCATCGCCACGGCTTCTTCCGTACCGGCCACAATGAGGTTCAGGTCGCATTCGGCAATCTCCTCGAGATTCGGATTGATGATGAAGGTGTCCGAGATTCTTCCGATACGCACGGAACCGACCGGCCCGTTGAAGGGAATATCCGAAATGGTGAAAGCCGCGGACATGGCCGTGATGCCCATGACGTCCGCCACGTTCTCCTCTCCGAAGGAAAGCACGCTGATGATGCCCTGGGTCTCATAGAAGAACCCCTTGGGAAACAGAGGCCGGTTGGGCCGGTCGATGAGGCGTGAGGTCAGGACCTCCCGGTCCGCAGGGCGGCCTTCGCGTTTCAGGTAACCGCCGGGGATCTTTCCGGCTGCATAGGCTTTCTCCTGATAGTCGATGGTCAGGGGAAAGAAGTCCAGACCGAGGCGCTCCGTCTTCGAAGCCACGGCCGTGGCCATGACCACGGTGTCGCCGTAACGGAGAACCACCGCGCCGTCGGCCTGCTTGGCCATGAGCCCGGTCTCGAGAACCAGCGGAATATCGCGGACAACAACGTTAACCGTATCCATGACGCGTATCCTGACCTGCGTCTACTTCCGAATGCCGAGTTCGGTGATCAGAGACTCGTACCTCGACAGGTTCTTCGCCTTCAGATAAGCCAGCATCCGCCGACGCTGCCCGACCAGCTTGAGCAGGCCCCTGCGCGAATGATGGTCCTTGACGTGGGTCCGGAAGTGTTCGGTAAGGTACTTGATCCGATCGCTGAGCAGCGCAATCTGAACTTCTGCAGACCCCGTATCCTTGTCATGCTGTTTGAATTTGCTGATGATGCCTGTCTTGACCTCTTTGCTTTGAGCCATAAACCTTAAACCGCCTTTCTCCGAAACATGGACAGAATCTTCTTAGTTTTTCGCTTTTGAGCTTCGGAGCATACCACAAGCGCTCTCTGGCTGTAAACAACTGAAAAAAAAGCCAAACATCCCCTGAAAATCTCGCCGGAACACCCCCCGACCAGCCAGGCCTAGCCCCCCCTTTGTCCTTGCGGCTCCCTCGCGACGGGGAGGGCCCGATCTCCCGGACAACCGTCCGGCTGCATCGTTTTCCCGTTATTTTTCAGAATGTTTGGCCTCCCACCCTGTTGATAAACATTTTATCCCTGTGCTAAGGTTCTGCCTACATCGCACGCCGGATCCGGTCAGGGTCCCCGTTTACGCTTACGGGGCAGGGCTCTTTTGGGGCGCCACCGGCGGAGGTAAAACCTTGAGAAGGAGGAGCACGCCCATGGCCGCTGCAACCATGAAGGAACTGCTCGAAGCTGGCGTCCATTTCGGACATCAGGCCAAACGCTGGAACCCGAAGATGAAGAAGTTTATTTTCGGGGAGAGAAACGGAATCTACATTATTGATCTTCAAAAAACGCTCCGGATGCTGAACGACACGTATGATGTCGTCCGGCAGATGGCCTCTTCCGGAAAACCCATCCTGTTCGTCGGAACCAAGAAGCAGGCCCAGGACTCCATCAGGGAGGAGGCCGAACGTTGCGGAGCCTTCTTCGTCAATGAAAGATGGCTGGGGGGGATGCTCACGAACTTCACGACCATCAAGAAAAGTATCGAGAAACTCCGGCGCATTGAATCTATGAGTAATGACGGAACGTATCAGCAGATCACGAAGAAAGAGGTTTCCAAGCTCGAAAAGACCCGGGGGAAGCTCGAAAAAACCCTTGGAGGAATCAAGGAAATGCCGGAACTCCCGGCCATGGTTTTTGTGGTGGATACCAAACGGGAGTCCATCGCCGTGGGAGAGGCCCGGAAGCTGAAGATTCCCGTTGTGGCCATCGTGGACACCAACTGCGATCCCGATGTCATCGACCATGTGATTCCGGGCAACGATGATGCCATCCGGGCCATTCGACTGGTCACCTCCAAGATGGCCCAGGCCATCGTTGAGGGGCGTGATATTTTTGCCAAGGATGCGGAGGTCGCGGCTGCGGAATCCGTGCCGCTTCCGGAGGAGACGGCCGAACCGGTGTCGTCCGAGGATGCCCCTGCGGGGCAGGAGCAGGAGGAAAATAAGGAATGAGCATCACAGCCGAAGCAGTAAGGGACCTTCGCGAGAAGACCGGCTCGGGCATGATGGACTGCAAGAAGGCCCTGACCGAAGCCGGGGGAGACTTTGAAAAAGCCGTGGATATCCTTCGCAAGAAGGGTCTGGCCGCCGCAAACAAGAAGGCGAGCCGCACCGCGTCCCAGGGTGCCGTGGGCTCCTACATTCACATGGGCGGAAAGATTGGGGTCCTTGTGGAGATCAATTGCGAGACCGATTTCGTGGCCCGCACCGACGACTTCCAGACCCTGGTCAAGGACGTGGCCATGCATATTGCGGCCGCCTCTCCGTTGTGTGTCGCCCGCGAGGATCTCACGGCGGAACAGCTTGAACGGGAAAAGGCCGTTCACGCGGAACAGCTCCGGCAGCAGGGCAAGCCGGCGGAAATGATTGAAAAGATTGTCTCCGGAAAGATGGAGAAATACTATTCCGACGTCTGCCTTCTCGACCAGCTCTTTGTAAAGGATGCGGAGGGCAAAACCCGGATCAGGGATTTGGTGACCCAGTACGTGGCCAAGCTGGGAGAAAATATCGTTATCCGGAGATTTGCACGGTTCCAGCTGGGCGAGAGCCAATGAGTCCCAAACCCAGATACCGTCGGGTCCTGCTCAAACTGAGCGGGGAGGCGATGATGGGGGAACAGGAGTTCGGGATTTCGACGGCCGTGGCTGAAACCATTGCCGGCGAAATCCGGGAAGTATTCCAGCTGGGCGTGCAGATCGCGGTCGTGATCGGCGGCGGCAATATCTTCCGGGGAGTTCAGGGCAGTGCCCGGGGGATGGATCGCTCCACCGCCGATTACATGGGCATGCTGGCCACGGTGATCAACTCGCTGGCCCTTCAGAGTGCCCTTGAAAAGTGCGGGATGGAGGCGCGCGTGATGTCGGCCATCGAGATGAAGGCCGTGGCCGAAACATACATCCGTTCAAGGGCCGTGAAACACCTGGAATCGGGAAGGGTCGTGATCTTTGCCGCGGGAACCGGAAACCCTTTCTTCACCACCGATACGGCTGCCTCGCTGCGGGCCCTGGAGGTGGGGGCCGAAGTGCTCCTGAAGGCCACCAAGGTGGATGGGGTTTATTCAGCAGACCCGGTCAAGGATCCCAAAGCCCGCTTCTATGCGGAGCTCACCTATCACGAAGTTCTCGAGAAGGAACTCAAGGTGATGGATTCCACGGCCATTTCGCTATGTATGGAGCACAACATGCCCATTGTCATCTATAACATGAAGAAGAAGGGGAACCTCAAAGGGGCTATCCAGGGAAAGAAAATCGGAACGACCGTAAGGGGTGATTAGATGGGAGAGGAAATCAAATCCGTTGTCGAGCAGAAGATGGACAAAGCCATAGAGGCCTTCCGTCGGGACCTCAACACGGTGCGAACGGGCCGCGCGTCCCTGGCCCTTCTGGACGGGCTCATGGTGGAATACTATGGAACGCCCACTCCGGTGAACCAGATCGCCTCCCTCACCGTACCCGATGCCCGAACCATCGGGATTCAGCCGTGGGAAACCTCGATGATCCAGGCTATTGAAAAGGCCATCCTGAAGAGCGACCTCGGCATCAACCCCTCCAACGACGGCAAACTCATCCGGCTGACCGTACCCATGCTGTCCGAGGAGCGACGGAAGGAAATGGTCAAACTGGCTCACAAGAAGGCGGAAGACGCGAAGATCGCCATCCGCAACATCCGGCGGGACGGGAACGACAATCTCAAGAAGAAGGAAAAGGACAAGGAGATCCGGGAGGATGAGCTGAAGCGGTTTCTCGATGAGATCCAGAAACTGACAGACGACCACGTAAAGAAGGTGGACGACATCCTCGCCACCAAGGAGAAGGAGATCCTCGAGGTTTAGCCAGGAGTCACGCCGGGGGGAGGAGGATCTACCGCCTTCGGTTCCCGGCGAAGTATCCATAAGCAGAACTTTTTATCCCGGGAAAGGGGGAATGGATCATGAACATCAATTTCATGCTCAAGGTGGAAGACGCCAAGATGGTGGACATCAAGAAGGCCCTGGAGGGAGCGGGGATCAAGGTGCGCAGTATCCAGGAGGTCTACAAGGAAGGCGAAGGCGCCCAGAAGGAGGAGGAAAGCGCAGCCTAAGGGACGCCCACCCTTTCATTCGTATGGTCAGAGGTCTCGCGGCCCGGTCGCGGGGCCTTTTTTTCTGCCGGCGGGCAGGGTTTGCGATCCTCAGTGCGCCTCGTCCCAGTTGTTGCCGACAGCCGCATCCACCACAAGAGGCACGGACAGGTCGGCCACGCCCGACATGAGTTCGCGAACCCGATGGACAACGGTTTCGGCAATGGAGGCCTGCACCTCGAAGACCAGCTCGTCGTGAACCTGCATGATCATGAGCGCATCCTCACCGCTCTCCTCAATCCACCGATCCACGGCCAGCATGGCCAGCTTGATCAGGTCCGCGGCCGTGCCCTGCATCGGCGCGTTGATGGCCGCACGCTCGGCGGCCTGTTGTTTCATCCGATTGCTGGAATGAATGTCGGGAATATGAAGCCGTCGACCGAATAACGTTTCCACGTACCCCTGTTTCCGGGCCCGTTCACGCGTCTGTTCCATGAAGTCGCGTACCCCCGGATAGCGCTCGAAATAGATATCGATGTACTTCTGGGCCAGGCCCCGTTCAATCTTCAACTGCTGGGAAAGACCGAAGGCGGACATTCCGTAGATCAGGCCGAAGTTCACGGCCTTGGCATAGCGTCGAAGTTCTGGGGTCACCTCTTCCTCCTTCAGCCCGTTCAGCTCGGCGGCCGTCGCACGGTGGATGTCCTTGCCCTCCGAAAACGCGCGGAGCAACGTCGGATCCCCTGAGAAATGGGCCATGATCCGGAGTTCCACCTGCGAATAGTCGGCCGAGATGATCCTTCGATCAGGTCCGGCTATGAAGGCCGCCCGGATCTTCCGGCCCTCCTCCGTGCGCACGGGGATGTTCTGGAGGTTGGGCTCGCTTGAAGAAAGCCGGCCCGTGGCCGTCACGGCCTGATGATACGAGGTGTGAACCCGGCCCGTTCTTGGATGGGTCATGGCCGGAAGTTTGTCCGTGTACGTGGACTTGAGCTTGCTGAGTGACCGGTACTGAAGAATGAGTTCCGGAAGCCGGTACTGGAGCGCAAGTTCCTGAAGGACCTCCTCTGAGGTGGAAGCCTGACCCTTGGGCGTTTTTTTCGAAACCTGGATCTTGAGATCCTCGTAAAGCACCTCCTGAATCTGCTTGGGTGAAGCCAGGTTGAACCGCCGGCCGGCTTCCCGCTGGGCTTCCGCCTCGACCTCTTTCATTTCCTGATCAAGCTCGCGGCCGTGACGACGGAGCATGTCGGCGTCGATCCGGACCCCGTTGCGTTCCATTCGGGACAGCACCCGGGCAAGGGGGATCTCTATCTCATGAAGGATCTTCCTTGAGGCCGTTGTCCGTTCCAGTTCAGGGGACAGAGCTTCATGAAGCCGAAGCGTAATATCCGCATCCTCGGCCGCATACGGTCCCGCGGTTTCCACATCCACCTGTTCAAAGTTCACCCGGTTCTTCCCGGTTCCGGTCACCTCGTCATAGCTGACCGTCCTGTAGTCCAGATACTTGAGGGCGAGACTGTCCATGTCGTGCCGGGACGCCGTGCTGTTCAACACGTACGATTCAAGCATCGTATCCATGCACGGTTCGGCAATACGAAACCCGTGGTTCTCAAGCACGCCGAGGTCAAACTTGAGGTTGTGGAAAACCTTGGTCTTTTCAGGAGACTCCAGCAGGGCGCGGAATTTCTCCAGAACTACGGAACAGTCAAGCTGCTCCGGGACCCCCAGATACCGATGGGCCAGCGGAATATACGCGCCCTCTCCTGCCTTGTCAGAAAACGATATTCCCACGACCTCCGCCGTCAACGTGTCCAGGCTCGTGGTCTCCGTGTCAAAGGAAAACACGGCAACCTTGTCGAGCCTCCGGAGCCACTGGTCGAGGGCGTGTTCTTCCAGGATAAGGTCGTATCTCCCCTTTCCGGTGACCCGTGGTCTTGCCGCGATCTTGTCGTCAGACAACTCTCCAAGCCAGGTCCTGAACTCCAGGCGGGCATACAGATCCTTGAGTCTTTTCACGTCCCGTTCTTTACGTCGGAGACTTGAAGGCAAACGCCCGAGGCTTACATCACATTTGATGGTCGCCAACTTCCGGCTGAGCGGCAGATTGTCCAGGTGGGTCCTAAGGCTCTCTCCCACAGCCCCCTTGATCTCGAACGCGTGGGCTACGATTTCATCCAGGGACCCGTATTGCTGGAGCCACTTCACCGCTGTCTTGGGCCCCACCTTCGGGATGCCCGGGATGTTGTCCGAGGTGTCGCCGACCAGGGCCAGATAATCCACAATCCTGTCTGGCCCAACGCCGAACTTCTTGAGCACCCCCTCCGGGTCCAGCACGGTATCGGTCATGGTATTGACCAGGGTCACCCGCTCGTTGACCAGTTGCGCAAGATCCTTGTCTCCCGTTGAAATCAGGGTGTCCATCCCTTCCTCGCAGGCCTGCCGGGTCAGTGTACCGATCACATCGTCCGCTTCCACACCCTCCACCACGAGAAGTGGAAGCCCGAGCGCCTCTACGATTTCATGCACCGTCTGGACCTGGACGCTCAGGTCCTCGGGTGTGGGAGGGCGGTTCGCCTTGTATGCTTCGTAAAGATCGTCCCGGAAGGTTCGTCCTCTGGCGTCGAAAACCATGGCAATGTATTCAGGGTCCCATTCGGAGAGGAGTTTGCGAAGCATGTTCGTGATCCCGTAAATAGCCCCGGTAGGTTCCCCCTTGGAATTCGTCAGACTGGGCATGGCATGGTACGCCCGGAACAGGTAGGACGACCCGTCGACAAGGATCAATGTTTTATCTTTGCGGGTCGTGCTCATCATGGAAGAAGGCCGGAACGTTGAAACTGAAACGCTGGGACACGTGAATGCAAACCGGTGCGAATGAGTATATCATAGAGCCTCAGTCTGACCCGCGATGGAAATGACCTTATTTTTCAGAATGTTCTCAGGATTTCATGATACCCAACGTGCTGACGATAGCGGGCTCTGATCCCGGTGGTGGGGCCGGTATCCAGGCGGACCTCAAAACCTTCTCGGCTCTGGGCGTATTCGGCACCACCGTGCTTACGGCCCTGACCGCCCAGAACACCAGGGGGGTGACCGGTATCCATGCTGTCCCCATATCCTTCATCGGACAGCAAATCGATACCCTTTTTGAAGACCTTTCCATCGATGCCGTGAAGATCGGGATGGTGGGGACTGTAGAGGTGGCCGTTATCATCGCGGATCGTCTGAAGGCCCATCGGGCAAAAAACATCGTGCTGGATCCGGTCATGGTGGCCAAGGGAGGGGCCAGCCTCATCGACGAGCATGCGGTGGAGGCCCTGAAGGAACATCTCATCCCCATGGCCCGGATCATTACCCCAAACCTGCCTGAAGGGGCACGACTCGCCGGCAGGCCCACACCGGCATCGGCCGGAGAGATGGAGTCGCTGGTTGTTCGGCTTCATGGACTGGGGCCCAAGTATGTGCTCCTCAAGGGGGGACACCTTTCCGGGCGTGAAAGTATCGACCTCCTCTTTGACGGGAAACAGGTTCTTGAGTTCAGGGCTGAGCGGATTGAGACCCGAAACACGCATGGAACCGGGTGTACCCTCTCTTCAGCCCTCGCGGCGTTCCTCGCTCTGGGCAGGACCGTGGAAGAGGCCGTCCGGGAGGCCAAGGCTTATCTGACAGGGGCCATCCGTGAAAGCCACCGGCTTCACGTGGGCCATGGACACGGTCCGGTGCACCATTTCTACCGCCAATGGTAGACGTGTCATCAGAAGCTGAAACCCCGGCGGGCGGAGTTGAGAGGTTTATTCGCAGGGAACTGGGCTGCCAGTGTCCAGAGGAACTTTTCCGGCACATCTCGCGAAGCGACGGCGTGAGTCTTCCGGGCGCATACCGGGTCCATCATCGCCTGGACATCGGCCACCGCCTGTTGGTTTATATCTTTCGTGAGCCGCCCGTGACGGTTCTGGATGAGCTGCTCCGAACTGCGTGTTCGTTCGGCATCAAAGAGCGGAACGAAAAGGGCTTCAACCGCCTCCGCATTGTTCTGGCCACGTCCGATCCGGCCGGACTGGAAGCGCTCGCCCGGGCCCTGTTTGAGCAAATCAGTCCCGAAGACGGAAGGGTTCATCTCCACGTGGTCGAGCAGAACGCGCTTCCTTTCTGAAGTCCCGGAGCCCGAGCCTCTTTCACCGTGACAGGAATGTTGATACAATCACGACAGGTAAAGGCAAGAGGTTCCGGATGACCTATGGTGACGTGATGGCGAAGGTGGTCATGCAACTGACACGCATGTCGGTAGAAGAAGTGGGGTTTATCATGGAACAGTTCCAGGTAACCCACCCCGATGCCAACCGCTTCGACGAGGAACTTTCTGAGGAAGAGGCCGCCGTCCTCGAAAGGAACCTCATAGCCCAGGCACCGGCCATTCTGAACTGGCTGGCCGGGGTCGTGAAGGAAGAACACCAGCAGTTCGGTAACGCCTGACCCGAAGTCGGTCCTCCATCCCGAGGCCGATTGATATCCCTGGAACATGGAGGTTCGTGAAGCTCTATGGCGAGCGACAGCATGCGTGACCTGGGTCTGCTCTTCCTGCGGCTGGGAATGGGGATCATGTACCTCTACCACGGTATTCCGAAACTGATGGGTGGAACGGCCTTGTGGAGGAAGCTTGGGGCTGCCGTGAATTATGTTGGTATCGATTTCGCGCCCCTCACCTTCGGGCTTGCTGCGGCCCTTTCTGAAACGCTGGGGGCGCTCCTGCTCATGCTGGGCCTTTTCTTTCGTCCCGCTCTCCTGTTCCTCATCATCACCATGGGGGTGGCCGCCTCCATGCACCTGGGCAGGGGAGATGGATTCCAGGTTGCGTCGCACGCCATCGAAAACGCCATTGTTTTCGTCAGCCTCCTTCTCATCGGCCCGGGACGTTACCGGGTCTGGGGGAAGTAGATCATCGAAGCGCCTTGCCGGAGCACCCTTCGCCGCCCTTGAGCCGCCCGGACAACAAACCTCGAACCGGGACTTCTGTCAGGACAAGAGCGCCCTCCAACGGCCGTACCTTCACCCGTGCGGAAAGGGCCTTCATAGAGCAGCATCGCACCCCTGGACAGGTTCAAAAATACCTGAACCGCCTTCCCTATAACGGCGAAGCCCAGGGTGAGACCTTGCGAAGTTTCCGTTCGGTTCTGAGGCTGGGAACGGCCCACTGCCTGGAGGCGGCCCTGACTGCGGCGGTGATCCTGGAGCAGCATGGCTATCCGCCCCTCCTTCTCGACCTCGCCAGTGCGGACAAACTGGACCATGTCCTCTTCCTGTACCAGAGAAACGGTCTCTGGGGTACCGTCGCGCGGTCCAGGGACCCGGGCCTCCACGGACGGAAACCCGTGTTTCCGAGCGTGCGAAAAGTGGTGGAAAGCTACGCCGAACCTTATGTGGATTACACGGGCCGGATCGTCGGTTATGCCGTGGCCAATCTGGAGGATCTCGGTTCGTACGACTGGAGGCTTTCTGACCTCAATCTGTGGAAAGTGGAATACTACCTGAACGCGATTCCTCACCACCGGTTTCATACGGCGGAGACCATCTACAGGCGCTGGTTGAACCGATACCTCGCATACAGGAAACGGTACCCGGCCCGCAAGCCGCTTTTTTACCCCAATCGGGATACCTGGATGCCGGGGTATTCCAGAAATCCTTAGAGGTAAAGAAAGAGAAACAGAAGGGGGATGGCGATTCCTGCGCCCGTAAGCCAGGCGCCACGGCCGGTGATCCCTTTACGTCCCTTGAGGACAAAGAGACCGGTTAAAGCCAGAACGGCCAGTGAAACCGCGTAAGCATCCGCCATCCAGGTCCAGATCTTCTTCGGGTGATTCAGATGGAGAAAATTCATGGGGTAAAGAACCGGCCTGGGCCTGGGCCGCTCCTGCCGTACAGCGCCCGTTCGGAGATTGATGGAGGTGGCGCTCCCCTCCGCGAAGAAGATATCGACTTCATCCCGGCTTTTCTGGAAGAAACTCCGATGGACCCGCGTTTCCCCCAGACGGGCCAGAATTTGGATAATATCCTGATCCGTGAGGTCTTCCTTCGAGGGGAGAGGGGGAATCCGGGTGCTTTCCCTTTCGAAGGTGTAGTTGGGATTCCAGGAGTGAATGTGGTTTACCGCCACGCCTGAAATGGCGTAGATCAGGGTGAGACCGGTACAGAGATAACCCAGATCCCGGTGAATCACCGCGTTCCATTTGCGCCAGTTAAGGGGCATGAAGCAGCCTCATCTCTGTCCCCGAAGCCTCAAAACCGGGGCTCGGGAATGGCTGAGAACAGGGGTCAATCCGTGATCACCGCGCCGAGACCGCGGATGCGGTAAAGGGTCTGGGCTCCGGTAACGACCGAAGGGTCGAACAACTCCCCTCTTTCCTCGGCCTTATGCCGGTGATACGAGATGGCCTGTTCGTACGTCATGGCCATCTCCTCCACCACTCCTTCGACGAGAGCCTTCTGGCCCCTTGCAGAAAGCGGGAAGATAATTTCACCGTCAACCACCTTGATCTGGATCTTTTCGTATTTGCGGTCGCTGGCAATATCCATCCAGCAGCCCCGTTTGGCACAGACCTCCACGACCGTCCCCTCTACCAGAACCCTCCTACCAACATAGCGGTCCGGATGGTCGGCAATATCGGAAACCTTTGTGACTTCCTTACGGGTGAGTTCCGCCCCGTATTTCAGGGTGGCCGCGTGGGCCCTGACAGCAAGGGCCACCAGCAAGGCCATCACAAACAGAACACGCACATATCCAGATTTCATAAGGCTCCTCCGGCAGGTTTCCCCTGCCTGATGGTTAAAGTTTTAATTACCAGGTCGATATTATTCACCGGGGTCATTTCAAGTCAAGCAGGGTATCAAAGGTCTCGTACCGGTGTCGGCCTCGCTCTGGGCAAAGAACGTGTCTCATGGCCGGCGTTCCGTCCGCGCACAAGTCTGGCCCGCAGCAGGAGCATGCACGGGTATCCCCCTTTCGACAGACTCTCCGAAACCGGCCGAATTATATTTCGAGGCAGAAACGGCTCATTGGGTGGGGGCCCGCTGTTGCAACCACCCTCTGCCCTTTGCCGCCGACGGTCTCCTGGTGCCCCCCCTTTCCTCGTGCGTTCGTCCGGGTTCTGACCGGGACGCTTCCAGGGGCCGTCGTCGGCTGGCTGAACCCGGTGGTCATCGTGAGCCGGCTCGCATCGACCGCCGTATCCAGCGAGCGGAACGCAAAGGTCTCGCCATCATGGAGAGCGGGGCCGGTCCGGAAACTTCTGGGGAGCATCTTCGCTGGCCAAAGGGATACGGGGTTTACGATCCTCCAGGCTTCGCCAATCTTCCTCCGTTCCCGGGCGCGCCCTTCTGGCGAGGCGCCACGCGGGTCCCGGACCGACTTCTTGCACCGTGGATATCGTGATAAACTCCCGGACATAGACCGACAGGAGTCTTTTCGGCCTTCGCCGCCATCGGGGCAGGCAACGGATTTCAGCTCCTTTCGTAAACCCTGCACGGAAAGGATTCTTGTGAAACCATCAAAACCCGATGCCCCACATCATTCATTCTCACGGGCCTCTTTCGCCGGCTGCCTCGGGCTCGCAGGAATACTCCTGACCCTCACGGTTGCCTGCGCCCCTCCCCCGGTCTACGACGTGCGTTTGCACCTGCCCCTGGTTCCTGCAGACCTTCCGGATTCGGCTCCGGTTGTCGGCGTTGTACCTTTCGAAGATGCCCGAAGCAGCGACCTGAAGGATGAGGAAGAGTACGGGGGACGTCGGATCGGAGAACGGAAGGACCTGGACGGAAACCGGCAGGATATTGTGCTCGGGGAAGAATCGGTTTCCGGAGCCGTAACCACCCTCTTTCAAAGCATCCTCAGAAAGAACGACTTCGTCGTGTCCGATGTTCCGGCGTGGCGCCCGGCCCAGGATGGTTCGCCTTCTGTCCCGCGCGGTGTGGATGCAGTCATTTCTGTTCGCATCGAGGACTTTTCGATCATGGTTCATTCCGGGAGACTGAGCACCGAAATTACTTACGGACTCCGGTTTACCGCTGAGATTGGAATCAAGGGGAAGGAACAGGTGACCATCCACACCGTCAAGGTGGAACCGAAACTGACCCGCCCGGGCTTCAGCCAGGCCACGGTGGAACGAAACCTGAACAAGTATCTCACCGAGGCCCTTGAGCGATTGGCCGAGGATATCCTGTCCCTTAAGAAAAGCTGAAGTCTTCACCCTGGGCAAACATTCGACCCCGCCTTCAAGGGAAAACCGGAAGAGACGCGCCCCGGCCGTTAGAAGCCATATGCGTCACTTGAGCCCATACCCGGAAAACCGTGGGAAAGGGCGCCCCGGTTGGGGTATCCGGCAAGCCGTGCGGAAGGCAACGCTCATGAATTATGTTCCCCTCTCGGCCGATACTCTGGAATGGGCGAACCTGCCCCGTCGTCCCTCTTTTCCGGGCCAAGGACGACTCGTGCATGCCTGGAAGCCTGCAGGGAATCCTGAGAAACAGCGGAACGATGATGGACCTGACCGTGGTAAAAGAGAACGAACAACCTATATATGAATCATGCCCCTGGAGTAGAAGTCGGGGACAGAAATACCGGGTCTACAGGAATAGGATGCGACTCCGGCCGCATGCCCTCTTCACGATGTTTGGGATTCCCGTCCGCCGAATCCGTAGCGTTCGGGTGGGACCCCTCGGCTTCCTCAGGACCCTATCCGGGGTTCTTCATGGCGTTCAGCCCACGTTTTCCATGCTCTCTGTAGCTATAATGGATAAGACTTTCAGCCGACGCCACGTACTGATTCAAAGGAACCGAGGGCTCGTAAGCTGTTTCCGGTTTACGCCGGATGACCCCAAGGGATTCGCAGCAGCCTGCGAGCGGGACGGGGTCCCGGTGAAGGCATGAGCAGGTATTCGAGACGGCGTCCGGTGACGCGCAACCGGTCGAGTATCGGCTGGCTGGTGGTGTTCGTGCTCATCTCGGCTGTGCTGGTGGCTCACCTGGGCTGGTACTGGATGGGAATTATTCTCGGAGCTTATCTCATGGTGGCCTTTGCCTCTGTCCTGCTTCGCGGGAGGCCGAGTGAGGGCGACAACAGCGAGAGGTCCTGAACCTTGATGAAGAGGAATCGGTCCATCCTTCTGGCCTTGGGTCTTCTGCTCCCGGGACTCCTGTACGTTTCTTCTCAGGCTTCGGAGAGCACCCTGCCTGACGGGCAACAAGTCCAGTGTGAAGACAAGGGCGGCCAATGGAACCCGCTGAAGACCGCCTCGGCGGGTCAGTGCAATCTGCCCACCCTGGATGCGGGTAAGATTTGCAACGATTCCTCGGAGTGCCAGAGTGCGTGTGTGGCGGAAGGCTCCATGCTCCCAGGCCTCCATACCAGCGGGATCTGTTACGGATGGTCTCTCCTCGAGTCCGAGTGCCTGAATCCTGTCAGCCGTGGCGTGACCCAGGGAAGCACCTGCGATGAATAGATGAATAACAGGAGAGCCGGGCCCGCACGAACCTCCACACCCACGCCGCGGTATCCTCATTGATGGTTTCTCTCCTGGTCCTCCTTGCAGTGTCCGCTCTCCTTCTTGCGTCGTACCTTGTCCGTAGACGCCGGTTTGGGTTCCGGGCAATCGCGGCCCGCCGGGGTCTGCGTTATGAGACCTCCGCCGAGTCCCTTCCCCCGGACATCCTTTCAGGCCTCTCCCTTTCCCAGGGAAATTGGGAAACATCCGTGTGCCATCTTGTCCATGGCCGATACAGCGATTTTGACGTTTACATGTTCGAATTCTCCGCAAAATCAGGGCCCCAAATGAACGATCCGGAGACCACGCAGACCGTCGTCACCGTCCGGATGGAGGGTCTCCCGGGTTTCCTGCCGAATCCTTCTCCCGACGCCGCGCCGTACGAGGGATCGCGCCAAACAGACGCGCGTTTGGATGAAGCCAGATCCCTTTATTCTTTGGACCGTTGGAGAAGGACATCGAAGTGGAAAGTCGAAGGGAATGGGCAATGGGTTGCTTTCTGGCAACCCTCCCGGATGGCAAGCCCGGAGGAGGCCGGAGCGTTTCTGGATGAGGTCCTTGAAATGGCCAGAAACCTGTCCCGCCGTAAGAGCGAAGTTTCCCTATGACCGGTTGAGACGGGGGACGCAAACAGGACCGGCCAGTTCCGGACGGAACGAGGAATACCGGTTTGGGTATCGTGAATCCTCTAATCCGGATTTCCGCTAAACGAAACACGCTATAGCCGGGGTGTTGTGCCAACTCCCCGGCCACGGTGGGACTACCTGTTCATTTCCTCGAAGACCTTCCCCACGAGGGACGGAGAAGGCTTGAGGGTCTTGTCGCCCGGATGCTTCCATTGGGCCGGACAGGCCTCTGCAGAATTCTTTCCGAGATAGATGTTGGCCTCGAGCTTTCGAAGCAGTTCATCGACGTTACGGCCGAGATTGAAGTAGTTGATCTCGGAATTCATCAGTTCTCCTGCCGGGTTGATGATAAAGGTGCCTCGCAAAGCCAGACCCGACTCCTTGTCATACACCCCGAAGGTTCGCGAAAGATTTCCCGTGGGGTCGGCTCCCATAAGATATTTCACATCCTGAAGCATCTTTTCACTGCCCTGCCACGCGAGGTGCACAAACTCGGTGTCCGTGCTCACGGTGACAAGTTCGGCCCCCAGTTTCCGCAATTGGCCCTGCCGCTCTGCCAGAGCAGCAAACTCCGTAGCTCAGACAAAAGTGAAATCCGCGGGATAGAAGAAGAGCACCGACCATTTCTTCTTTCGAATCTGTTCCTTCAGGCTGAACTCGCCGAAGTTCATCTTGGCCGGGTTGAATGTCTTGATCGTGAAATCCGGAACCCTTGCGCCCATCTGGAGACTGCAACATTCGTCACCCATAAGTCCTCCCTGGTTTACAAGAATAGGAGAGGAATCCCCCTCTACTGAAAACGTTAGCACAGAAACCGGAGCAACGAGCCGGGGGGGGGCCACAAGGCAATCTCCGCCTTCGTTTTGACTTGATCATGGGTTGGGGTTATTTTGGAAAGAGAGGTCGCAGGAAAGACCACCATGGCTGATAACGAGAAACCGGCCGAACGGCGAGGGCAGGTCCCGGACAACATCCGCGAATTATCTGGAAAGGAGATTTTTGGAGGCGCCGGGTTTCTGTGCCGGGCAAAGATTCGGAGGTCGAAGACGCGGAGGACGGGTCAGGATGGAGGTTATGACTTTCTTCCGTTATGCAGGGAGGTTGAAGATGAGCGAGTACCGGACCGTAGAAGATATTTCCGTAAGTCAGCCTACGTTGGAAGGGGCCGGGGTAAAGCTCCGGCGGGCTTTTGGGAACCAGGCCGCACCCGTTTTTGACCCTTTTCTCCTTCTGGATGATTTCGGCTCTGACCGCCCGGAGGACTACATCCTGGGATTCCCGTGGCATCCGCACAGGGGGATCGAAACCGTAACCTATATGCTGACCGGCGAGGTGGAGCACGGAGACAGCATTGGCAATTCGGGAGTCATCAACTCGGGGGATGTGCAGTGGATGACTGCCGGAAGCGGCATCATTCACCAGGAAATGCCGAGACGCTGGAATGGCCGGATGCGAGGGTTTCAGCTCTGGGTGAACCTGCCGGCCCGTAACAAGATGATGGCCCCACGGTACCGGGGCATCCTGAGCAGTGACATCCCGGAGGCGCACCTTGCCGGGGGGCTCGGAGTGAAGGTGATAGCCGGGTGCCTGAATGGTATTGAAGGTCCGGTCCGGGATCTCGTGGTCGAGACCGAATATCTCGACGTGGCCGTTCCGGCTGGGGGCGTGTTTGAGAGAGAACTCCCCACGGGCAACAGGGCCTTTGCGTATGTCTTCGACGGCGAGGGGCGATTTGAGAGCCGGCACGTCCAGGATTACCATCTGGTGACTCTGGGCCCGGGTCGAAAGGTCCGGGCCGAAGCCGGCGCGGAAGGGCTTCGCTTCCTGCTGGTATCCGGCCTCCCTCTTGGGGAACCGGTGGCCTGGGGCGGTCCGATCGTCATGAACACGCAGGAAGAACTGGAACGGGCCTTCCGGGAATACCGGGAGGGAACGTTTATCAAGCATGGAAAGCATCCGTGAGGACAAGAACCTTCAGGTGGCCATTGTCACCGGCGGCGCCCAGGGCATCGGTCGCGGGATTACGGCTCACCTGCTCGAAACGGGCTATGCCGTCACCGTGGCGGATGTGGACACGCAAGCCATGGAAGAATGCCGCGACCTTTTTTCATCGGGGCACCTCCTTGTCCTGAAGACGGATGTGGGCACTGAGCCCTCAGCGAGGGCCTGCGTGTCTGAAACGATCCGGACCTTTGGTCATCTGGACGCCCTGGTGAACAATGCAGGAATTGCAGGTCCACATACATGTTCCCTGGAGGACCTCAGCCTTGCGGACTGGGAAAAGGTGATCCGGACCAACCTGACCGGCGTCTTTCTCATGACGCGCCACGCTGCTCCCCATCTTCGAAGCGCCCGAGGGGCCATTGTGAATATGGCCTCGACCCGCGCCCTCCAGTCCGAGGCCCATACCGAGGCCTACAGCGCTTCGAAAGGAGGCGTGGTCGCCCTCACGCATTCCATGGCGGTCAGCCTCGGGCCCCAGGTCCGGGTCAATTGCGTCAGTCCTGGCTGGATCGACACGTCGCAGTGGAAAAGAAAGGGTCTCAGCGGGTTGGTCACGCTCCGGGATGTCGATCATCAGCAACATCCGGCGGGTCGGGTCGGAAAACCCGAAGACATCGCAGAACTGGTCCGCTACCTTCTCTCGCCAGCCGCCTCCTTTATTACCGGCCAGAACTTCATCGTGGATGGCGGCATGACCCGAAAGATGATCTACGTGGAATAGGTCCTGTAGAGCTGACGACCCTCCCCGTTTTGGCGCGGCTCTGCAAGGCCGTGGCCAAAGCCCCCCGTACAGGACCTTTCCCCCTTGCCCGGTCCGGTTCCTCCTGAACGCCTCAACGCCATAACCGCCTTAAACCGCGTGGCCTCTTGGGGGTTGATTTGATATGATGTCCCAAAAGGGCTCTTGAAAGGAGCGCGAACGAATGCCTCGCATTCTGCTGGTGGACGACGAGCCGAATATTGTTCTGGCCCTTGAGTTTCTCATGAAAAAGGAGGGCTACGAGACCTTCACCGCCGACGACGGCGAAAAAGCTCTGGAGGCCATCCGGGAGCACCAGCCGGACCTGGTCATCCTGGATCTCATGATGCCAAAACTCGACGGTTATGAGGTCTGTCAGCGGGTACGTTCTGACCCGGCCTGCAAGAATACAGTCATTGTCATGCTCACCGCAAAGGGACGCGAGGTAGAACGGGAAAAAGGGCTGGCCATGGGCGCGGACCTGTACATTACCAAGCCTTTCTCAACCCGGGAGGTCGTTGAAAAGGTCCGGGGGCTTCTGTCCGAGACATCCGCCCCGTAAGCACGTGGGGCCAATCTTTCGCAGGAGGTCCTGCCGTGACACGTTCGTCCGGGTACAGGCGATTCCTTGGGATAAGCGCTTTGCTGTATGCGCTCCTCTTCGCCACGACCGCCCTGGTTCTTTCCTCCTTTTCGCAAGACGTGGACGAACGGACGAGGGTCACACTGATTCTCGGTGCCATTGCGTGCTTCAGTGCCGCTGGTTTGGCCCTGATATTTGTTCTCCTGCATCGGTGGGTCTTTTATCCGCTTCATGTGCTGAGTCAAGGCATGCGGATCGTCATCGGCGTCAATTCGGCCTACGACTTTGAACTCCCCCGCCACCACCTGCTCGGTTCCCTGCCCCGGGACGTGGAGGATCTGAGCACCGCCTTCCTCAAGGCAAAACGCGAGATGGCCGAGGCCCTGGCTGCAGGCTCAAGCCAAATGGCCGATACCAAGTCGCAGCTGGAAACAGTGCTCAGTTCCATCAAGGAGGCCGTGATGGTCTGTGACGACCAGGCACGGATTGTCTTTTACAATCCGGCGACGAAACGGGTCTTCCACGAAAACGAGGCGCTGGGTCTGGGGAGATCCCTGTATCTCCTCTGTGCAAAGACTCCCATTGAAAATGCCCTGGCCATTCTCCGGCAACGGAAGGTCCGCCACGAAGAGGCGCCCGCCACGGATCGCGACGTGGCGTTTGTCTGCTCCACCGTGGATGAGGGCATCCTCCTGGACTGCCACCTCCATCTCCTGCCGACCATACCCAATGTATCGTGGTCCTTTGTGCTCACGTGCGAGGACATCAGCCGTGAGGCCGACCTCCAGAGCCGGAAGGAAACTCAGCTCCGCACACTCGTGAGCAAGATGCGGGCGCCCCTGACCAACCTGGGCGTCAGCGTGGAAAGCCTGAACCTTCATCCAGACCTGCCGGTGGAGAACCGGGCAGCTTTCGAGCGGGTCATCGCCGAAGAATCCCGGACCCTCATCGAACAGTTCGAACGACTAGCCCACGAAATTCAGGATACGGCTTCGGCCAGGTTCGGCGAGAGCGACATCTTTACCGGAGACCTCGTGGCCTGCGTCAGCCGACAGCTGGGCCCGCAGGGCATTCAGGTCACCATGAGCGGCGACCCGCTCTGGGTCCGTGGGGACAGCAACGCCCTGCTCGAACTGCTCGAATTCCTCGTGCGCAAGGTCCACGAGAGCACAGGGACGCGGGCCATAGAGGTTCAGACGCTTCTGGGTAACCAACGGGTCTATTTTGACTACTACTGGCACGGTCAGCCCATACCCCACTCCATGATTCAGCAGTGGATGACCGAACCCCTGGGACGGGACCGCATTTCCACGGTGGGCGCAGTTCTGGAACGGCACGGAAGCGATGTCTGGAGCAGTCCCCACAGGATGCCCGGATATGCTCTGTTGCGCCTGCCGGTGCCCCTGGCTCCGGGCCAGTGGGACCGTAGCCCCCCCATGCTCCCGGAGCGACCCGTATACCACGACTTCATTACCTCTCCCTATATGGTGGATGCCGGCCCCCTGAAGGGCTATCCGCTCGACCAGCTGACGTATGTGGTCTTTGACACGGAAACCACCGGGCTTATGCCCTTCGAAGGGGACGAGATCGTATCCCTGGCCGGGGTGAAGGTCATGAACAACGGGATCCTGCTCGGGGAACAGTTCGACCAGCTGGTAAATCCCGAACGACCGATCCCCCGGGAATCCGTGCGCTTTCATGGAATCACCAATGAGATGGTCAAGGACAGACCCCGTATCCATGAGGTTCTCAGTTCCTTCCATACCTACGTGGGCGAGGCGGTCCTGGTGGCCCACAATGCGGCCTTTGATATGCGATTCCTCCGGATGAAGGAACACAAGGCCGGCGTGCATTTCACCAATCCCGTGCTGGACACCCTGTCGCTCTCCCTCTACCTGCACAGCCACACGCCCCAGCACTCTCTGGATTCCATTGCCCAGCGGCTCGGCGTGGAAATTCGGGATCGCCATACCGCACTCGGGGATTCTCTGATCACGGCCGAGGTCTTTCTCCGCCTTCTCTATCTGCTCCGAGAGAAGGGGATCACCACCTTGGGTCAGGCCATGGAGGTATCCCAGCGGTGAGGCAGACACGCAGGATAGCCCGATACCCTGGCGACGAGGGGAAAGATGCCTGAATCCAAGCGACGCAATGAACGACTAGTTGCCCTGTTCGTGGCGGCCCTGCTGGCCCTCAACTTCCCCCTTCTGTCGCTGGCGAGCGTCATGAAACAGGTTTGGGGAATCCCGGTCCTGTACTTCTATCTCTTCTTCGTCTGGGCGTTCATCATCCTGGCTTCGGGCCTCACCCTGAAGCGAACGCGCGACCCTTCGGGCCCTGCCCCGGAGCCACCGGCAGGGACGTAAGCCCATGCTTCCACACTGGCTCATCCTGAGCGTTTCCTTCGGCTACCTTGGCCTGCTGTTTGCCGTGGCCTATTACGGGGACAAACGGGCCGACGCGGGTCGTTCCATCATCAGCAACCCCTATATCTACACCTTCTCCATTGCCGTGTACTGCACGGGCTGGACCTTTTACGGTAGCGTGGGGCGGGCTGCAGCCACGGGCGCGGGGTTCCTGCCCATCTACCTTGGACCCACCCTGGCCGCCCTGCTCTGGTGGCTGGTCCTTCGGAAGATCATTCACCTGAGCAAGGTCTTCAACATCACAAGCATTGCCGACTTCATCGCCTCGCGGTTCGGCAAAAGCATGAAGATCGGTGGCCTCGTCACGATCATTGCCGTCGTGGGTATCATGCCCTACATCTCCCTTCAGCTGAAGGCCATATCCCTGAGCTTCAATACCCTCTTCCACTTTCACGGTATTCCCCAGGATAGCGGTTTCTTCGTCGGAGAGGATACCGCCCTGTATGTGGCCTTGATCCTGGCGGTTTTCTCCATTCTTTTTGGAACCCGTCATATCGACGTGACCGAGCGACACGAGGGGATGGTGGCCGCCATCGCCTTTGAATCCCTGGTTAAGTTCCTGGCCTTCACGGCCGTCGGGCTCTTTGTAACCTTCTCGATTTATAAGGGCCCGGCCAACCTGTATGCCGAAGCCATGCAGGTGCCGGAACTCGCCCGACTCATGCAGATGGACGCGTTGCCCGGGGGGTACGCCACCTGGTTCTCGCTGACGTTTATCTCCATGACGGCCATCATGTTCCTGCCGCGACAGTTCCAGGTCCTCGTGGTCGAGAACGTGAATGAAGACCACGTGCGAACAGCCACCTGGCTCTTTCCGCTTTATCTCTTTGCGATCAATCTTTTCGTGATCCCCATCGCCTTTGCCGGCGTCATGCAGTTCGCCGGAGCCAACGTGGACCCCGATACGCTGGTCCTCGCCCTTCCCCTGATGCACGGCCATAATCTGCTCGCCCTCTTCGTCTTTCTCGGTGGGCTTTCGGCCGCCACGGGTATGGTGATCGTGGAATCCATCGCGCTGTCCACGATGCTGTCCAACGACCTTCTGGTACCCATCATGCTCCGGCTCAAGCTGCTCCGCACAGAGGCCATGGGGGGCGTGCTCCTGATGCTCCGGAGGGGGTGCATCCTGGGGGTCCTTCTGCTTGGCTATCTTTACTTTCGCCTCATCGGGGAGTCCTATGCACTGGTTACCATTGGCCTGGTCTCGTTTGCCGCGGCCGCCCAGTTTGCACCGCCGATCCTCCTGGGACTTTACTGGAAGGGGGCCAGCCGAACCGGTGCGCTGGCCGGCCTGGCCGCCGGTTTTGTGGTCTGGGCCTACACGCTGCTCCTACCCTCCTTTGCCAAGTCCGGCTGGCTGCCTATTTCTCTCGTTGATCCCGGGCCCTTCGGGATTTCTGCCCTGGGACCGTATCACCTTTTGAATCTCACGATGTTTGATCCGATTACCCACTCCGTTTTCTGGAGCATGCTCTTCAATGTGGGGTTCCTGGTGGTGGTCTCGTTATACGATCGGCCTGCCGGTCTGGATCAGCTCCAGGCCGCCGTGTTCGTCCAGGGCAGTCGGGCTTCGGATACGGGGGACACCCGGCTCTGGCACGGCACGACCCGCGTGGCCGATCTAATGGGGCTCGTGGCCCGCCTCATCGGCGTGGACAGGGCTGAACGGGCGTTTCAGGCGTACGCCCAACAGCACCGGGTCCAGCTCAACAGCGACAACGTGGCCGATGCCACGCTTCTGGAATTCACGGAACGGGAGCTGGCCAAGACCGTGGGAGCGGCCTCGGCCCGGGTCATGATGTCCTCCATCATCGAAGGAGAGGCGTTGAGCATCGAAGGCCTGATGCGGATCATGGATGAAACCTCCCAGGTCATCGAGTACAGCCGTCAGCTGGAGCAGAAATCGCGGGAACTCGAGGCCGCGACTCAGGAGCTTCAGCGCACCAACGAACGCTTGAAGGAACTCGACGTGCTGAAGGATGATTTCGTCAACACCATCAGCCACGAACTTCGGACGCCGCTTACTTCCATCCGGGCCCTTTCCGAAATTGTCCACGACGAGGTCAATATGGACCCTGACGAGCGGCAGCGTTTTCTCGGCATCATGGTGAAGGAGACCGAGCGCCTCACCCGTCTGGTGAATCAGGTTCTGGACTTTTCCAAGATCGAATCCGGCGCAGTGCGGGGCATACAGGAGGAACTGGACCTCGCAGACGTGACCCAGGAAGCCCTGGCCGCAACCAGTCAGCTGGCCCGCGACCGGGACGTGACCATTAGCAGCCAACTTCCGTCTGAACCCGTAAGACTCATCGGCGACCGCGACCGGCTCGTACAGGTGATCGTCAATCTCCTGTCCAATGCCATCAAGTATTGCGACGACCAGGTGGGCAAGGTGCACCTCCGACTGATTTCAGATCCCGACGAAGTGCGGATGGAAGTTCGGGACAACGGTCCGGGAATCCGGCCGGAAGAGCGGGAACGTATCTTTGAGAAGTTCCATCAGCTAAGCGATACCGTGAAGGGGAAGCCCCATGGAACCGGATTGGGGCTGGCCATCTGCAAAGCCATTATCCAGAATCACGGCGGACGGATCTGGGTGGAGGACAACTTTGGCGGCGGTTCCATCTTCACGTTCACTCTCCCAAGACAGGCCTTGTGACCCCCATTGAGAGGTCCTTCCGCCAGGGTCTGAGGTCAACCCTTCCGGCATCGAGACCTCCCCGCGGTTGCTTGCGGAGGGGAAATCCCTCTTGCCGCCCGTGGTCGGGAGGGCATGAGTGGAGCCCGTTATTTCAGGATCGATATTCCCTTTGAATCCCGTCCAGCGTCCGGGAGATGACGCGACAGGCGTCCTTCAGATTCTTCTGGTCCTGCCGACCGAGCGCCTGAGGGTCGATGAAATTGTCCGGTTCCAGGTTCGAGGATATCTGTTCGAACTGGTGGTGAATGCGCAAAAGGGAGATGAATTCAAAGGTCTGCTCGAGCGCATCCCCGACTTTCCGGGCCGTCGGGTGGACCCGTTTAAGGGCCGAGATCCGTTCCAGGGTCGAGGTTTCCGGTATCCCGCTTTCCAGGCTGAAGAGGCGGACGATATTGATGAGCGGCGCAATACATTTGTGTTTCAGGTTCAGCTTTTTCCGATGACCGGGCTCGCTGTCGAGAACAAAGGTCCCCAGAACGCTGAGCGGTGGCCGGACACTGGTCGCCATATCGGCCAGGTATTTGAGGAAGAGGGACTGACCCCGAAGCGCGTGCATCAGGTGCGCCTTCAGTTCCGAAGCCAGCCGGAGATCCCCGTAGAGCCCCCTGAAATCAAAAAGAATGACGGAGGCCACAATGGCCTCGGCCGTGGGCTCCCGAATCCATCCCCGGAAATATCCCTTCCAGACAGAAAGCGGGGCACACCACTGCGGATTGCTGGCCATATAGTTTCCCGGGCAATCGGCAAACCCGCATCGGCGCAGGCCATCGGCTACGATCTCTGATAATCGGGTGAAATAGTCCTTTGCGTCACGGGCCTCCTGCTCGTTTTGCGGGTCGGCGTAGACCAGGCCGTTGTCCTGGTCTGTCTTGAACGCCTGTTCCTTTCGCCCGGCACTTCCGTAAACGATCCAGCAGAACGGCACGGGGGGCGGACCAAGGCTATTCCGGGCAAGGGTTAACACCTTGCGCTCCAGCCGGTCGTTGACTTCCGTGATGATCCGAGTGAGGGCACTGGCCCGGGCCCCTTCCCGGATCAGGAGGGAAACCAGGCCCATAATCTTTCGGGATACCGGCGCCAGGCCTTCAAGCGTCTGCTGGGTCTCGATCTCTTCGACCAGAATCCGGGGCGACGTGCCCTGGAGCATCATGAAATCATGGGTACTGACGACGCCGGTCAGCTTCCCGGATTCCACAACAAGGAGATGTTGGATGTCGTGGTTGAGCATCTTGAGCAGGGCCGCATAGCAGAACTCCCCGGCCTCAATCTTGACCAGATTCGTGCTCATGACCTCCCGGACCGGAAGTGTACCGCTTCGCCCCTGGACGAGCACACGGTCCCGCAAATCCGTGTTGGTAACGATACCAACAGGCAGGCCGTCCTCCCCGGTGATGACGAGGGAGCCAACCTGCTCGGATGACATGAGTTTCGCCGCTTCCGAGATCGGGGTCGTCCCGCCGGCCAGCAGGACTTTCCGCGTGGACAGTTCCCGCACCGGTGCGGTGAAAAGCAGCCTCTCGGATTCCCCATAGAGCCGACTCTTTCGCTCAATCTCGCTTCCTGTTGGAAACCGGAACGAGGATCTGGGCTGCTCCTGAAAGAGATCCTGAAGTACGGGGTAAGCCAGGACAAGAGCCCGGACATCCTGGGCGGTCACGCTATAGGTGACCAGATCCCCCATGGCCTCGACGGAGACTTCCTGCCGCGCCTTCTCCAAGCCCGGAACAAAGCCGAAGAGATCCCCTTCCCCCCGATAGTCTATGACGTCCCTTCCGCCTTCCGCGTCCACATAGACCATCACGCCTCCCTGCTTGATGATGTGCAGTTCTTCGGCCGGGCGGTCCTCCTGTTTAAAGATAACCGTACCCCCGGGGTAGAACTTCATGGCCAGCTGACGCACCAGCCTCTCCAGAGCATCATCACCGAAACTTCTGAATCGGGCCTGATTCCTGAGAAAGTGGAAGGCGCTCTTGGTGGTCATAAGGGCCCTGCCCGCAGGCAGCGAACGTGGCGTTCCTGATTACCGGATTAACCACAGTCTACACTGACCGGAAACGGCGCACCACAACAGGGGTTCATTTTTCTATCAGCAGGATGGAGCGACAGGGGCTCCCTTTCTTGGGTTGCAGTAAAAGAGCGGATACAATGACTCAGGGCTTTGCGCATACGGGCCGAACCTCCATGTTCGACAGAGCACAGATTCTTTCCTTTCTCCAGCAGCGGTCCCGGCGTCCGGTGAGCTTCAGGGAGCTCATGCACGAGCTCCGGCTCTCGCGGGCAGAGAGCCGACGCCTCAAACAAAGCCTTCGGGAACTGGTTCGGGACGGCAAGGTCCTTCGCACGAAGCGAGGCCTGTACGGCCCCGCGCCGTCCATGAACCTCCTCCAGGGCCGGTTCGAAGCACACGCAGACGGTTATGGATTTCTGGTCCCCGATGAACCGGGAAAGCCCGATCATTTCATCCCTGCCCGTCATACGCTCGGGGCCATGGGCGGAGATCACGTCCTGGCCAGGGTGGAGAGGCCGGAGCGTCGGGAAGCGGCGATCATCAAGATACTCGCCCGAGGGTCCAAGCGTTTTGTGGGCCGGCTGGAAGGAACCTTCCGGAATGCCTGGGTGATTCCACGGTATAAACGGGGAGGCCTGGACCTCCTCATTCCTGAGGTGCCCCCGGGTCTGGCCGCGCCCGGGGATTGGGTCGTGGCAGAGATCGTCAAGTTCCCGGAATTGGGCCGACCGCCGGAGGGCCGCATCCTGAAGAGTCTGGGACCCGTGGAAAGCCCGCCCCAGGATATCTCCGTCATCATCGAGGAGTATGGACTACACCGGCGGTTTCCCTCGCCCGTAAAGAAGGAAGCCGCCGCCTTCCCCCCGGAGTTCCCGAAGGAGACGATCAGGGGAAGGAAGGATTTCCGTTCCCTCCTCACGGTCACCATCGACGGAGAACGGGCCCGGGATTTTGACGATGCCGTATCTGTCCAAACGCTTCCGGGGAAGGGGTATGTTCTCTGGGTTCATATCGCGGATGTCTCCTATTACGTCCGGCCCGGCTCGGCCATTGATGCCGAAGCTCAGGTAAGGGGAACCAGCGTCTACTTTCCGGACCGGGTACTTCCCATGCTTCCGCCCGAACTCTCCTCCGATCTCTGCAGTCTGAAGCCTGGACTGGACCGGCTTTCGATGAGCGTGGAACTGCACTTTGATGCGTCCGGGCAACGTGTCCATGCCGATTTTTGGAAGTCGATCATCAATTCCAACCGGCGCCTCACGTATACCGAAGCCGCAAAGGTCATAGAAACGCCGGACCCCCTTGAGCATGGCGAGGATGACGTTAACGTCGCCGTGCTACAGATGCAGCAGCTGGCCCGTCTGCTCAGGCAACGGCGGAGGGACCGGGGAAGCCTCGATTTTGATCTCCCGGAACCCGAAATTCTCCTGGATCTGGAGGGTAAGCCCGAAGACATCATTGTGGCGCCTCGGAATGATGCGCACCGGCTGATCGAGGAGTTCATGCTCGCGGCCAACGAGGCGGTCGCCGAACATCTCGACCGTCCGGAACTCCAGATGGTCTTTCGCATCCACGAGGAACCGGACCCGGAGCATATCGCCTTTGCGCTGAAACTCCTGAAGGAAGCGGGCCTCCGTGTGAGACACAAAAGCCTTTCGAGCCGCAACGTGGCCCGGATCCTTGAGGAGACAGAGGGATTGCCCTCAGGTCGCGTGCTGCATTACCACATACTTCGGGCATTGAAGACGGCTAGGTACTCGCCCGACAACCTCGGGCATTTCGGTCTGGCCTCAACCTGCTACACCCACTTTACCTCACCCATCCGCCGCTATCCGGACCTCATGGTCCACCGGACCCTGAGGGGCCTTCTTTCGCGCGGGAAGGAGGTCTCGGGCGAAGAAACGAGCAGGGAGGATTTCCGGAATCTGTGCCTTCACTGTTCGCAGACCGAACGGAACGCGGACAAGGCGGAACGCGAGTCTGCCAAGTCCTTGCGGGCTTGGTTCATGAAGGATAAGGTGGGGGAAGAATTCGATGGATTCGTGGAAGACGTTAAGTCCGCCGGTATCCGGGTGCGCTTGAAGGACTACTTTGTGGACGGATTTATTCCGGTCTCCGCCCTCACCGACGACTACTACCTCTTCCATGAAGCCTCCATGACGCTGGCCGGCCGCCATTCCGGTCGCCGGTTCAGGCTTGGCCAGGAAATACGGGTCCGGGTTGCACGGGTCAGCATTGAAGAACGTGCGATTATCTTCGGGCCGGTAGAAGGAATCCGTTAAGGCTCAGACGGTCGGAGCTCGCCGGATGGTCGGTTCCCGGTGGATCAGGCCTGCCTGAAATCTTCGCTTCCTGTTCCGGTCGCGCTCCTCCTGGTTCCGTCTATTGTTTTGCCCTAACCCGGCATAAATCATCGCCGTTCCCGCTTCAGGCCCTATACTGTAGACAGGAGCGGAGAAAAGGCAGGGCCCATGACCGGCTCAGACAAAGCTTCCCGGATGGAATCCAGGGATCTGGAAATTCGTTACCGACGCCTGTCGGTCCTCTACGACATTGCCCTCACCCTCGGCAAATCCTTGAACCTTCAGGAAATCCTCAAGGACAGTCTCGATAAACTTATTGAGATTATGGAGGTCGATTCCGGGGTCATCTATGTCATCGATACCAATACTCAGGAGATGATCCCCATGGCCTTTCGAAACCTTTCCGACGAGGTAGTCCGGGATCTTCGTGAAAACCGGGTCACCGTGGGGGAATGCATGTGCGGGATGATCGCCCAGTGCGGAGAAGAAGTGCTTATCGCCGAGAAAGCCTCTCAAGATCCCCGCTTTACCCGCCCCGCTCTGAAAACCGAGGGAATGGAGTTCTATGCCGGCCTGCCCGTCAAGGCCCAGGAACGGGTCGTCGGCGTGCTATGTGCCATTACGCATGAATCTTACGTCATCGACGAGGGCCTGCTCGACATCCTGCGCGCCGCCACGGTGCCGCTTGGTCTGGCCATCGAGAATGCGCGGCTCTTCCAGGACACCCTGCGCAGGGCCGATGAATCCACCCGACTCCTGGATTTTGAGGGCGTCGTCGGGGCCAGCGACGCCATGCGTCACGTGCTCGCCTTTGTGAGAAAGGTCACCGACGTGGAATCGGGCATTCTCATTACAGGAGAAAGCGGCACCGGCAAGGAATTGATCGCCAAGGCGTTGCATTCCAACAGCCGGAGAAAATCCGGACCCTTTGTCATTGTAAACTGCTCGGCCGTTCCTGAATCGCTGCTGGAATCGGAGTTCTTCGGCTATGTGAAGGGCGCGTTCACCGGGGCCGTAACCGATAAGACGGGGCTTTTTGAAGCCGCCAATCATGGCACGCTTTTTCTGGACGAAGTGGAAGCCATGAGCCCCGGTCTTCAGGCCAAATTGCTTCGGGTCCTTCAGAACGGGACGTTCACCAAGGTCGGGGACACACGCCCTGTGACCGTGGACGTTCGCATCATTGCAGCCACCAACCGGGATCTTTTGGCATCGGTGAAGAACCGGGAGTTTCGCTCGGACCTTTACTATCGTTTGAACGTGATCCGGATCGATCTTCCTCCATTGCGAGACCGTACGGTGGACATTCCCATCCTGGCACGGAACTTCCTCCAGCACTTTTCTCATCAGATGGGCAAGAACGTGACCCGGTTCTCCCCGGATACGATACAGACACTCATGGCCTATCCCTGGCCGGGCAATGTGCGCGAACTCGAAAATGCGATTCAGCGGGCCATCGCCATGGCAGAGGAGGACCTTATCACCACAGGCGACCTGCCCCCGGAAATTTCCGTGAGGGACGAGAACGGCCATAGGGGTACGCTCCGTCTGGAAGAGGTTGAGCGGAACCACATCGTCCAGGTCCTCCGTTTATGCGGCGGAAACCAGAGAGAGGCCGCCCGACTTCTCGGCATCGACAAGACGACCCTGTGGCGAAAGCTGAAAAAGTACGAAGAGGTGCAAAATGCGGTCAGGACATCCAATTGATTTATATATCTTTATTTAAAACATCCTCCGTCAATTCCTAGGCCATTTAATCACCAATTGCAATATGCGGTCATTTGGCTCCGTCTTTCGAGCGCTCCCGAGCAGGGAATGCCTCGAAAAGTCGGTACGGGATTATCCAACAGGATTAACGGTTCCGCTTGATGAAGGCCGGTTCATGCACAACCGTTTGATGCATAAAGGCTTTTCGAACCTGCCCCTGACCCTGGCTTCTGAGGATATCTCCTCCCCGGCAGGAATGGCAGGCAACTTGCTGTCTCACCAGCATCACTTTGAAGAAAGGGGAGACATCGATGCCGACGATCAACGGACTTCAAACAGAAAACCTGGTCAACGTCGTAAACCACGTCAAGCAAAACTGGCAACAGGCCCGAACCACCTGGAAAGCGCACACCACATGGAAGGGCGGATTCAAGGTGGAGACCTGCTCGCGTGACTTTACGCTTCTTGCAGACGAGCCCGAGATGCTCTGCGGCACAAACACCGCGGCCAATCCCGTGGAAATGGTACTCCAGGCGTACGGCGCGTGCCTGAGCATCGGCTACGCCATGAACGCCGCAGTGCGCGGGATCAACATCGAGGACCTGTCCATCGAACTCGAAGGAGAGATTGACCTGCCCGGCTTCCTAGGCCTGGAGCCGCCCGAGGAACTGCACATGGACAAGCTTCCCGGGTTCAAGAACGTGAATGCAAAAGTCAGGCTGAAAGCCGATGCCGATGCGAAAACGCTCGACGCGCTCCATAAGCACGTGGTGAGCACCTCCCCGGTCGGACTTACGCTGTCGCGCCCTGTTGCCGTGGACGTTCAGCTGGCAGACGTGCCCCAACACGCTGCCGCAGGCGTATAAGGGGCAGAACCGCATGACTGAGCTGGCCACACTGGATCGGGAACAGTCGAGTGAGGCTATGAGACCCGACCAGGACAACCTCTTTGTCGTGGTGTGTGCATCCGGCTTTGACAGCATTCCGAGGATGCGTTCCGCCCTCATGTTTGCCGGCCTCGCAGCGGCCGCAGACATGAGGACCATCCTCTATTGCATCCAGGATGCGGTGGACGTCATGGTGAAAGGAAATATCGAAAGGTACGAGCCCAAGGGAACCGGTCCGTCCATCGCAGGCCGGTTGCAGGAAGCGCTGGAACAGGGTGTGGAGATACAATGCTGCACCCAGACCATGGCCAACAAGGGGATCCGTAGGGAGGACCTTGTTCAGGGGGTGACCCCGGCCGGGGCCATGAGTCTTATTTCGATCACGGTCAAGGCCAAGGGTTCGTTGTCTTTCTAGCCAGGCATCGATTGTGTATTAACGTTCAGAACCCGGCCAAAGAGGGCCGGGTTCTGACAGGGCCCCCCAGACCGTCTTAATGAGTACTTGTCGAAAGCCGCACCATCCCTGACGGCCCACATCGGCCAGAACCCGGTGTGAATTAGGTCATGGGAGGAAAGAAGATGGTCTGATGTGCCAGGGTAGTTCAGCCCCGGAAAGTCTCTGACCACGCCGCGACAAGGCTGAACAACAAGGGGGGCCACGACTCGCATGGATTAGCTACGACCCTGCCTCTCGATCCGCTCTCTGTATACCGCGTCGCCCCGCCGCCGTGGCGGTCGCACCGGCCGTTGGCCCTGGCCCACCGGCCGCAGCAGTCACCGCTGATCGCGAGCTCCCCGCATCCTGCTGTTACAGCCCGCCAGACGCCAAGCCTGTTCGCCTTTTCCATGCCCATCCCTCCTGAAGTTCCAGCCCGTGATGCATTTACTATAAGGGCTCTCCTCCCCCAGGAAGTGTCTGATGTCTGACTTGCCACGGGACTTGACTTTGCCTCCGGGCAGCTGATAGCGTTCCACATCAAACAGCTGTTCCCGGATTTAGGAGATAGAGATCGTAAGCCCCGGAATGACTCCGGGGCTTTTTTCATGGGGACACGAAAAGCAAGGAGAACAAGACGTTTATGAATTTTGAAAATTTTAACCTTCGCCCGGAGGTGGCCGCAGGTGTGAAGGCCGCGGGCTACACCCTACCCACACCGATTCAGGCACGGGCAATCCCGCCCATCCTGAAGGGAAATGATGTCATGGGCCTGGCCCAGACAGGAACGGGAAAGACCGCCGCCTTTGTACTGCCCATTCTGAACCGGCTGATGACGGGAAAGAAGGGGGCCATTCGTGCCCTCATCGTGGCGCCCACGCGGGAACTCGCGGCACAGATAGACGCCGCCATCGTGGAACTGGGTCCGCAGACCGGCTTGAGGAGTGTGTCCCTCTTTGGAGGTGTCGGGCTCAATCCCCAGATTGAAAAACTGAGGCGGGGGGTCGACATCGTCGTGGCCTGCCCCGGACGGCTGCTGGACCTCATCAACCGAGACAGCGTCAACCTGAGCCGTCTAGAAGTCCTCGTGCTGGACGAAGCCGACCAGATGTTCGATATGGGGTTTCTCCCGGACATCCGGCGTATTCTGAAGCACGTGCCGGCACGGCGGCAGACCCTGCTTTTTTCGGCCACCATGCCCAGAGAGGTCCTTCATCTTGCCCGGGAAGTTCTGACACATCCGCTCAGCATTAAGGTGGGAAACTCGGTGCCGGCGGCCACGGTAAGCCACGCGCTTTATCCGGTAGCGTCACACCTGAAGACCCCTCTTCTCCTGGAACTTATGAAGCATACGGACACCGAGTCCGTGCTCGTGTTCACCCGCACCAAGCATCGGGCCAAACGCCTCGCAGAACAGATGGCCCGTGCCGGATATCAGGCTGCGTCCCTCCAGGGAAATCTCTCACAGACCCGGAGAGAGGCCGCCATGGGGGGGTTCCGCGACGGAACCTTCCGGGTTCTCGTGGCCACCGACATCGCCGCCCGCGGCATCGACGTACAACAGGTATCGCACGTGATCAACTATGACATCCCCAACACGTCCGAAGCCTATATTCACCGTATTGGCCGAACGGGGCGAGCCACCCGGACCGGGGAGGCCTTTACCCTGGTGACCTCCGAAGAGACGGACATGGTGCGAACTATTGAGCGGGTCCTGGGAAATCCCATCGAACGCCGCCAGGTGGCCGGGTTCGACTACACCGCCGCAGAAAGGGATACGCCATCGGCGTCCCCCGCAGATCAAAAGGCCCGTCCGTCAAGCTCAGCTCTGCCGCGAGGCAACAGGCCGCGTTCAAATGTCACAACCTCACGAGGAAAACAGGGCGCCTCTTCGCGGGGTCCGGCGCGGCCGGCTCCCCGTGTTCAGGCCGCACGATAGCATGCTGGTCCCACAGCCTGACCAGTGGCCTGGGGCCAGACACAGGAGAACACAGGAATGAAGGAAATCAAACGCATCGCACTGGTCGCGCATGACAACAGGAAGAAGGATCTTATCGCGTGGGCCGACTGGAACCAAGAGGTTCTGGTGAGACACAAGCTGTATTCCACCGGCACTACAGGGAGACTCGTGGAGGAGGCCATCCGCAAAAGGTTGCCCCTGGACGCGGCCGCGCGGTTTGAAGTCACCAAGCTGAAATCAGGACCCCTGGGCGGCGACCAGCAGTTGGGGGCCATGATTTCAGATGGAGAGATCGATCTGCTCATCTTTCTCTGGGACCCCATGCAGCCCCAGCCCCACGACGTGGACGTGAAGGCCTTGCTGCGAATCGCGGTGCTCTATAACATCCCGACGGCCTGCAATCGCTCCACGGCAGACTTCATGATTTCATCGCCGCTCCTGGATGACCGTTATGAACCGGTCCTCAAGGACTACTCGGGGTATATCGGGCGACCGGTTCTCTGCGACTAGGGTCAGGACCCCGGGCGGAGCCTCCGGAAGAGCCTGACACCGCACAGTCTTTCAGGATAGGGAATAAAACCCTTTCCCGTATAACCACCGGGAAAGGGTTTTCTCATTCTATATCCTTGCCAGCGGAAAGGTCTTCCCACGACCTTCAGGCCGTTCCCCCTTCCCTCCCTTGGACCCTCTGCAAGCTGAACCCGTGGCGCTGGTCGCCGCTCCCGTCAAAAGAGGTCTTTAGGTCTTACGGCCGGAAGTCAGGACAGGATTGCATGTTTGGGGGAACGTCCCGGGCCTGTTCCTCTTGACAGACGGGTCTGCCCGGTATATCTATGAAGGTATCCGGAGGGGGACATCCAACGCCTTATCCTTCCGGAACGGGGCAGGCGATCGTTCCTTCAGGGATGTGCTGACAGGGGCTGGTCCTGTCGCGGCTTGAAAGATATGGCGTTATCCGCCGCCGCTGAAGTCGAAGGCAAGGAGGGTACTGCGATGGAGCAGAACAATTCCGAGGTCTATGGTCTTCCAAGGGGGTCCCGGCCAGGTTTCAGGCTGAAGTCCGGTTCCTTCAGTCGATCAAAATCCCTCATCCGGTCCAGCCCCATGGAGCGTTATCTGCTCCGCGTCCTGTTAAGGGCACTGAACCACCCTCCGCTTTGTTTCGTCCTGTGGGACGGCGAGGAAGTCCGGGACCCGGGATCGTTTCAGGCCATGCGGGTCTTCATCCATGATCGGGGGGCCCTGTACCGGCTCGTCTCCGATCCCGAGCTGCAGTTCGGGGAAATGTACAGCGCCGGACGTGTTGATGTGGACACCGGACTGCCGACGTTCCTCGAGATCGTCTATCGCGCTTTGGTGTCCCGAAGGAAAAGCACATCCACTCTCATCTCTGGCAGTCGTCGCCAGCGGAACACCCTGTCGCGCGCCCGGCAGAACATCTATCATCACTACGATATCGGCAACGACTTCTACCGCCTCTGGCTTGACGAACAGATGGTGTATACCTGCGCGTATTTTCCGACACCGACCGCGACCCTGGAAGAGGCGCAGGTAGCCAAAATGGACCTGGTGTCGAGAAAGCTCCGCCTGAGACCGGGAGAACGGGTGGTCGAGGCAGGCTGTGGTTGGGGGGCCCTGGCCCTGCACATGGCCGGTCATTACGGGGTAACCGTGGACGCCTACAACATCTCCCGTGAGCAGGTGGCCCATGCCCGCCAGAGAGCCCGGCAGGAGGGTTTGGACGACCGGGTGAAATTCATCGAGGCCGACTACCGGGAGATTCAAGGCACCTATGACGTCTTTGTCTCCGTGGGGATGCTCGAACATGTGGGAACGGACAGTTATCCGGCCTTGTCTGCGGTCATGGACGGCTGCCTGACAGAAAATGGCCGCGGCCTGGTCCATAGCATTGGCCGAGACCAGGCGGGGCCTCTCAACTCCTGGCTGACGCGGAATATCTTTCCAGGGGCCTACGCGCCCTGTCTGAGGGAAATGATGGAACTCTTTGAGCCCCGTGGGTTTTCCGTATTGGACGTGGAAAATCTCCGCCTTCATTACCGGAAAACGCTGGAACATTGGCTGGATCGGTTCGAGGCGGCTGCGGGAAAGGTGGAGGCCATGTTTGATCCCATTTTCGTGCGCCTCTGGAGGCTGTACCTGGCCGGTTCCATTGCCGCCTTTTCCAGCGGAACCCTGCAACTGTTCCAGGTGGTGTTCAGCCGAACCGGAAACAATCGGATACCCTGGACACGGGCCCACCTTCTGGAAAGCCCGCCGGGCCCGTGGACGTCTGCGACGCACTGATCGTCGGAGCCGGACCCGCCGGTTCGACCTGTGCCCGCAGGCTCGCGGCCGCGGGTCTCCAGGTTCGGGTTCTGGAAAGGGTGAACTTTCCCAGGAACAAGGTCTGCGCCGGATGGATTACGCCCGGAGTCGCCCGGGTCCTTAGTCTGGACCTGGAGGATTATGCCCGTGGTCGCGTCCTGCAACCGATCACGGGTTTCCGCACGGGGCTGATCGGAGACCCGGATTCTGAAATCGAAACGCCTTACGGAAGAACGATCAGCTACGGTATCCGGCGCCTGGAATTCGATGATTACCTGCTCCGGCGCTCCGGGGCAGAGCTTCAGCTCGGGACCCCGGTAACCTCCCTCGACCGTCAGGGGGACTTCTGGGTCGTAAACGGAACCGTCCGCGCACGCCTTCTCGTTGGCGCAGGGGGGCATTTCTGTCCGGTAGCCCGCAGGTTGGGTACAAGAACGGGACACCGGCCTCCGGTCGTCCTGGCCCAGGAAACCGAGTACCTGCTCGACGCGAGACAGAGGAAAGAGTGCACCGTGGCCGGGACTAACCCTGAACTTTATTTCTGTAAAGACCTGAGGGGATACGGTTGGATTTTTCGCAAAGGCGATTACCTGAACATCGGGCTCGGACGGGAAGATTCGAACGGACTGAAGGAACACGTTTCCGCATTTCATCATGACATGGTGGCCCGAGGGAAGGTCCCTTCCGGGCCGGTCGGCCCGTATCGCGGTCATGCCTACCATCTGCAGCGGCATGCGGCCCGCCGCCTCGTGGACCACGCGGTCCTGTTGGTCGGAGATGCTGCCGGGCTGGCTTATACCGAAAGCGGCGAAGGCATCCGGCCTGCGGTTGAATCGGGTCTGCTGGCCGCACAGACCGTTCTCGAGGCTGAAGGAGATTACCGAAGGGAAAAGCTGGAGGCCTACCAGGAACGCCTGGAGAAGAGGTTCGACATGAATCGATCGAGAATGCGAAACCTCCTTCCAGAGGGCTTCCGTCTCCGCCTGGGCAGGCGATTGCTGGCCACCTCCTGGTTTGCCCGCCACGTGGTCATGGACCGCTGGTTTCTTCGCACGAGCGACGCCTGAGGGACCCTGGGCGAACCCATATCGCTGTATTTCTGTCGCGCGAGACATCACACCCCTCTCCCCCGTTTTCAACACCAAGGAATTGTGATAGGGTGGTTTTTATCCGGACGAAGGGCTTTTTTGTCCGTCACGAACCCGGCATCCGTATTCCGCGCCTTGCATCCAGGGGGTTGGATACGGCCTTTCCTTGGAGGGAATCATGATTTCACTTCATATCAACGGGAAGAAAATAGACGTGGACGCGGACCCCGAGACGCCACTCCTGTGGGTCCTGCGCGATCAGCCGAGCTTAACCGGAACCAAATACGGATGTGGCATGGGTTTGTGCGGGGCCTGCACGGTTCATCTGGACGGGAAGGCCGCACGCTCCTGTCAGACCCCGGTCACCGACGCGGCCTCGAAGGAGGTGACCACCATCGAAGGTCTGGGCGAGGCTCATCCGGTGGTAAAGGCCTGGATCGAGGCAGACGTTCCCCAGTGCGGATACTGTCAGTCAGGGCAGATTATGGAAGCCGCGGCCTTCCTGAAGGAGAACCCCCACCCCTCGGACGAGGAGATCGATCAGGCCATGTCCGGA
>QJVM01000088.1 GCA_003235715.1 Nitrospirota bacterium
AATGAACGACTGGAGTTCCTTGGGGACGCAGTTCTGGGCCTGCTCGTAAGCGAAGAACTATTCCGGAGGTGTCCGGACCAGAGCGAGGGACATCTCTCCAGACGAAAGGCCGCCCTGGTCCGTGACCGTACGCTGGCAAGGGTTGCCTCCCGGATTGGATTGGGGCAGTACCTTCGCCTGGGCAGGGGAGAGGAACAGTCCGGAGGCCGGAAACGAACCTCGCTGCTGGCCGACGCGCTGGAGGCCCTTCTGGCGGCTGTGTATCTGGATGGCGGCCTGGAAGCGGCCCGCGGAGTTCTTGGTAGGCTCTTTTCCGAGGAGTTTCATGGCAACGTTTGCGAACAGGGCCTGGACGACCCGAAGACGCAGCTTCAGGAACTCAGCCACCGGCGGTACCAGTCTGGCCCGGAATACACGATCCTCGAGGAACGCGGGCCCGACCATGCCAAGGTCTTCCATGTGGAGGTGCTGGTCGGAGGCACACACCGGGGCCGAGGGACCGGAAGAAACAGGAAAGAGGCGGAACAACAGGCGGCCCGAACCGTTCTGGAGAGCCTTGTCGATGCTGAGGAGACTTGAGGCCATGCCAATGCCGCGATCAAGCTGTTTTTGAGGAGGCAAATCACGTGAAGCAGGGGATGACATACAAGAAAGCCGGGGTCGACATAGAAGAAGGGGACCGGCTCGTCGACCGGATCAAACCCCTCGCCCAATCCACGAGACGGCCGGAGGTTCTTGAAGGGATCGGCGGCTTCGGGGCTCTTTTTCGTCTGAACCGACCGAAAATGAAGGACCCGGTTCTGGTCAGTGGGACAGACGGGGTGGGCACCAAGCTCAAAATCGCTTTTGCCCTGAACCGTCACGACACGGTGGGCATCGACCTCGTCGCCATGTGTGTCAACGACATCCTCACGCTCGGAGCCGAGCCCTTGTTCTTCCTGGATTATTTTGCCACCGGCCGTCTCAGGTCGCGAGAGGCGGCCAGCGTGGTCTCGGGAATTGCCCGGGGCTGCCGTGAATCCGGGGCGGCGTTGATCGGAGGGGAAACGGCGGAACTTCCGGGGTTTTATGCCAAAGGGGAATATGACCTCGCCGGTTTTGCGGTAGGGGTCGTGGACCGAGGGCATATCATTGACGGACGAACCATTAGGGCTGGAGATGTCCTGGTGGCCCTTCCGTCGAGCGGCCTGCACAGCAATGGCTATTCCCTCGCCCGGAAGGTCCTCCTGGACGCCCCGGGCATGGGGCCGCGGAAGAGGCTGAAGGAGATCGGACAACCTGTCGGAGAGGCCCTGCTCACGCCGACGCGCATCTATGTCCGGCCGGTTCTGGCCGTGCTGAAGCGATACCCGGTGAAGGGCATGGCACACATTACCGGAGGCGGTCTTACGGAAAACCTACCGCGCGTCCTTCCAAAGGGGATGGGGATTCGTATCCGAAGGTCGTCCTGGACGCCGCCACCTCTCTTTCAAGTTCTTCAGGATCGGGGCCGTATTGAGGAACCCGAGATGTACCGGACCTTCAACATGGGAATCGGCTTTGTGGTTATCGTGGCCCCCGAATGGGTCAACCGGATACTTGCCGCCTTTCGCCGCCAGGGCGAAGAGCCCTTCGTCATTGGTTCAGTAGAGAAGAGGACCCGGTCGGGAGTGGTCTACGGATAGAGGCTCGTGCCTCAAAGAAAGGGCACAGGGCTTCCCGGACAGAATCCTTTAAAGAGTAATGCAAAGAGGAGCATGACTTATGGACCCATTAAGAATTGCTGTGCTGGCCTCCGGCCGCGGTTCGAACTTTCAGGCCATTCATGAGGAGATCGAGAAAGGCCGGATCAAGGCAACTATTGTCCTTCTGGCTACGGACACCAAGGATGCCCCTGCGGTAACGCGGGCCCAGGGATATGGCATAGAGACGCTGTATCTGAATCCCAAGGAATTTCCGAGCCGGGAGGCCTTTGACGGGGCCATGGCCTCGGCCCTGAAGAAGAGGAACGTGGGGCTTGTGGTTCTGGCGGGCTACATGCGTATCGTGACTCCCGCCATGATCCGGCATTTCAAGAACCGTATCATGAACATTCACCCGGCCCTTCTTCCATCCTTTCCCGGGCTCCACGGGCAGGCTCAGGGGGTCGATCATGGGGTGAAGATCGCGGGGTGTACCGTTCACTTCGTGGACGAAGGCATGGACACCGGACCGATTATATGCCAGGCTGCCGTGCCCGCCTATGACGACGATACCGAAGATACGCTCTCGGCCCGTATTCTCCGGTGCGAACACAAGCTCTACCCGCAAGCCGTAAGACTTTTTGCGCAGGGCAGGCTCGAGGTGGACGGCCGAAAGGTCCGCATCAAGAATCAGAAGAAGAAGGAGGAGGAAACCCTCTTCAGTTTCGTCTGATATAATGGCGCGGAACGCGAGGGGCCACCTTATGAACAGACCCACGACGCTGAATCCGGACCTGCTGAATATTCTGGCCTGCCCGAAGTGCAAGGGAGAGGTTCATCTCGCAGAGAACGAAGACGCCCTGGTTTGCGAATCCTGCAGGCTGCGCTACGCGGTTCGTGACGGGATCCCCATCATGCTGATATCCGAGGCTGAGTCCTTTTGAGCCTTTCCGCCATGGCGGGAAGGTGAATTCAAACCAAGGAGTAAGACAAGATGCTGAAGAAGATTCTGTTCCTTGCCTTTGCCCTGTTCCTAGTCTTCCAGGGCACCGCCCTGGCCCTGGAGGGGGAGGTCATCTTCAGAGATGGTCTATATGGGGCGGCCATCGGGGTGCTCATCGGAGTCGGAGCTTACGCCATCAGCGGAGAAGATGCCGGCGCCAACATCGGGGGCGGACTGGTTCTCGGCACGGCGGTCGGGGTAGGGGTGGGCATTGTCGAGTCCAGCGGGGCCATCCGGATAGGGGGGGGCTCCGTGTCCGTAGGAATTCCCATACCCCATGTGGCTAAAGTCGGAACCGAAACCCGGATTGAGGCCTCCCTCCTGGATATGGCCTTCTAAGGCCTCTGCGTCAGGGTCATTCAAGACCCGGGGGGGAAGGGATCAGAGGGCCTGATGGCGGCGCGTCAGGCCCGTTTCTTTTCGAGCAGATGTTTCAGCTCGTTCATGAACTCACTGATGTCCTTGAACGAGCGATAGACCGAAGCGAAGCGGACGTAAGCCACCTCGTCCATGGATTTCAGGCGGGCCATGACCTCTTCGCCCACCATGGAAGAGGGCACTTCCTTCCGGCCGATGTCCTGGAACTTCTTTTCAACGGCTTCCACGATCTCTTCCAGGGTATTGGCGCTGACCGGACGTTTTTCACAGGCCCGGGTCAGGCCCTGAAGGATCTTCAGCCGGTTGAAGGGCTCCCGCCGACCATCCTTCTTCACCACCTGGGGCAGGACCTCTTCGATCCGTTCGTACGTCGTGAACCGAGACTGGCATTCCAGGCACTCCCTCCGGCGGCGAATGAGCAGCCCGTCCTTCGTGGCGCGGGAGTCGATGACCTTGTCTTCCAGATACCCGCAGAAGGGACACTTCATATCGGCGGTCTCCTTGTTTCAGGCGACGGATCTCTGTAAAGACGCGGTCGCCACGCTCGACTCAATCGAATCCATAGATGGGAAAACGGGCGCACAAATCCTTCATCTGGTCGCTCACGCCCTTTATGACCGTTTCGTTGCCCATGTATTTGAGAACATCTCCGATGGCCCGACCGATTTCCACCATTTCCGGCTCCTTCATCCCCCGCGTGGTGACACAGGGTGTTCCGAGGCGGATCCCGCTCGTGACGGTTGCCGGACGGTCATCGTGCGGAATCGTGTTCTTGTTCGCCGTGATGCCGGCCCGTTCCAGGGCCGCCTCCGCATCCTTGCCGGTGATGTTCATGTGGCGCAGGTCGACCAGCATGAGATGATTGTCCGTTCCACCCGAAAGGATCCGAAAACCGGAATTCAGGAGCGTCTCGGCCAGCTTCTGGGCGTTGGCCACGACCTGGCGCTGATAGCTGCGGAACTCCTCCGACTGGGCTTCCCGGAAGGCCACGGCCTTGGCCCCAATGACATGCATCAAGGGGCCGCCCTGTATCCCGGGGAAGATTTCCCGGTCAATCTTCTTCGCGAAGGCTTCCCGGCACAGAATGATCCCGCCCCGGGGCCCCCGAAGCGTCTTGTGGGTGGTGCTTGTCACGAATTCGGCATGGGGAACTGGTGAGGGATGCACCCCTGCAGCCACCAGGCCGGCGATATGAGCAATGTCCGCCAGCAGCAAAGCGCCGACGCGATCGGCGACCTGGCGAAAGGCCTTGAAATCAATGACCCGCGAGTAAGCGCTGGCCCCGCAAACAATCAGTTTGGGTTTGTGCTTGAGGGCCAGGTCTTCAACCTCGTTGAAATCAATGAGTCCCGTTTCCCGATGGACACCGTAATAGACGGCATTGTAAATCTGACCGGAGAAGTTGACCTTGCTTCCATGGGAAAGGTGTCCGCCATGGCTGAGGTTCATGCCGAGGACCGTATCCCCCGGTGAAAGCGCAGACAAAAAGACCGCCATGTTTGCCTGGGTCCCTGAATGGGGCTGAACATTGACGTGTTCGGCCGAAAACAGGGCCTTGGCCCGGTCTCGAGCCAGCGTCTCCACGATGTCGGCGTATTCACATCCCCCGTAATATCGCCGGCCAGGGTAGCCCTCGGCGTATTTATTCGTAAGGACCGAGCCCTGGGCCTGCAGCACGGCCCGCGAGGCATAGTTTTCGGAAGCAATGAGGAGAATCGTCTCCTGCTCCCGCTTTTCCTCGGCAACGAGAGCGGCGTACACATCGGGGTCACTGTCTTTTACGTGAATGAGGTTTTTCATGTTGTCGAACCAGTGGGAGGGCGTAGTTTCGGAAAAAATCCGGGCGTTTATGTTATCGAAGAGGCCCTGACATAGTCAATGAATACCGCTGAAAACACGGCGCGCTCGAAAAACAGGTCTGTGATGCGGCGGCAGGCAGGAATTTACAGAAAGCGGTGGCCTGACCGTGGAAGGGGGGGCCGTTGTCCACAAGAGGAAGACCTGCCCGTGGTGCGCTCTCTCCGTGATTCAATAATAAAGGGGTCTTAGAGGCTTTATGAACCGAACTACGAGGTAGGAGCTCAGAATAAAGGGGGCTCGATGGGTTCCCCGGAAGGTTCTGGTCCGCGAGGTTCCAGAATGAGGGCGACATAAATATCGCCACAGGGCGGACCGAGGGAATCGGTCGACGAGACTCAGGAGGACACCCCCTTTCCGGGAATTTGACGGTTTTGGGCTGGGACCGTAGACTTAAGATTGTTGAGGCTTTCTTTCATGATGATATCCTGCCGTTCATCCCTTTGGACCTGGCTTGGGGCGGCCCTTCTTATGCTCGTGTTGGGGGCAGGTCCTCTTTCGGCTCAGGACCCGGCGGAAGAAGACCTTCCCCTTACGGAACAGGAACTTATCGAAATGGAGACAGGAATAGACCCCGAACTTGACGTCGTGCCGCCGGATATTCCCGAGGAATCCGTGGAGCCGCCTGACGCACCGATTGCGCCCGTGACTCCGCGCAGACCCTACCTTGCTCCGCGGCCGGCTCCGAGGTTAGACCCGGCATTGGAACCCCCCGTACCTGTAAACGAACTGGTTCCCGGAACCATAGAGATCACCGAGGTGCGAAATGTAAGTTTCTTTGACGGTGAGATTTCAGTGGATTTCAGGAATGTTCCCGCTGGAGAGGCTCTCGAAGAAATTGGTCGGCTGGCCGGTTTCAAGGTGGTCACGGACGAGGCCTTCAAGAAGAAGGCTCTGAGTATCCGATTCAGCAAACAACCGCTGGAAAAGGGCCTGACCCGGATCATCCGTCTTCTGGAGGCGGGGAACTATCGCTATTTCTACACGGAACAGGGAACTCTGGAATCCGTGGTGGTGACAGGTACGGCCCAACCGGTTGCCACCCAACCGGCGCAGGGGACTCCGGCTGCGTCCCGTCCCCGGACCATTACCCGAACCCCAACCGGCAGCCGCAGGCCAACGGTCGACCGAACGCCCAATAATCCTGCTCAGAACACCCCACGCGTTACCCGAAGACCAAACCTTATTCAGAGGCCTACGGTTACCCCTTAAGAGCCCTCGACAGGGGGACCTGGCAGAACCCGGTGACACCCGGCACTCTGGCCAAGAACGGGCGCTGACCCTTTACCGTCGCTCGTCCGGCCGAAGTTTTTTTTGACGGTCCTCCTCGGACCGGTCATGGTCTGGGGTTGCCGGGCGAAAGCCGTTGACAGAGGGAGGTTAGGTTTCCTATAGTTAGGCTCCCCGGCTCTTCCGAAGCCGGGAGCCTGAAACCCAGGAACGCTTACCCGGACTGAAATTTTCCCAGATTTCTGTTTCACCGGAGGGGTGCAGGAAACTGCATTCACCTGTTTCACCTTCTAAGGAGGCCTTTACATGAGCCAGATAAGCAAGAGTGCCAGCACCTCTACAAACACCATCCTCGACTGGGGTCAAGCGCAGGGGATCGAGACCTGTTTTGACCGGGCCGCCCGGTTGAAGCCGTGCCCCATCGGCGAGACGGGCGCCTGCTGCCGCGTCTGCCACATGGGTCCGTGCCGCCTCGTGGGCAAGAATGCCGAAGCCGAAGGCCAGGGCGTCTGCGGCGCAGGGCTTTCGACGATTGCCGCGCGGAACTTTGTCCGGATGATTGCAGCCGGCACGTCCGCCCATTCGGACCACGCTCGTGACATGGCCTATACCCTGCTTGCGGCGTCCACGGGTGAAGCCAAGGATTTTGCCGTCAAGGACGTGAAGAAGCTCTACAAGGTGGCCGGGATTCTGGGCATTGAATTCGAGGGCCGCGAGATCAACGAAGTGGCCAAGGATGTGGCCATGACCTTCCTCCAGGACTTCGGGCGTCAGCTCGGCGAACTGAACTACGTCAAGCGGGCTCCCCGCAAGACCCAGGAGCGCTGGAAGAAGTTTGGGATCACGCCCCGCGGGATTGACCGCGAAGTCGTGGAGGCCATGCACCGGACGGCGGTCGGTGTGGATCACGAGCCGGACCACCTTCTGACCCATGGGCTCCGGACCGCCCTGGCGGACGGGTGGGGCGGATGCATGATTTCGACGGATATCTCCGATATCCTGTTCGGAACGCCCAAGCCCATCCGTGCCGAGGCCAGCTTCGGGATCTTCAAGGAAGACGAGGTGAACCTCGTGGTTCACGGCCATGAGCCGACCCTGGCGGAGATCATCGTCGAAGTGGTTTCTGACCCCGAAATGGTGAAATACGCCCAATCCAAGGGCGCCAAGGGGATCAATCTCGGGGGGATGTGCTGCACTGCCAATGAAGTGCTTATGCGTCACGGGATTGCAACGGCCGGAGGCTTCACGAACCAGGAACCCGGCATTATGACGGGCCTCATCGATGCCATGACGGTGGACGTCCAGTGCATCATGCCGGCCATCGGCAAGCTGTCCAAGAAGTTTCATACCAAGGTGATTACCACGAGCCCAAAGGCCAAGATGCCGGGGGCCGAACACGTCGAATATGACGAGCACCATGCCCGGGAGATTGCGGAAAAGATCGTCCGGATGGCCATTGATAATTTCCCGAACCGGACCGCCAAGGGAAGCCACGTAACCGACAAATCACCCCTCATTGGAGGCTTCTCGCACGAATATATCGAATACATGCAGGGCGGCCGCTGGAGGGGGTCCTTCCGGCCGTTGAACGACGCCATCGCGGCGGGCCGTATCCGCGGGGTCGTGGGTCTGGCCGGATGTGACAACCCACGGGTGACCTCCACAGGCATTCACCGGTTCCTGGCCCAGGAACTGATCCGGAACGATGTGCTGATCGTGTCCACGGGTTGTGGTTCCGCGGCCTGCGGCGTGGCCGGGTACCTTACTCCCGAGACGGCACTGGAACATGCGGGTCAGGGCCTCCGCGAAGTCTGTGAGGCCATCGGCATTCCGCCCATCCTTCACCTCGGGGCCTGCGTGGACAATTCCCGAATCCTGACCATCGCCACGGCCATGGCGACCGAAGGCGGACTGTCCGACGAAATCGGCGGCATGCCCGCGGTCGGGATTGCACCCGAATGGATGTCGGAGAAGGCCATTGCCATCGGATGCTACTTTGCCGCCTCCGGCGTGCCGGTCATTTTCGGCGGCGAATCCCCGGTGGGGGCGAGCAAGGAGTGCGAGAAGATCATGACCGAGGTCTGGATGGAACGTTTCTTCGGTGCTCTCCACTTTGAGCCGGACCCGGAGAAGATGCTGGCCATGACCCTCAAATACATTGACGATGCGCGGGATCGCCTCAAGCTCCGGAAGTACGAGCCCGGCAAATTTGGAGCCGAGCGCGTTCTGCTGGATATGGCCGCCCGGCGTGAGCTGGATAAAGCCAAGCCGCACCTTGGTCTCTGAGGCGGATACGGGATTTGGCGGCGCGACGGACGACGATGAATTCCAGGGCCCTTCGCCTGTAAGCGAGGCCCTTGAGGAGGCGTATGGAACTCAATATCGATATTGAAAAACAAATCGGAGTGGTCGGGAAGGTCCTCACCCGAGAACAAAAGAGCCGCGGCCTTCTGATTAATTCGTTTCAACGGATTCAGGAAGAGTTCAATTACCTGCCCGAAGAGGCCCTTCAGGCCCTCGGACGGGAACTCGACGTCCCCATGTCTGTGGTGTACAGCACGGCCTCCTTCTACAAACATTTTTATTTCAAACCCCGGGGCCGGAAAGTCCTCAAGGTCTGTACGGGTACGGCGTGTCATGTCCGGGGGGCCGGCGAGGTGCTCACGGCCATGGAAAACGAATTCGGGGTCAAGGAGGGAGAAACCACAGAGGACCTCTCCATGACTCTCGAGACGGTCGGCTGTGTGGGTTGCTGCGGTCTTGCGCCGGTGGCCACGATTAACGAAGAGGTCGTCGGAGAGATTGACGAGGAGCGCATCGACGAAATCATCCGGACGGTTAAAGAGGGCTAAACCTATGGCAAAGCTGAAAAACGTACAGGAATTCACCAACCTTCAGTCTCTTCTGGCCGAAGAGGTGTTCAAGGCCGGTGCGACCAGGGTCCGGGCCTGCTGCGGCACGGCCTGTGTGGCTTCGGGGGCCCAGAAGGTCGTGGCCCAGCTCGAGCAGTCGGCTAAGGAAAAGGGGCTGGAGGTCGAGGTGGTCAAGACCGGTTGCCAGGGCCTGTGTCAGAAGGGCCCGGTCATGAGGGTGGAACCCCAGGACATTTTCTACCAGAGGGTCCGGCCCGACCGGATGGCCCGGATCGTGGATTTCACTCTGGTCAACGGGCTTCCCTACCGGGAACAGCTTTACCGGGCCGACATTCTCACTCAGCCGGTGGAGCACGTGGACGAGGTTCCGTTTTACAAGAAGCAGAAACGGATCGCTCTCCGCAACAACGGGCTCATCGATCCCGCTAACATTCATCATTACATCGCTCTTGGCGGGTATAAGGCGGTCGCCAAGATGTTTTCAGGTATGACGCCCGACCAGGTGCTGGATGAGGTGGACAAGGCCAACCTCCGCGGCCGCGGAGGCGCCGGCTTTCCGGCCGGAAAGAAGTGGGCCCACCTGAAGCGGGACAAAAACCCGATCCGTTTTGTGATCGCCAACGGAGACGAGGGCGACCCTGGCGCTTTCATGGACCGGGCCATCATGGAGGGAGATCCCCACAGCCTTCTCGAGGGGATGCTCATCTGTGCGTACGCCATCGGGGCCCAATACGGGTTCATCTATGTTCGTCACGAGTATCCGATGGCGGTTCGGCACCTCCGGCAGGCCATTGCTCAGGCTGAAGAAATGGGCCTGCTTGGAAAGGATATCCTGGGAACCGGGTTCGACTTTCCGGTGGCCGTTCGGGAGGGGGCCGGCGCCTTTGTCTGCGGCGAGTCCACAGCGCTCGTGGCTTCCATCGAGGGTGAGCGCGGGTTCCCCCGTCCCCGTCCTCCCCGGCTGTCAGAGACCGGCGGCGGACTCTGGGGGTATCCGAGCAACCTGAACAACATCGAAACCTATGCCTGTGTCCCCTATATCCTCGACAAGGGCGCGGACCACTTCCGGAGCATTGGAACCGAGAACTCTCCGGGCACCAAGGTGTTTGCTCTCACCGGAAAGGTTAAGAACACCGGCCTGGTGGAAGTGCCCATGGGCATCACGCTTAGGGAGATCATCTTCGAGATCGGCGGCGGGATATTGAACGACAGAGAATTCAAGGCCGTTCAGACCGGAGGTCCGTCCGGAGGGTGTCTGCCCGCCGCGCATCTGGACCTTAAGGTGGACTTCGACTCCCTCAAGAAGGTGGGTTCCATGATGGGGTCCGGCGGAATGGTCGTTATGGATGAGGACAACTGCATGGTGGACGTGGCCAAGTTCTTCCTCTCCTTCACGCAGTCCGAGTCCTGCGGCAAGTGCCCGCCGTGTCGTATCGGAACCTACCGGATGCTCGAGATCCTGGAGCGGATCACCACGGGCCATGGCGTCCCGGAAGATCTGGATCGTCTTGAGAAACTCGGGAGGGAAGTGCAGGCCGGGGCCCTGTGCGGTCTGGGCATCTCGGCCCCGAATCCGGTTCTGTCCACTCTGAAGTACTTCCGCGAGGAGTACGAAGAGCACATTCATCACAAGTACTGCCGGGCCAAGGCCTGCCGGGGTCTCGGAAATTTCCGGATCGAGACCTCCGAATGCATTGCCTGCGGCCTCTGCGTGCAGGCCTGCGCGTTCGATGCGGTGATGGAAACGCGGAATCGTTTCTACATCGACCGCGATTACTGTACAAAGTGCAAGGCCTGTTACACGGTCTGCCCGACCAATGCGGTCAAGATCGAAAAGGGCACCAAGATTGATTTCTCAGAAAAGGAGGCCCCCGCACGTGTCAACGGTTAAAGAAGTGGAAGCCACGGAAAAGCCAGGGGCCGTCGAGGCCAAATGCGTGGTCCAGCAGGCCCGACTCATCTGGCAGGACTTTCTGCAGGACAAGGAAAAGATGTGCGGGAAGTGCCACCCCTGCATGCTCGGAACCTATGAGGTGTTGACGATTCTGGACCGCCTGGCCGCCGGCCAGGGAAGCGGTCGCGACGTGGAATTTCTGGAGACTATCTCCGAAGAAATGGTCATCGGCGGGAGATGCAAGAAGGGCAAGGACATGGGCAAGTTGCTCATCGAAGCGCTGAAGACCGGCCGCGAGGAGCTTGCGGAGCATTTTCAGTTGAAGAAGTGCCGCCACCACGAATGCAAACCGCTGGTGCATTATCGGATCAACGCGGAGAAATGCACCATGTGCGGCAAATGTCTGGACGCCTGCAAATACACCGCGATTGCCGGTGAAAAGAAGCGGGGTTATTTCATGGGTTACATGCCCTATCGAGTGCGCGAGGCGCGCTGCGTACGGTGCGACCTCTGTCGGCAGGTCTGTCCGGAAGACGCCGTGGAGGTCTTTTCAGGGGAGTAATCTCTGATGCTCCGCAGTGGGGTTCGATGACATCCGAAACAAGGGATTAGGCGACGACCGGTTTGAAATACAACTTGAAATACAACCATAAGGAGACGTGAGGGTATGGCCAACAAGATGATCACCATGGAAATTGACGGCCGGACCGTACAGGTGCCGGAGGGGATGAATCTGGTTGATGCAGCACAGTCGGTGGGGGTTCATATTCCCAATCTTTGCCACCTCGAGCATATGCGGGGCGTAGGCGCCTGCCGGATGTGTGTCGTGGAAGTGGAAGGGATGAAGGCGCCCAACACGGCCTGTACCATGAAGACCAAGGACGGGCTGAAGATCACCACGGATTCCGACCAGTTAAAGAAACTCCGGAAGATGGTGATCGACCTTCTGGTGTCCATGCATCCTCTGGATTGCATGACCTGCCCCAAGGCCGGCGTCTGCTGGCTGCAGGATCTGGCCTACAAGCTGGATGTGAGAGAGTCCGATTTCTCGCGCAAATCCTTCAACTATGCCGTGGACGATGCGAACGGCTTCATCGAGCGTGACCCCAACTACTGCATTCTGTGCGGCAAATGCGTTCGGGTGTGTACGGCCCAGAATACAAACATCCTCGAATTCATGGGGCGAGGCGTGGGAGCCAAGGTCACGACCGACCAGGACAAGCCTCTGCATGAAACCCAGTGCACCTTCTGCGGAAGCTGTCTGGATGCCTGTCCGGTCAATGCCATTCTGGAATCCGGACGAAGGGCCAAAGGGCGGGAATGGGATTTCATCAAGGCCGATACGGTCTGCACCCTTTGCGGGTCGGCCTGCAACCTGGAGGTGAGCGAGAAGGACGGAGAGGTGATCAAGGTCACGTCCCCCAAACCCAACGGATTCATTTGTGCCGTGGGCCGTTTTGCTCACGACAGCCTTGATGCGAAGACCCGTGTGCGCGTCCCCATGATCCGCAAGGGAGGACAACTCCAGGAAGTCTCGTGGGAGGAAGCCCTGAACGCGGTCAGCGAGAAGATGACCGCGGCCAAGAAGGCGCCCGCCAAGGCCGGGGTTCTGGCCAGTGCCGCGGTCACCAATGAAGATGCCTACATGCTTCAGAAACTCGGACGTGCGGTCATCGGGACGGGAAACGTGGACAGTACGGCGAGCCTCTACGATACCGCAACGCTGCCGGCCTATACGAAGGTTTTCGGAAAGGTTCCCGAAGCCGACGTGTGCCTTTCCGAGGCGGACGTGATCGTGACCCTGGGGGTCAACTCATCCCAGTGGAACCGCACGCTTCCGGCCATTGATGCCAAGATCCGGAAACAGGTTTCGGGCGGAGCCAAACTGATTGTTCTGGACCCGGCGGATTCCAGGCTGTCCCAGGTAGCCACGAAGCACTTGAAGGTCTCGGAGGGCGCTGACAGCGCGGCTCTGGCGGCGCTGGCAGGGGCTCTGGTTCAGGGCGGTCTGCTTGCCAAGTCACGGGAGCTGAAAGCCAAGGGCCTGACGGACGTGAAGGCCGCGGCCAAGACCGCAGATGTCGCGGCGCTTTCGGGCGACGCAGGGCTGTCCGCGGACGACGTGAAGGAGGCGGCCGAGCTGATAGCCAAGGCCGCAGTGCCGGTGGTGGTGTACTCTACGGGCGTGTCGGCCAAGGACAACGGTTCCGATGTGGTGGTTCAGGCGCTGAATCTGGCTGCTCTGACCGGTGGCCAGGTCCTTCCTGTGGGCCTTGAAGCCAACATGCTTGGAACGCTGACGATGGGACTTTCTCCCCAAACGCTTCCGGGCTTTGCGACAGACGGGAAGAAGCTCGCCAAAGCCTGGAAGGTTGAGCTGCCGAAGACCGGTGGAATGAGTGCCCGTGAAATGTTGTCCGGAGGCCTGGAGTTTCTTTATGCCGTGGGGAACATCCCTGTGGAAGGAAAGAAGAAGCCGGCGGCCTTTACCGTGGCTCAGGTTTCTCACATGAACCCGCTGGCCGAGGTGGCCGATGTGGTCCTCCCCGCGCCGGCGTTTGTGGAACAGGAAGGCAGCATCATCGATTATTACGGCGAGCTGAAGATGCTCTGGGCCGCGGTGGATCCTTTGATGGATGTGATGGCACCCTGGCAGATCGCAGCCGAACTGGCCAACCGGACCGGGTACAAGACCAAGGTCGAGACGCTGGACGATGTCATGGACGAAGTCGAAAAGTTCGCGATGCCGCCCTCAAAGACCGTTCAGCAGGCCCACGTGGTGACCCCCTCCCGGGGCAAGGGCCGCGGTCTGGGCGCTACAGGCAGCATGATGGCGCTCAGCGGTTCCCTGATCGAGGCCTCCCGCGTGTCGACGCTTCTCAGGCAGACGGTATCGGTCTGATCCTCAAGGAGCCAAGGAAAGCAAAGCGGAACCGGAGTCCCGGTTCCGCTTTATTTCTTCGGCAGGCCCGTCTCGGGGCGCTGTCTTACTGCGCTCCGTGGTGTTTGAGGAGATCGATGATTTTTTCGTAGCGCCCGCGATAGTTCTTCCGGTCAATGTTCCGGCCTTCGTCCAGCATGACAAACTTGTTGTATTTGCGTTCAGCCACAATCAGGGCGGTCTCGTCCAGGGTGTCCTTCCAGCGGACGTCTGCCCCCCGGTTCAGGAGGATCTCCACCACATCCTCCTTGCAGCTGTAAGCGGCACGAATCAGGGGAGTCATGCCGAGGTTATCGGTGGCGTTAATCTGTGCTCCCTTGTCCAGAAGCAGTTTGACGATTCCGGGATGTCCCATCTGTGAGGCCAGAAGAAGTGCCGTGGTTCCTGATTCGGAGCTGTGGGCATTGGGGTCCGCCCCCTTTCCCAGAAGGTAGGCCGTTACCTCGATGTGGTTATTGGCCGCCGCATAGAAGAGGGGTGTGAACCGGTTCTCATCTTCCCCGTTCACCGGACTGCCGCCTTCGATCAATTCCTTGACCGTGGCCAAATCCCCGGTCCGGGAGGCCACCGCCAGGGCCGCTACGTTGCCCGTCTCGGCCATGGCCAAACCCGACGGTGCGATCAGAGCCACAAGGAGAATCATCATGAACAGGAATCGGGAAGGGTTCATCCGCTTTTTCACGTTACCGTCGCCCACTTCGCGAAAGTGTATCACAATAAGGGACTCTGGCATCAGCACAACCTTGGGATAGCGTATCGGCCCCGCGTCCCTCCTGGGCCTCATGATGCCCCGGGTCCTTTGGGCTTTCCTATCGACCGGCGACGTTTCTTTCTGAATTACGGTCATGCGACTGTGGGCCGGTTTGCCTCCAAAGGTTCCCCCAGACGGAGGCTTCAGGACGACCGAGCCCGGACCGTGTTGATCCGGCGCGTCCCGTTGTACCATCCTTCTAGGTTAGAGTGAACTATGGACTGCCTTGACAATTCTCTGGGAACTTTCGTGGTGCAGACGATGCTCCATTCCGTCGTAGCCCTGGTGCTGTCCGAAGCGGCCCTCGTTATCTGGAACCTGGAGGGGCACCATGTCCGGTTCCGGTACCGCGCGGCCACGATCATCCTTCCGGTTTTTTTATATCCCGTCTTCTCCCTTCTCAGCCCTTATCGAAGCTCCTTCTACTTTGCCCTGGACCAGGCCCTGTTTGTCAGCCGGAACTGGTTTGCCCTGAACCTGCCCGGTCCAGTCTCAGTGGGATGGCTCGCCCTTGCTCTAACAGGGGGTGGCACGGCCGCCGTTTTCTGCGTACAGGAACTGCTGCCTCTCGTTCGGAACGCGATCAAAACCCGGGGAGACGGATATCCCCCTCTGGCACCGGTCGATGCGGCACTTGAAACGCTCGTTCGAGACATGGCTGGAGAACTTGGCATTGAACCGCCCCCGATCCGGATTCTGGAGGAGCCCATGCCCATGGTGTTCACAACGGGTACCCGGGAACATTCCATCGTTGTTTCCACCGGCCTTCTGCGAACCCTGAGCCGACAGCAATTGCTCGCTACCCTGGCCCATGAGATGGCCCATATTCGGCGACGCAGCAACGCCATGACCTTTCTCATCTTCATGGTACGGTTGGTCACATTCTATAATCCGGTCAGCCTGCTCATGTTCCGCCGGCTGGTCCAGGACGACGAACATGTCTGTGATGATATTACGGTCCGGCTGAGCGGCAGCGCCACCGCCCTCGCGGCGACGCTCCGGATGTTCCTTCAGCGCGTTCCCGAGGAGGCGGCCGGAATGGCCGAGATGAAACAGGTGATCATGGACCACAGCCATAATCTCCTGCTCATGGAACGGATAGCCCGGCTCGAGGCGATGGACCGTCTCACGGATGAATCCTTTGACTGGACGGCATTTCTGACGGTGCAACTCACGATTGTGACGTTGTGCTATTTCGTTCTGTAGCGAATGAGGCGATGCGAAAAACCTTTCTCTTTCTCCTGACGGTCCTGGCGATAACAGCCCTGCTCATGGTGTTCAACTGGCTCCCCCAGGCCATGGGAGGGCGAGGCACCGTGGTTCACATGAATTTTGAGAGTCTTCCCCGGAAACTCGCGTACCGCCCATCGTATTTTCCGGAGTCGCTGCAGTGGCCACCGGCCGAGATTCTCACGCGTGATAAAGGGGCCTCCCTGCTCATGCATTTCAACAGCCGCCACGACGGCCGCGTCGAACTCTCGGTGGCGCAGGCGGCCAACCCCGAAGACCTCATTCCGTCACGCATTGAACCGTATCAAATCATCACCCAGAAGCGAATCCCTTTCCACGGTCAGGAGGCCCTCCTCATCACAGCCACCTGCCGGGACGGCAGTCCGTGTAACCGGATATCGTGGCAGGAGGGGGAGACGTCAGTGGCCCTTTCCTTCCGTGGGCCGGAGCAGGACCTCCTCCGGATCGCTCAAAGTGTGATTCCCGAGAAAATTCGGTAGTTTCTTCTCACAAATCGGAAGAATCGCCCCTTCCGCATAGGAAACTCTTCCAATTGTGGCCCTCCCCTCTTGCTGGTAGCCTGTAGTCAACGAAATGGATAGGCAACAGAAACCAGGGAAACAAGAGACCTGAAAGGAAACCAAGGCAGCATTCAGGCCCGAATCCCTCAGAAAGGTGAAAGGAGGTAACAGATTATGGCAACCATCATTCACAAGGGCGGACGCAGTGTCCCGAAAGGCAACTACTGGAACATTTCAAACGGAGAACGTGTTCGGTTCACCGAGGAGGGGGTTCTTCCCGGCGACATCCGGACGACCTATGTGCGCAGCCACCCCCTTCTCATTCTCATGGTGGCTCCCTTCCTCGGATTGGCCTACGCGGCCTTCCTGCCGTTCATCGGCATGGCCATGCTGGTGACCACAGTGGCTCGGAAGATCGGCGCCATGATGACCGAGAGCATGACCAAGAGTGCGACCTTCTCCTGGCAGCCTTCGGAGGCCTACCTGGCCTACAAAAAGAAGCACGAGAAGGAGGCCAAGAAAGGAGAGCAGGCGTCGGAGGAGACCAAAGGAGAAACGGGGAACTAAGGCTCCGGGACCGGCGGACGCCTCCGTCGGTCCCTGGCCTGAAACCCCAATAAGAGATGGAGGGATAACATGTACCGTTTACCCAACTGGCAACCCACCCGCAACCCCTGGTTCCCGGGCCTTGTCGCGCTCGTCCTCGCCCTTCTGGCCTTTCCGTCCTCGGGCGCCGGCGAGAGGACTTCGACCTGCCTGGGCTGTCACGGCAACGAGGGCATGGAAATGACCCTTGGGGACGGATCGACGGTCAGCATCACCGTCCCGTCACAGGCCATGGACCATTCGGTCCATTCCTTTCTCGGCTGCTCCGATTGCCATTCGGGGTTCAGCGACGACGAACACCCTTACCCGTCCTTCAAGAACGCCCGGGCGCTTTCCGCCCGCTGGACTTCGGCCTGCCAGCAGTGTCATTCCTTCGAGCAGGGCATCCACGCCACCATGATCCAGAAAGAAAAGGGGCTCCTTTGCACCGATTGTCACGGCGCCCACGACATCACCAAGGTCTCCGGGAGCAACAACTGCCTCGGATGCCACAGCCAGAGCCTGGGCCTGGCTTTTGGAAACGGGGTGTCGGGAACCATGCAGGTGCACCAGGAGGTTCTTGAACAGTCCATCCACGCCTCGCTCCGGTGTGTGGACTGCCATTTCGGCTTCTCGACTTCCGAGCATCCCCAGCGGGCCTTCTTCACCCCGCGGGACATGACCATCAGTCATGCGGACAGCTGCCGGCGCTGCCATTTCGACAAGTACACCCGAAGCCTTGAGAGCATTCATTACAGCCAGCTGAGCCAGGGCAACCTCAAGGCCCCGGTCTGCGTGGACTGCCACGGTTCCCATGCCATCCAGGGGGGGATCAAGGACAAGATCGCCAGCGCGGGGCGTTGCCGCCAGTGCCATCCCGCCATCTTCGATACCTATGCCAAGAGCGTGCATGGCAAGGTCCTGCTGGAGGGCCTCCCGGAATCCATCCTCTCACCGGACCACGAGAATGTCCTCGCGCACAGCGGCAACGGGGTGGTCTTTCCGACGGCCTATAACCAGGATGTCCCGGTCTGTGCCGACTGTCACACGGCCCATGAAGTCATGAATCCCCATGCCGCGGATTTCAGGAACAACACGCCGCAGATGTGCGGCAACTGCCATGCCGACAAGGAGCTGATGACGCGCCACGGCCTGAGCACCTCCGTCGTAGAGTCCTATCTCGAGGATTTTCACGGGGTCACGCTCAGTTTCTACAAGGAACAGGGCTATAGCGTGAGACGCATCGCGGTCTGCACCGACTGCCACGGCATTCATGACATCACGCGGACCGACGGCCCCGACTCGAGCGTGGTCAAGGAGAACCTTCTCCAGAGGTGCCGCAACTGTCATCCGGACGCTCAGGCCAATTTTCCGGACAGCTGGATTTCCCATTACGAACCCACCATGAAACGGGCCTCGCTCGTCTGGCTCATAAACCTGATTTACGACATCTTTATTCCGTTCATGATTGTGGGACTGGTGCTTCAGATTCTTCTTCATATCTGGCGTTATGCCGTGAACCGCTAACGAGGAGGGCGCAATCATGAAAAACGAGAATAACGGAGAAATGATCAAGAGGTTTCATACCTCCCGGCTGTTTGAGCATCACCTGAATGCGCTCACCTTCGGGGTGCTGGTGGTCACCGGTCTGTCCCAGAGGTTTCACGATATGGGCTGGGCCCAATGGGTGGTTACAAATCTAGGCGGGATAGACCAGACCCGCCTCATCCACCGGTATACGGGGATCTGTTTCGCGACCCTGCTTGTGGTTCACCTTCTCGTGGGGATGTGGGGCATCCTGATGAAGAACTGGACTCCCTCCATCGTGGTGAATCGGAAGGACTTCACGGATGCGATCGACAATCTCAAATTCTACTTCGGCCTGTCAGAGCGCCCGGCCCGGTGTGACCGTTACGACTACAAGCAGAAGTTCGAATACTGGGGTGTGGTGGTCGGCGGGCTTCTCATGGTCATGACCGGGGCCATGCTCTGGTTTCCGACGCTGGTTTTCAAGTGGATTCCGTTTGTTCCGGGCCAGGTCATTCCGGCCGCCAAGGCGGCCCACTCCAACGAAGCCATGCTGGCGTTTCTGGTCATCGTCATCTGGCATATCTACAACTCCATCTTCAGCCCGGAAGTCTTCCCGCTGGATACCGCCATCTTCACCGGAAATATCTCCAAAGCCCGCATGATTCACGAGCATCCCGTGGAGTACGAGCGGCTTTTTGGCCCCATCGAGGACGAGCACCACGGTGCTCCTGCGGCCGAGCAGCAGGGTCTGTCTCAAACTCCGGTTTCACCCTCCGGCTCTTAGGGCCGAAGACCCCACCATCTTGCCACCCCCCATGGGCCTCAGGCCCATGGGGTTCTGTTTGACCGCAGATCCCCCCGGCGTTAGAATCTGAGGGGTGCGGTTATGCAGAAACGGATTGTCACCTCTATCCTTCTGAGTGTCCTTGTCATCCTGATTACCGTGGGTGTGGTCAGTCACCTGAGTGTCAGGGATAGTATCGACCGTTCCGTCTCTCACCATCTCAGCCTCGCCCGGCTGATATCCAACCATATGGATTCCCTCCTGGAGTCCAATCTGAACCGTCTGTATGATGTCTCCCTGAGCGGCGCAATCAACTTTGGAGACGACAATTGGGACCCCGAGAGACGGGCCCTCGAAAGGGCCTATGAATACTCCCTGTTCTCTGACGGGATCGTGCTGCTGGATCTCCAGGGAAATATCCGTCTCGCCTATCCGCCGGGCCGGTATGAGGGCAACCTTTACCACCTTCCCCAGGTCCGAGAGGCCCTGGAATCCCGCCGGGCCACGGTCTCAGACGTTTATACCGAGGCGAACAACCGTAAACTCATCTACGTCTTTGTCCCGGTGAAAGATCGTTTTGGCACCTTGGCGGGTTTGATCGGGGGAGAGATCAACCCCACCAATCCCACGCTGAACCGGATCATGAAGGCGGTACCCTTTGCGAACGATACCCACCTGGAACTGGTGGACAGCCACGGAACCGTGATTGCCTCCAACAACCCGATGAGCGTCTTCAGCTGTGTCGACCATAACCGGTTTCTTGAAGACCTGATCAAACGCAGGGAATCGGCCGTGGGTGTCTGCCACCGTTGCCACGAAGGAGGAAAGAACCCCGAGACACCCGTTCGAACCACGGACCTTCTGGCCTTTGCCCCCCTGCTGGAAGCCCCCTGGGGGGTTTCCGTTCGTGAGCCGCAGAAGGTCGTCTTTGCCTCTTCGGACGAACTGAAGCGTCGGTTCGTGGTCATAGGCTTCATAGCCATAGGCAGCGCCCTCATCCTCGCTCTGGGCATGAGCAGCGGGATTGTAAGACCCCTGAAACAGCTCACCTCTGCGGCAGAACGGATCGCCGGCGGTGATCTGTCAGACCCGATCAAGGTGAAATCAGAGGACGAGCTCGGCATCCTGGCCGATACTTTCGACCGGATGCGTACCCGTCTGGCCGAACTGCTAGAGGATATTCGTGACGCAAACCTTCAACTGGAGAAACGCGTGGAGAAACGAACGGAGGCGCTGAAACGGCACCGTCGCCGACTTTTTCTGCTCCTTCGGGAGGTCATGTCGGCAGAAGAGAACGAACGGACGCGAATCGCCCGGGAACTGCATGACGAAACGAGCCAGGTCCTGGCCGCTTTGGGGATGTCCCTTGACCTGGCGGAAATGGAGCTTGAGCGCGGGACGCTTACGTCCAGGCGCATTCGGGCCATCCGGGCCAAGGTCACGCGGACCATGGAGGACGTACGCCTCCTCATCCGGAATCTCCGTCCACCGATCATCGACGATCTCGGTCTGGAAGCCTCGGTTCGATGGCTTCTGGAAGAGCACCTCAAGCCCCGGGACATTCATTACGTGCTCCGGGTCACGCCCGAATTCCGAAAGTTGGCGGCTGAACACTTCCAGAGCGACCAGAGTGACACCCGGTCCGAGTTGATGGTCTTCCGGGTTATTCAGGAAGCCATCGTCAATATTGCCCGTCATGCCCGAGCCACAGAAGTTATGGTGGTCATGAAATATGAGGATTACCGGATCCAGATCTATATCGAGGATGATGGGGTCTCCTTTGATGTGGAGGCGGTACTCGACCAGGCGGAAGCCAGTGGCCGAGGCGGTTTCGGTATCATCGGGATGAAGGAAAGGGTGGCCCTTCTGGGGGGCACCCTCGAGATCGACAGGGGCGAGGATGGCCGAGGAACCCTGATTACCGTCGACATTCCCCTGTCGTCATTGGAGGAGCAGGATGCGTAAGGTCCGGATTATGGTGGTGGATGACCATTCCCTGGTGCGGGAGGGGATTATTGCCCTTCTGGGCATGCAGGAGGATTTTGAGGTCGTGGGCGAGGCGGCTGACGGCCGCGAGGCGATCAAGGGGGCGCAGAAGGTCAGGCCTGATATCATTCTCATGGATATCTCCATGCCCGGACTGGGCGGCATGGAGGCTACGCTCGAAATCCGGAAGGAACTTCCGGACACCCGGATTCTTGTGCTCAGCCAGTACGACGATGTCGAGTACGTCAACCGGTTTCTGAAAGCCGGCGTCTCCGGTTATGTGCTCAAGAGCGCCGGGGGTGCCGAGCTCATCGCCGCCGTCAAGGCGGTTTCAAAGGGAGCTTCCTACCTGGACCCGACGGTGGCCAAGCGGGTGATCGAAGGCTTTGTCGGAAAGCGCGAGGACGTGACGGATCCGTACGATCTGCTCACAGACCGGGAGAAGCAGGTGCTGAAGCTCATTGCGGAAGGCCATACCCACAAGGAGGTGGCGCAACAGCTCAATATCAGCGGCAAAACCGTGGTGGCCCACCAGACGAACATCTCTGAGAAACTCGGACTCCACAGCAAGGCCGAACTCATGAAGTTCGCCATCAGCAAGGGGATCATCAAACTGTAAATCCGCGGTTGGAGAAGGAAAGGCTAGGACCCCGTGATCAGGTTCGGGAGACGGCCGTGATGATGCTTTTTACGTGTTCGAGGCGGGTCCACCGATCAGAGGAAAAAGCCTTCATCACATCCTGAGCGACCTGGGGATATCCATACCGGGGATGGGCATCGTGGAACCCGACCCGGGCCTTCGGGTTGAGATACGGGGACCAGTCCATGAAATCCTGATAGGCCTGATCATGATTCCCGTCAATCCATAGAAAATCGATCCGCCGTCTCCAGGACTTGGCGACCTCCTGCGAATAGCCTTCGATCAGTTCCACCCGGTTGGCCAGCCCGTTGTCCCGGAGCTTCTCGAGCACTTCCTGCCGTGAGGGCTTGTCTTCGAGACTGACGGCGTGGTCTGTAAGCCGGGACTGTTTGTCGATATCAGAGTCAAAGGGGTCGATGGAATAGATCCGGGCACGTTTACGTTCGCTTCCAAGAGCCAGGTAGCTTGTCGAAAGGCCGCCGTAGCAGCCGATTTCAACGATGACCCCGTCGGTCGGCACTTGACCGGCCCACACATAGACCATGCCGGCTTCCGAATGCCGAATCATACCTCCGTATCCCGCCTTGTCGAACCGGTGGCCGTAGAGGAATCCGGCAAGATTGTGAAACAGGGGGCGCGAAAAACCTGCGAGGATCTTGGGCCCCTTGGCCTCGAAGGCGCGCTGGATAAATTCGGTATTGGTCATGGTCCCGGACCTTGAGGTCACATCTTCTGAACGCCCACGCAGGCTGAAGAAACGCTAAATCGTAAAGGATTGCCTTTTGATTCCGCAAGCAAGCATTCCGGACGTCGGCGGAGCCTTAATTTCTGTTGCCGCCAATGGGACAACGGGTCCCTGACAACCATCAGCTAAAACCCTGGGTTAATGATTCCCTGTCCCCGCTTCACGGATGTTCAAGATGCGGATGAGCTGACCCCACATCCGGATACTTACGGTATCCCTGAGTACGATGGCCGTAACCTCCACCTCAAGCCCGTCCCGCTGAAATCGGGGCGGAAGGGCTATCGGGTCAAACCGCTGGCCATCCTTTGAAAGAATTCCCCAGAAACCGCCTTCCAACTCCACGTGAACCACGCGACCCTGGAACGCCACGCGAGGTCCCGGCTCCAGAGGCCCCCCTTCGGGACCGTTGCTCAGGGTCGGCGCGGCTGCTCCCGCGACCAACAGGAGCACAGCCATGAATGCAGGAATAGGTCTCACGGGGGCTCTTTAAACCTGGTCCATATTATCAAAATAAGGGCATGGACGCCGGACCATTAAAGTCAGGGGCGTTATTGAATGAAAAGCGGAAAGGAGGGTTCAGAAGGTTATCGGACCCTAAGAGGCCCGTCCTGCTGCCCAGCTAACCTCAGTCGACAATTTGACATGACTCCGGATTTCTGATAGCTTACGCGACCAGCCCTGTTATGCGAAACTGTTTGTTTTATATCTGTTTTCTTGGCTTATGGGTGCGCCGGGGCGTCATCCTTGTTCTTATGTTTCTGGCGTTCCTCACCAGTGTTACTTCTGGTCATGCGGCCAAGAGTTACCCGAACTGCATCATCTGTCACGAGCGGATGCATCGCCCGGAACTCAAGAAGAACCTCCACCCCGTGATCCAGACCTCCGGCTGTCCCAGCTGCCACACGTACGCGCACATGGAGAAGAGCCCCAATCCGAAATTTTTGTTAACCACGGGGACGGATTTATGCTGGACGTGCCATGCCCAGGAGCAGTTCTTCCAGAAAGTTACGCATCCCCCGGTCAGCGGGGGCGAGTGCCAGCGGTGCCACGACGTGCACAGTTCCGACGGATCCAACCTGCTAGTGACTTCTCTGCCGGGGCTTTGCTTCAGCTGCCACGACCAGGAGAGCTTTACGGGCCGGAAGCAGCACCCGCCTGCTGCCGAGGGGAACTGCACGGCCTGCCATGACCCCCACAGCAGTCCCATCGACAAATTGCTGGCCCGGCCCCTTCTCGAAACCTGCTTCTTCTGCCATGAGCGTGCGAAAATCCTGGAGGGCACCAAGGTTCACGGCCCGGTCCAGTCGGGAATGTGCGCATCGTGCCACGAACCCCATTCAGGAGGAAATGACAAGCTTCTCACCGAACGGGTCCCAGAACTCTGCTACCGTTGTCATGGAAATCCGGGGTTCATGCGGAACATAGAGCATCCACCCTTTGGCAAGGGCGAATGCCTAAGCTGTCACGATGCCCACCGAAGCAACAATGAAAAGCTCCTGGTCGCTGCCAGACCCGAACTCTGTTTTCGGTGTCACGGGGATACGGATTTCAAGGGAGAGTACAAGCACGCTCCCCTGATGACCGAAGGCTGTGCTGCCTGCCACGATACGCACGCTTCCACCTCGCCGCGTCTTCTGAAAAAGGGGTGCCTGGACTGTCACCCCACGCCTCATGCGGGAACCACGGTTCAGGCCGTGGTGATCGACCCGGAAAAGACGGGACCCGTTTTTTCCGAATGCATGGGGTGCCACAACCCTCACACGTCCAATTTCGGCAAACTCTTCCGCGAGGGGAATACGACGGATTCGGGAGAACAGCAGGGGTTTCTCGACGAGAGGCCCGCAGATTCAGTCGAGGAGGAGGTCCAGTAACCGGTACAACACCGGTTCCGTGCGCTCGGCCTTGTGGGCCTGTCCGAGGATTTCGTCCTCGCTTTGAACGTAAGGCCCTTTTTCCAACTCTCCCCTGCAGTTTTCGATGATCGCCTCCAACTGCGGGCGGCCCATTTCCAGGTGAAACTGGAGCCCCAGCGCCGATTCCTGGTAGATGAAGGCCTGGTGCTCGTAAGCCCGACTCCGGGCAAGCAGCACTGCTCCTTCCGGAAGGTCAAAAGTGTCCCCGTGCCAGTGGAACACATCCAGTCTTTCGGGAAAGGCGTCTCCCACTTGTGACCGGTTCGCCTCCTCGGTGCGTTCAATGGCGTGCCATCCGATCTCTCTCGCAGGACCTGCATAGACGCGGGCACCCAGAACATCCGCAATCAGTTGAGCCCCAAGACAGACACCCAGAACCTTTCGACCGACTCGCAAAACGGCCTCAAGGGCTCTTTTCTCAGCCTCCATCCACGGGAAGCGGTCCGTGTCGTGAACACCCATGGGCCCACCCATCACCACAAGCAGGTCGCAATTCTCCGGGCCCGGAAGACGCCCGCCCAGATAAAGCGGCACGACTGAAAAGCTGTACTCTCTCCGGGTCGCCCATGTCGCGATAAGGGCCGGCCCCTCGAAGGGTACGTGCTGCACGCATACGATATTCTTTTTCGGTTTCAAGAAATTATGCTCCAGTGGGCCTGAAATCCCGATCGGACTTTAATAAAAGAACCGGAATCCGCTCTTAAGTCTCTGCTTCACCTTGGACCGGAATCCGGTTTGCGCACCCTTTCCTCATCCTGGATGCGCTTCAGATTCTCCAGGCGCTGCTCGACTTCCTTCATATACTGGGACAGAACTTCATTCCCCGGGTCATTTTCCAGGCCCAGCGACCAGACCACGCTGGCACTGGAAAGTTCTCCCCGGGAAAAGAGCTGCATGCCCAGACGGCGGGCGAAGTCTGTGAATTCACTCTTCAAGGGTTCCTTGAGAGGCCCGAGGGCCACGGCCGACTCCACATGAAAGATGGCCTCATCCAGGTCACCCCGTTCCGAGGCTTTCTGGGCGAGGGCCAGGGCGCTCTTTGACCTTGCGTAACGGCTTCGCTCAATTTGCGCCAAGAGTTGTCCGGCCTCTTCCTTGAAGAAATCGTTGGCTCGTGATTGCTCAAGAAGGGTCTCCGCCTCGCCATAGCGGCCTCCGGCCGCGAGCTTAACGGCCCGGTCAAGGCCAAGCCGTGCCCTTTCCCTGAGTTTCTGCGGTCCGGCCTTCTCCTCTAGAACGGACAGCCGCGAGCGGAGATCCTTGTCGTCCGGCTTCAGTTCCAGGGCGGCCCGGACCTTTTCCGCGGCCGCGGAGTAATCGCCTCCAGCCTCCAGCCGCTGAGCCTCTTCCATCAGGGTGTTAGGCGCGTTGATGGAGTTTTCCAGCCCCCGCTGCAGCTTCATGACCCAGTAATAGCGGGGATAGATCTCCAGGGCCTCCTGAAGCTCGAGTCGGGCCGCGGCCAGTTCGCCCCGGCTTTTCTTTTCAAGGGCGGAGCGAACCAAGGCATCCGCTCGCTCGACAATCTTCATCGAGGTTTCGAGGCTATCGAGAGTTTCCGCAGGACAGGAATCAATTCCCGACTTCAGGGACTTGGCCGCGCCCACGGCCGCCATGTGTTCACCGGCCCTCGACAGGGACGTCACGCGCAGGCACCCGTCATCCGGCCTGACAGCCTCCTGCAAGGTGGTGCAGGAGGTCGCAAATAAGAGGCTGGTACCCAGAACGAGGATGCGTTTGAGGTTTTCCGTCACGGCACTTCGGACCAGATCCGGTCGATGACCCCGTCCTTGTCCATTTCCATGAAGGCGGCCACCAGGGTGGGATCAAACTGGGTACCGCTGTCGGCCCGGATCCGGTCGAGCGTCTCACTCTTGCTGAGGGCCCTCCGGTAGGCACGGTCCGTGCGCATGGCGTCATACGCATCTGCCAAGGCAATGATTCGGGCTGGCAGGGGAATGGCCGCCCCCTTCAGCCCATCCGGATAGCCGGTGCCATCGAACCTTTCGTGATGATGCCGAACGTATACCCCGACCTTCTGGAGCAGGGAGAGGGAGCTCAAGATTCTCGAACCCACCTCGGGATGCTTCTCCATCATCCCCCGTTCGTCCCGTTCCAGGGGGCCGGTCTTGGCCAGCACATGCTCGCCTGTTCCGATCTTGCCGATATCGTGGAGGATGGCCGCGAGTTCCAGTTCATCGAGGGTCTCCCGGTCGAGCCCCAGGCGCAGCCCCAAGCGCTCAGAGATGCGTGCGACCCGTTCGCAGTGGCCCCGCGTATAGGAGTCCCGGGCCTCCACAGCCGCGGCCAGGGCGCTGATGGTTTCCCGAAAGGTGCGTTCGAGCTCGCCATGGGCCGTCTCTATCCGAGAGACCATGGTGTTGAAGTGCTTGGCCAGAAGGCCGATCTCGTCATTTCCGCCGGCCTCCACACGGGCGTTCAAATGTCCTTCCCCTACCTCAACCACGGCATGGAGAAGGCGCTCAATCTTCTTCATGTGATACCCCGAGAGAAGGAAGATCCCCACAATCCCTGCCGCCGTCGTTCCCAGGAGAAGGAACAGCACCCCGTAGATGGCTGACTCAATGGCCTTCTGGATGTATCCGATGCTCATTCCGACCACGGCGGTTCCGATCTTGACGCCCTCCACCGAGATGGGCTTCCGATGTTCGATAACGCCCCGGGGCGGGTCTGCAGACTCCTCGGGAGGGTTATTGCCCGTCATCTTCCCGGGTTCGGAGTGATAGAGAATGGCGCCTTCGTGGTTCATCACGTAGGCGTACGTTACGTCCTCGTCCTGGACCGTAGACTCAATCACGGGCCCCAGGCGAAGCTCGTTTCCTGAAAGCAGGGGGTCCTGGGCATTGGTGGCCAGGTTCTCGGTAAGGGATACGAGCCTCTTCCCGGCCTCCCGGCGGAGGAGGTCATTTTCGTGGCGGACAAGGTACCAGGCGGCCACGCCGGTCATGAGCAGGACCAGCACCGAGAAGGACACCGCCAGCTTGATTCGAAGCGGGAAATACAGATCTGACGCCGGCTCCTCCTTGGCCGGGCCGGCGGTCCTATCCCGCGATTGCCCCTGCGTGGCGTCCGGGGCTGTTCTGGAGGCAGCTGTCCCGTGAAGCGTGGCATGGGCATTGAAAGCGATGGATACTGCCTGGGTGGCGGGTTTTCGTACCTTGGACATGACCATGAAGATAATAACCCTTGTGACGATGCGAATGCCTCGGCTCCATCGGCCATCCGCAACAGAAGGCAACCTGTCCTCAAGGGTTCGATCGAAGGTGTTCATTATGGCACTATTGGACCGGTTAAGTGTTCTGTTCCACAGGCGGTCACGGGAGGTCACGACCAGTCTCGGACCCGTCTCTTCTTATCGGGTGGAACCGGGGATTTTGAAAAAATTCAGGAAATCTTGAGCGACAGGCTGCAGGCCCAGTCTCCGGTGGGCTATATTTGTTCTAACTGCCTGACAATAAAGATAAATATAAACAAATGGGACTCTGATTAGCTGCCCAAGGACCGTGCCGGAAGGACCTATTGTCTTCTGCACCAGGGCGGCTGCGGCGGCTATGCTGAGAGGCCAAATCCTGGAATCGGGATTAATAGGCACACCTACGTGCCGATAAGGAAAACGGTTCAAGAAGCCGGGGCCGTGGAAAGGCCTTTAACAGTAGGGGACTGCACCGGTTTTCCTGACCTGAAACTGCTATTTTGGAGGTCTTTAAATGTTACGGTCCTTTTTCAAATCGCTTGCCCTTGTCAGCCTTCTTCTGGGTCTTCTCGGTGCCGGCTGTCCGGTGGGCCCTGTTTATGCGGAGGAAAAGCCCGTCAAGGTACAGATCAAAGAAGACGCGAAGGAGATCCATGAGAATGGAAAAAGTTTTGCTCGTACCCTGGGAGGGCACTTCAAAGCATTCGGCAAGGCCATTGGCCGAGCCTTCAAGGGAGCCCACCAGGAAGTGAAGAAGGATTTACAGAAGGAAAACTCCGGGAAATGATCACCCGTCTCGCAGGCCCAACCTGAGAATAAGTGGGTCTTCGCCTTTTGCGGACAGGCGTCTGGAAAGGAGACGCCGTTGTGTTTCAGTCCGTACGCGGGTCAGCAGGCTGCACCACCGGATGGATGAATTCTAGATCCAGGTTATCCTCGCCGGCTTTCGCTCAATCCATTTCCGGAATTTGGGCAAGGGGTATCCCATAACCATCACGGCCTGCATCCTGTTCCCGGGGGGGCCCCGGTCAGGACGGAGATCCCTTCGGCCCACCTGCGGCCCATGGGCACCCAACACAGGGTGAAGACCCATCCGCCAAAATGGTGGCCAATCTCCAGACCATGGGCGGCCAGAGAGGCATTCTGAAAGGCCAGATGCGCGTTGTATAAAATGGGGTCGCCGCCGGCCTCGAAGAATCGAATTATGGACCTGAACCTGGGCAGCTGAGCCATTCCAATGCCCAACGTTTCCCGCTTTCCCAGAAGAACCACAAAGACCCTAAAGAAAGGGTTGCTCAGCCGTCTGACCTCAAACCGGAAATAGTCTACGCACAGCGGCGAGATTTTCCTCAATCGTTCCCTGTCCTGAACCACGGAATATTCGGTGCTCTGGCTGTTCTGGCCGCTTGGTGCGCACCGGGCCGCGTCGATGATTGTTTCCATATCGCTCCGGGCGAGGGGTTCTTCCTGAACGGCTCGAATCGAACGCCGGCTCTGGATCAAGGCCTTGAACTGGCCAAAGGAAGGCATCCGGTCAAAGGCGATTGGGGGGATCCATTCGGGAGGGACTTCCTCGTGAGCGATGGCGTCTCTCGGGCAGACCGCCACGCACTGACCGCAGGCTATACAACGATCCTCGTCTGTAGTTCCGGGAAGCGTGTCTATGTTTTGCTGAACAATGGTCCCGGTTGGACAAACCTTGGTGCACAGGCCATCCCTATCGCAACGGTCCTGGTCAATGACGATCTTTCCCATGCCCCATACCTCCCGATGCGCACCGTGTCTACACACCTACACGACCCCCGTCCCCTTGTCAACTGATGAACCCGCTCGTGCCATCGGGCCTTCCCCGCAAGGCCAAGCATCCATCGATGAGGCGCCGGGGTGTGCAACCGGCCTTGCCCCCTGCAACGGGCAGGCGTATCCTCAGGCTATGGCCCGGGTACGGGTCGACGGAGAGAACAGGACCCTCGCTCCATGGACGTAACGCTTCTTCTTGGTATTGTCCTTATTGTCGGGCTGATATTCGGCCGGATGTTTACCCGTGTGGGCGTGCCCCAGGTCGTGGGCTTCATTATCCTGGGGGTACTTCTGGGAGATTCCGTCGGTCAGGTCTTTCACCGGCGGCTTATCGAATCCCTGGCACCCCTGACATCGGCGGCCCTGGCCCTGATCGGGTTTATGGTGGGCGGTGAACTGAAGCGATCCGTCTTCGGCAAGTATGGAAAGCAGTTTATTTCCATTCTCCTCGCTGAAGGTCTTCTGGCCATGATCGTGGTTACCCTGGTGACATTCCTCTGGACGCGGAACATGGCCTTGGCCATTCTGCTCGGTGCGCTCAGCTCGGCCACCGCGCCTGCTGCCACGGTGGATGTCCTCTGGGAATATCGCTCCCGCGGCCCCCTTACAACGACCATTCTGGCCATCGTGGCCTTGGACGACGGACTTGCCCTTATCCTTTATGGTTTCGCCCTGGCCTTTGCCGACGTGCTCCTGAATGGGGAATCTTTCAGCATGAAGATCATGCTCTTGGGGCCTGTTCGGGATATTGCCGGTTCGGTCCTTCTGGGAGGTCTCATCGGGTTCCTGCTGGACAACGCCCTCCGCTTTATCTCCAAGAACGAGGAGCGTCTGGTTCTCATCCTGGGGGGTATCCTGTTGGCGACCGGCATTGGTGTCCAGCTTGGCCTTTCACTCATCCTGGTGAGCATGGTCATCGGGCTGTACCTCACCAACATCCATTCCGACCGAAACGCGGCCGACTTTGACACGGTCAAGTCCTTTTCTCCACCCATCCTGGCGCTCTTCTTCGTGATGATCGGCGGTCGCCTGGACCTTGGCCTCCTGCCCCAGATGGGGCTGCTCGGGTTTCTTTATGTCCTTGGGCGAACCGTAGGTAAATGGAGCGGAAGTTATCTGGGCGCCCGCTTTTCCGGGGCCCCGGAAACCGTCCGCAAATACCTCGGCTTTGCCCTTTTTTCGCAGGCGGGTGTGGCCATTGGTCTGGCCCTCGACATCGACCATCACTTTGCCGCGGGAAGTCCTGCAGGCGCCCAACTGGGGCAGACGATTATTAACGTGGTCACCGCCACGACGTTTCTCGTCCAGGTCATCGGGCCGCCGTCCGTCAAATTTGCCATCAGCAAGGCCGGGGAGATTGGCCGCAAGGGACCTTCCGCGTCAGGAGGATAGTTCATGGAAAAGAAACGAGTGTTGGACTTTCGGCCGTATGATCCGCCGTCCGTGGTTCACGAAGAGGCGGACCTCATGGACCTGATTCGGCACTTCTTGCAGCGCCCCGACCTTCATCACGTTTGTGTCGTGGATCGCGATTCAAGATTGATGGGCCTCGTCAATCGAAAACTATTGTTTCGGAACGTCTTCTCCCATCATGTGGGTGCCGGGTCCCAAGTCACCCGGCTCTTCACCCTGCTCACGGCAGAAACCTCCGGGGAACTCATGCTTCTCCACCCCGTCTCCACCACCGAGGAGGCTCCCATCGACACCGTGATCGAAACTCTGATCCACCGCAATATCGGGGAAATTCCCGTGGTCGATGACGAGGGACGGATCCTCGGTTTCATCGGGATCCTTCGCATCATGAAGGAATGGGTGGAGGAAGAGAAGCGAAAAGCTGGGGAGTCTTAAGGCGGTGGAAATTGAAAACAGGGGACGAATAGCACCTTCACCTTCGAAACTGGTTTTACGAGCAAACGCAATCCCACTAAGGCATGTTGTCCCTAACCTCTTGCAACTGATAGAATTTTTCCGGCCCTGGCGCCCGGAGTCCTTCTCTTTTTTCTTACAGTTATGGCATTGCCGATATAGGAGCTTGGTGGCGTCCCAACCGAGGGCTGTCCTGCGGTGATGAAACTACACTGTCGACCGGAAGTCCATGAAGGGGCTTCGCAATAGTTGAGATTTTGAGCATGGCAAGGGCGTTCAGCAGGTCGTTTCCGATTAATCTAATTAAAGCTTTATATTTCAGTTCCCAGTTATGAAATCCGAAATCCCGAGCCACTTAATCGAAGACATTAACGCGGGGAACTGCGTCGCCTTTGTGGGGGCGGGGTTCTCGGCCGCGGCGGCGTTGCCCACCTGGACACAGTTGTTTCAGGGATTGGTGGCGGTGGATAGCGTCGAGTCGGCCGTCAAGAGATATGTTCAGGGGATAATCGGAACAGAAAAACCGTCTGCTCACCAACTCGATCAGGCCGCTCAGCTTCTTGAAGACTCTCTCGGTCGAGAGCGGTTTATCGGACAACTGCAGAAACTTCTTCAGGCAGACCTGACAACGGAAACCATCAGGAGTCGGGTCAAATGGCTTTTGAACATCCCCTTCCGGGCCATTGTAACCACGAATTTCGATCCGATACTTAATGGTGCGGTTCCCGGCCCCGAGGCCTACCGTGACATCCTCCGCCCCCGAAGATTCCGGTGGTGGGAGCGGGCGTTCTGGGACGAGGAGGGTGCGGGCGCACCGGTCGTCAAACTTCATGGGGACCTGAGACGGCCTGACGCAGAAAACACCGTGGTCTTGACCCGCCGCGATTATCGCCGGCGTCTTTACGAAGATGCCGGCTATATGACCTTTCTGCGCGGTCTCCTTTCGTCCAACACAATCTTGTTCATGGGATTTTCCTTCGAGGACGCATATCTGAACGAATTGCGATCTCAGGTGTTAGCCCTCTTTGACCATGGGAGGAGCACCCGTGGAACTGAGAAGCCGGAACCTCTTGCCTATGCGATTCTCGGAGATGTACCTGAACTGGTCAGGCTTCACTTTGCCAGGCATGAAGGGATTGAAGTCCTGGGCTTTAACACAAGGGGAGGCCAGGATTATTCCGGGTTTGATGATTATCTGAAACGCCTATGGGAAGAGACGGCCATTCTTCCCCGTTTTGGGAGGCTTCTTGAAAACAAGCGCATTCTATGGGTGGATGCTCAGCCTCGAAATAATGAAGCCGGTTTCAAGTTCCTGAAACGGGCGATAGCAGCCCGCAGCCAAAAGGCGGGGAAGAACATTGACACGGCGAGAAACACTAATGAGGCGCTCAAACTTCTGGGCGATACCGGAATTGGACCTTATGACCTTGTCATCAGCCACTGGGGCTATCAAAGAACCCGGGACGAAAATGGGAACCCGGAACATACGGCCATCAGGATTCTGAGACATATCCGAAAGACCGATATTCGATGCCCGGTCATTATCTTCTCGACCCCTAAAGATATAGGCGAACGAACCAGGCTATCCCTCAACATGGGGGCCCAGGCCTATTGTTACGACTGGGAAAACCTGTTCCGGAACATCGCCCGCATATTGGCTGACTAGCGTTCAGGATCAGGAACCCTCGCAAGTCCGACGTCAGGCCGGTACGGATGTAAGCCGCAAGAGATGTTGGCCGGTCTCAGTTCCGCCGCTTGTCGCATTGCACCTGGAAAAGGCCGTCCTTCACGAAGGTGATGGTGCAGATCGTTTCGTACATGCAGGCGGGGCATTTCACCGTGCAGTGGTCGCTACGGCAGTCGTCTCCCGATCCTTCCTCATTCACGGAATTCACGGACGAGGGCGGTTTTACCCAGGTATCGTACATCCGGTTGCAGGACGGGCAGAGTACTTGGACCTTTCGGGGTTGCCAGGTCATACGCTTCCCTGCATCTCCTCCAATCCTTTCTCCACTTTAAAACCTTATCTCACATGTCGTGACTATATTGTAAGGCCAAGGGCTGCCGGGTCGGGAACCCGGGGCGTACTCGGTCGACCGTCGTCTGCACCGGCCACCCTGCACGTCTCGGCAATAAAGCAAGACGTTCTGCGGCTTGGGGCCCAAGGGCGGTTTGATGGTCATTTTTTGCCATGGACTGTCTCCTCGACTAGAATAATCCTGGCAGGCCATCCGTCGTCATAGGCGAGGGAGAAGGCATGGAAGGCACTGAACGATCGTTGGAACTGACCCGGGTCCTTGGGTCCACCGGCCTTTCCGTCGGGAGGCTTGGCATCTCCTCGAGTTTCGGAGCACCGGCCCGGGCCTTTGAAGAGGCCTTTGAACGCGGGTGCAACTATTTCACCTGGGGCACGTTCATCAAGGGCCGGTCCGGGGAGATGCAGGCGGCCATAAAGAATATCTGCAGGGCCGGCGCTCGGGAACGGCTGGTTCTAGCAATGCTGAGTTACGCCCATGACCCGTTTCTCACCGAGCTCTTTCTCAAACGAGGGCTGAAACGGCTCGGGATCGAATACACGGACATCCTGATCCTCGGTTATTTCTCCTCCCGACCCTCACGCCGCATCCTGGACGGGGCCCGGAAACTCGTGGACGCGGGAATGGTCCGCTACGTCGGGCTCACGAGTCACAACCGGAAACTCTTTTCCTCGCTTCATCGCGAGGGCCTGTGTGACGTCTTTCACATCCGCTACAGTGCGGCCCACCGCGGCGCGGAGACTGAGACGTTTCCCCATCTGACCGGCCCGCGGCGGCCGGGCATCGTAACCTTTACGGCGACCGCGTGGAGGAAACTGCTGGACTCGAAGAAGATGCCGGCGGGAGTCCCTGCTCCCCCAGCCCGGGACTGCTACCGCTTTGTTCTCTCGAACCCCTCGGTGGACGTCTGTATGATGGGGGCGGGGGACCTTGCCCAGATGCGAGAGAATCTCACAGCCTTGGACCTCGGGCCCCTCAATCCGGAAGAGGTGGCGCGCATGCGCCGCATCGGGGACCATGTGCACCGTTAGAGACATATTCATCTTTACCCAACCTTTTGAATGCTTTGACGAGAACCTCCAGTCCCGAACCCTGACCCACAGCATCCCCGCGTACCTTCCCTCTTGCTCTCCGAACGCTGAATCCTGTTGACACCCTTAAGAAAGAGTGTTACTCGTGGTGCAAGTGGCGAGGCCGCCTCGTGCTGGCAATCTACAGTGAAGGAGGGCACCATGAGCGTGGGATACGTCTGCACCCGGGAGGTTGTGATTCTTGACGCTGAGGCTTCCATTCGTGAAGCAGCCCGACTCATGCGCAAACACCATGTTGGAACGATTGTCGTGGTCGAAAAGGTTACCGCCGGTCTTCGGCCCGTGGGAATCCTAACGGACCGCGATATCGTGGTTCAGGCCGTGGCCCTGGAGGTGGGCCTTGAGGAGGTTACCGTGGGAGACCTGATGAGCACCGACCTTCTTGTTGCCCTGGAAACGGACGACGTCCCGAGCACGATGGAACGGATGAAGAAGAAAGGTGTACGTCGGACGCCCGTGGTGGATGGCGATGGGTGCCTCGTGGGGATTGTGACGGCGGACGACCTCATCGAGTTCTTGGCCTCCCAGATCACAGACCTGGCCGGCGTGATTGCTCGAGAACAAAAGCTCGAGGCCGAACTGCGCGCCTGAAACCGCTACTGCCTCGAAGAGGGTTCCATGGATCGCGTGAAGGCCATCGCTCTGGTGCTACTGGCGGTTTGCCTGTGCCCGCCGTCCGCTCTGTTTCCGGCTGAAGAGGCGCAGGTCCGCACGCTTCCGGACCCGCGCTGGGATGGCGGCCGAACCCTTATGCAGGCCCTGAAAGATCGTCGGTCCACACGCGAATTTGCTCCCCAATCCCTGCCGGACCAGGTCCTCTCGGAACTGCTCTGGGCCGCCTATGGAGTCAACCGGTCAGACACGGGTGACCGGACCGCACCTTCAGCCCATAACCGGCAGGAGATTGACGTATACGTGACCCTGCGCAGCGGGCTCTATCGATACGAGACTGCGACGCACAGCCTCCGCCTGGTCAAAGCTGAAGACCTCCCCGGTCTGACCGGGCGACAGAAATTCCCGGCCACTGCACCGATGAACCTTGTGTATGTCGCAGATTTTTCGCGGACGCTGGGAGTGCCGCCGGAGGCGGCCATTCAGGCAGCGTCGGTGAGTGCCGGCGCCATCGTTCAGAATGTCTACCTTTACTGTGCCTCGGAAGGATTGGGTGCCGTGGTCCGGGGATGGATCGACCGGCCGGTACTGGCCAAGGCCATGGGCCTGCGGGAAGACCAATACATTGTGATTGCCCAGACCGTGGGTTACCCTGCGGGCCAATAACCCTGTCGGCTGGGCTGGTCGTTGTTACATAAGGACATGTCCACTCAACGGACGGCACCATGACCAGGACGGGCAAAGACATGAAAGGCCCGTTGCCCCTCGCCCCCTAGGCCAGAGATCCGATGCTGCAGAAAGGCGGTCGCTCGCTTCTCAAGAAAGTCCCAAGGCTTCGGAAGATCAAACCCAAACAAAAGGGCAACTGATTCTTGTAAGTGATTTGTTGTGTGTGGAAGCGAGACTATCTCGATGAACGGTCCAACCTGAGAACCTGCTCGTAATCTGCAGGTGTATCGATATCGATCAGGACTCCGCTGTCGGTAACGGGAATGAATCGTCTCCGGTCCCTATGGCGGGCTGTGACATCCCTTAAGGTTCCGCCCTGGAAGAGTTCGCCGATCAGATCCCTGGGGAAAAGCACGGGGTGCCCCCCTTTTGATTGGTAAGAGGGGACGAGAATGGCGGAGGAGTCTTCCTCGTGAAGGCCCATGAGTTGTCTGACCGTCTCAGGGGATACCAGGGGATGGTCCGCCAGATGAACCAGGATTCCTGTGGCGGCGGGGTCGATGTTCTGCAGGCCCACCCGTATGGATTCCGCCATGTCGCTCCCCGGGGTTTGATTGAAGGCTACCCTCACGCCGGATTCTTCCGTCGCCTTCAGGACGTCTTCGTGTGCCGGATTGAGCACGACCACCACATCCTTCAGGCCGGCCGCCAGGAGGCGCTCGACCCCGTGGAGGATAACGGGTTTACCCCGGACCGGCAGCAGCTGCTTTAACTGTCCCATCCTCGTGGACAGCCCCGCCGCCACAAGAATGGCTGAAACCCGAGATCTCATCCTTCCTCCGCTCCTCGATCAGTTGAGCTGTGATGCTGACCGCGATCTCCTCGGGCGTCTTCGCGCCGATCGGCAGGCCCACAGGGGTGATGACCCTTTGGATGGTTTCATCCGGAAGGCCATCCTCCAGAAGCCGCTTGAAGAGCAGGGCTCTCTTCCGTCGGCTCCCCAGCAGGCCGATATAACGGGCCTCTGTAGAGAGGGCGGCTTTCAAGGCCGCGTAATCGTGCAGGTGGCCCCGCGTGGCAACCACCACGTAGGTGTTCCGGCTCACGCCGCGATTGTGAAACGGGTCCGTGAAGCTTGCCACGGTATACTTCAGGGCGTCCCCGAATTCGCTTCCCTGCAGATATTCCTCCCGGTCGTCGACCACGCAGACGCGGAACCCCGCGAAACGGGCCAACCGGGCGAGGGCCTTGCCCACATGCCCGGCCCCGAGGATCATCAGTTCGGGTTCCGGAGCCATGGGCTCCACAAAGACCTGTACCTTTCCGCCGCAGACCAGTCCTCCGGCCCGTTCCGTGAGCTCTATGGAAATGGTTTGAGGGCGGCCGTCCCGGATGGCTGACAGGCCGACTTGGATGACCTCGGCTTCCAGACATCCGCCTCCGAGGGTGCCGGCCACGGTTCCATCGTCACGGACAAGCATCTTTGCCCCGGCCTTTTGCGGCGAGGAGCCGGAGGTCTGAACGAGGGTGGCCATGGCGCAGGAACGGCCGTCGCGGGTCAATCGGAGGGCTTCCTCGAGGACCTTCATTAAACCCTCAGGCTTTCCGGAGGTCCTGTCCTGAGATGGGCAACCGACGAATCCGCTTGCCCGTGGCGGCAAAGATGGCGTTGGCCACAGCAGGGGCAATGGGCGGGACGCCGGGCTCGCCGACGCCCTTGGGGGACTCGTCGCTTGGCATGATATGAACGTCTACCTGAGGCATTTCGTTCATCCTGAGAATGGGGTAGTCGTGGAAATTGCTTTCCTGAACCCGTCCCTGTTTAAACGTAAGCGCACCGTGCAGGGCCGCCGAGAGACCAAACACAATGGCCGATTCCATCTGGGCCTTCACGGTGTCCGGATTCACGGTTCGGCCACAGTCCACCACGCAGACCACCTTGTGCACCCGGACTTCGCCCTTGGGACTGACGGATACCTCGGCCACCTCGGCCACGGTGCTTCCAAAAGACTGATGGACGGCCAGCCCCCGAGCCCGTCCCGCGGGGACCGGGGTTCCCCAGTCGGCCCTTTCCGCCGCGGTCTCGAGCACGGCCCGGTGGGGCTCGTCGCTTTTGAGCAGCCGGAGCCGAAAGGCCAGAGGATCGGTCTTGGCCGCATGGGCCAGTTCGTCCATAAAGGTCTCCACGACAAAGGCGGTGTGGGAGTGTCCCACGGAACGCCACCAGAGAACCGGTACCCCGGTAGCTGGAGAGTGAAGCTCGACACGAATATTCTCGACCGCATAGGGGATATCCTGGGCTCCCTCCACCGAGGTGCGGTCGATTCCGTCCTTAATAAAACCCTGTTCAAAGATGGTGCCGGCGATGATGGACTGGCCGACAATCGTATGTTTCCATGCGGTGATATTCCCTTGCTGGTCCAAGCCGGCCGCGATACGGTCCACCCACATGGGTCGATAGTATCCCCCCCTAGTATCGTCCTCGCGGGTCCACAAAACCTTGACCGGTCGGCCCGCCTTCTTTGAAACCTCGACGGCCTCAGTCACGAAATCAGAGGCCGGGTTCGCCCGGCGTCCAAAGCCTCCGCCGAGGTATGTCGTGTGAAGCTGGACCTGTTCGGGCTTCAGCCCGGCAATATCAGCGGCCGCGTTCCGGTTCACGGTCTGAAACTGGGTGCCCGTCCATATCTCACAACGGTCCGTCTGCACATCTGCCACGCAATTCAACGGTTCCATGCAGGCATGGGCCAGATACGGAACTTCGTAGTCAGCCTCGACCGTTTTCGCGGCCCGCTCCAGGACGGCCTCCGGATCCCCGTCCTTTCGTGCGACCAATCCCGGCGTTTTGGCCATGGCGGCATAAGTGGTCCGCAGCTGTTCGGTATCAAGAGACGTTAGCCCTCCCTCGTCCCATTCGATCTTTAGGGCATCCCGGCCCCTAAGGGCGGCCCACGTGTTGTCGGCTACCACCGCCACGCCCGCCTTGACCTCGAAGGTGTCCATCACGCCCGGGATGGTTTTGGCTTCCGCCATATCCACGGCCTTCACCGTAGCGCCAAAAACCGGGGGGCGTGCGATAACCGCCATGAGCATGTTTGGAACCTGCACATCGATGCCGAAGATGGCGCGGCCCGTGGATTTGTCCGGTGTATCCAGCCGCGGCATGGCCTTTCCGATCATCTTGAATTCCGAGGGAGCCTTGAGGGGCACGTTTTCGGGGACCGGCAGGACGGCGGCCTCCTCTACGAGCTCACCAAAGGAAAGCGATTTGCCTGACGTATGAAGGATTCGTCCGGAATCCGCCCGGCACGAAGTGCGGTCTACCTTCCACCGGTCCGCCGCGGCCGAGATGAGCATTTCGCGGGCTGCGGCCCCGGCTTCCCTGAAGCGATCCCACTCGGAACGGATGCTCGAGCTTCCACCGGTTCCCTGGACCGGGCCCCATTCGGTGTGGTCGTAGGCATGATCCACCGGAGCGGCCTGAACACTGATCGTCTTCCAGTCGGCCTCAAGTTCCTCTGCCAGGAGCATGGGAAGCGAGGTGTAGACGCCCTGCCCCATCTCAGACTTGTTGACCACGACGGTTATTCTTTCATCGGGCCCGATTCGGACAAAGGCGTTGGGGGCAAAGGGTTCGATGGTGTCCGGCTGACGCGTGACGCAGGAAGGGAGGCTGATCCCCAGGATCAGACCACCTCCGAGCAGGGTGCCGGTTTTCAGGAAATCGCGGCGGCTCATGTTCGAGATCCGTTTCATGGCTTGTCTCCTTCTCCGGAATCGCTGGCGGCCAGATGAATGGCCTTCCGGATTCGCGGATAGGTGCCGCATCGGCAGAGGTTTCCGGACATGGCCTGATCGATCTCCTCGTCCGAGGGGTGGGGGTTCTCCTTCAGGAAGGCCGCGGCTTCCATAATCTGC
>QJVM01000136.1 GCA_003235715.1 Nitrospirota bacterium
ATATTTCGATGGTCAGAGATAATTCCCAGATAGAGCGAAACATCAATTTGGGAGCCGTGTTCAGCGTCTTCTTGCATAAGAGAACAGGTCTATATTTCGATTTATTGCACGCTACCGCCGTTCAGTGTAACGCGAACCCGCTGGTCGGGTCGAATTACACTGTTGACGATGCCGGATAGGGGTGTTCCCCAAACCGGGTTTTGTGACGCCAATATGCTGAAATTTACGGCGCTACGGAATATTTAAGAGCAGTTAGGCCGTAACAAGACGACTTTTATATCCTGTTTCAACTACAAAACTCATCTATGGTGGCACATACTCCTCGCACCCCGACAACCCAATTCCGGCCAGAAATTACCCGTACGTTCCAACGGGGTAGAGGAATTAATCTGTCCGGATTTCACTTCTTATATGAATCGGTATAAGGTCGTTGTCACTTTAACCCATGCGCGGGGGCTTAACAAGCGACAAGTTACTTGACAACCGAGTCTGGATTCTGTCAAATTTTACGGTATTTTCTTGGGGTTACACCTCTGCTTGGATGTGAGCCGACGCCATCCCCATCCCAAGACTGCCTTCAAACTGAAAGCCATGGCTGAAAAAACGATGACCGAAACCATCCTTCTCTCCGGCAACGAAGCCATCGCCCGGGGTGCCTGGGAAGCCGGCGTCAGGGTTGCGTCTGGATACCCCGGGACGCCATCGACTGAAATCCTTGAAAATTTAAGCAGTTATGAAGGAGTCTACACCGAATGGGCCCCGAATGAAAAGGTCTCCCTGGAGGTTGTGCTGGGTGCCTCGTTTGCCGGGGCCCGGGCCATGGCCACCATGAAGCACGTTGGTTTGAACGTGGCGGCCGATCCCCTCTTTACCGCAGCCTATACCGGGGTTCGGGGCGGCCTCGTGATTATTGAGGCCGATGACCCGACCATGCACAGTTCCCAGAACGAGCAGGACAACCGGAACTACGCGTACGCCGCCAAGGTGCCCATGTTGGAGCCTTCGGATGCCAATGAGGCCAAGGCGTTCACCCGGCTTGCCTTTGGCCTGAGCGAGGAGATGGATATTCCGGTCATCCTCCGCACGACAACACGTCTTTCGCACGTAAAGGGCATGGTCGAAACGGAGGCTCCCGAGGAATCCCCGGTGGAAAGAGGGATCGTCAAGAGCCCCGAGAAGCTGGTCATGCTTCCGGCCAATGCGCGCAAACGAAGGGTGGACCTCAAGAAGCGACTGGCCAAACTTGTTGAATTTTCGGAATCATTTGAGAACAACCGGATCGAATGGGGTGACCGCAAGAGGGGTTTCATTACATCGGGGGTCCCCTATCTTTACGTGAAGGAGGCCTTCCCCGAGGCCTCGGCCCTCAAGCTGGGGATGATTCATCCTTTACCCGAGAAGTTGATCCGTGAGTTTGCGGCCGGCGTTGATGAGATCATCGTGGTGGAGGAACTCGACCCTTTCATAGAGCTTCGCGTGAAAGCCATGGGCATCCCGTGCAGGGGCAAGGACCTTATTCCGGAGATCGGTGAACTGAATACCGAGATTGTCCGGAGTGCGGTAACTGGAGTCCCAACCGGAAAGGGAGCCTCCCCCTTGGAAATACCCCTCAGGCCTCCGAACATGTGCGCCGGGTGCCCCCACCGGGGCCTCTTCTATGTCCTTAATAAATTGAAGGTTTTTGTGGCTGGAGATATCGGGTGTTATACCCTTGGTTTCCTGCCGCCTCTCTCGGCCATGGACACCTGTGTCTGCATGGGCGCCAGCATTGGAACGGCCTTCGGCATGGAAAAAGCCCTGGGGAAAGACGCCCTGGGAAAGGTTGTCGCCGTCCTCGGCGACTCCACCTTTATCCATTCCGGTATCACAGGACTGATCGACGTCGTCTATAACAAGGGATTCACCACGGTAATCATCCTCGATAACCGGATTACGGGCATGACCGGCCATCAGCCGAACCCGGCCACCGGCAAAACGATACGGGATGAGGACACGGTTGAGATTGATCTCAAGGCCCTCTGCAAGGCAATCGGAGTTAAACATGTCAAGAAGGTGAACCCTCATGACATCCCCGCCACGATGAAGGTGCTGAAACGCGAGATCAACCGGCCGGAACCTTCTGTTGTGATCGCGCAGTTTCCTTGCGTGTTAATCCCTGAAGAGCGGGCCCGGAAGAAGGCCCTGTACCAGGTCATTACGGAAAAATGCACGGGCTGTCGTTCCTGCCTGAAACTGGGCTGTCCGGCCATTGAATGGGTAAAACTCACGGATGCGGAACGCCAGCGCCTCGGCCTGAAGGAGAAACAGAAGGGCTATTCTCATATTGATCCCATGGTCTGTAACGGATGCGCCCAGTGCATCAAGGTCTGCAAGTTCGGAGCCATTGAGGAGATGGAGAGAGCCCCGTGACCGGAAACTTCAACATCGTTTTTTCCGGAGTGGGTGGACAGGGGATCCTTCTGGCCAGCGAGATTACGGCGGATGCCGTGATCAGTTCGGGTCTTGATGTGAAAAAGAGCGAAGTGCATGGCATGGCCCAGAGGGGTGGGTCGGTGGTGGCTCATCTGCGATTCGGAAAGAAGGTCTACTCTCCGCTTATCGAGGCCGGGACGGCCGATATCCAGGTCGCCTTCGAAATGCTGGAGTCCCTGAGATACCTGGCGCTCCTCAAACCAGGGGGAACCGTTATCGTCAACACCCAGAAGATACCGCCTCTTTCCGTATCCACGGGCATCCTCGATTACCCGGCGGACGTACCGGCCGAACTCCGGGACAGGGGGTTCGATGTGTATCCCGTTGATGCGTTGGAGGTGGCTCGCGCCGTCGGCGAAGTTCGGACGGTTAACATCGTTCTGATGGGAGCGATGTCGCGGTTTCTGCCGGTCACCGAAAAGGTTTTTCTGGACACCATCCGGAAACGGGTCAAGCCGAAGTTCGTGGATGTCAACCTTGAGGCCTTCCGGAAGGGCCGGGAAATGTCTGCTGCACCTGTTGCCTGAAGCGCCCCCCCCTGACTGAGGCGTCCTGCAGGGTTGGGCTGTTCTCATATCAGACAGACCAGGAGGTACTGCTCGCGTGATCTGGAATGAGGAGTTCGAGACCCTTCCCCGGGAGGCCCTCGAAGCCATACAGCTGAAAAGGCTGAAACACCTCGTTGATCGGGTTTACGGTTTCGTAAAGCCCTATCGAAAGAAAATGGATGAAGCCGGCGTCAGACCGGAAGATGTCAAGACCCTTTCAGATCTCACAAAACTGCCCTTCACCACCAAGGACGACCTGCGGGACAACTATCCCTTTGGACTGTTCGCGGTTCCCTTTGAGCAGGTGGTCCGCGTGCATGCCTCCTCCGGGACCACGGGGAAACCCACGGTCGTAGGCTATACGCGACGGGATATCGATACCTGGGCCGACTTAATGGCGCGAACCTTCTCGGCAGGCGGTGCCGGCCGAGGGGACGTTATCCATAACGCCTACGGCTACGGGCTCTTTACGGGCGGCCTCGGCGCCCATTACGGCGCTGAGCGTCTCGGAGCCACCGTGGTCCCTATTTCCGGCGGCAATACGAAACGTCAAATCATGATCATGCAGGACTTCGGGTCCAGCGTGCTTTGCTGCACTCCCTCCTACGCCCTCAATATCGCTGAGGTGATGGAGGAAATGAAGGTGGACCCGAAATCCCTCAAACTCCGGGTGGGGTTCTTCGGCGCCGAACCTTGGAGCGAGAACATGCGGGAGGAGATCGAGAAGAAGCTTGGTATCGAC
>QJVM01000116.1 GCA_003235715.1 Nitrospirota bacterium
ACTTGCCAGTATCCCAGACGTGGCCATCGGATCATCGAACCCGAAGAAGAGCGCATCACCGAGATTCAAGGTGCCGTCCGCGCGTTCCGGTACATAAGGAGGGCCAAAGTTAAAATTGTCTATGGCCGTTCCCAAAAAACTCGTATACCCCCAGGTCACTGCTGCGATATCAATGACCGCCGAATCAAACATCAGATTAATATCAAACCCCCCAACCAACATTGCATCAAAACCGTCAAGAACAATGTCAACCGTGACTTCCGTATCCGTCGTGGGGTCAAACAACGTATCTTGGGGCATCCACGACAGACTCACCGCTTCAGCGCTCACAGCAAAGATGACGGCGACCAAAACCATCAGAACTGTTGAAACATGTTTTTTCATCCCTATTTTCCTCCTTGAGTCCATCCTCCGTCCGGCATCCGGACTCGCGATTATATTTATTGTATGCGAATACAGGTCGAGGCCTATGATGCACCGTACGAATAATAGCAATACCCGTACCAGAGCATCTAATCCATTGGAATAAAGGCTCTAATTGACCAGAGAGGTAGCCTGAGGCGCGTTTGTTGTAAAAAAATCAGACAGATTAAACCTCTGTGAAGAAAGAACTCCCTTCCTAGCGCTTTCTATCCCGCAATGTTCCTTGAGCAAAGATTCTCTCCTGGGAGCATAAGGCTCATACCGTCACAGGAGAAGAGGGGCTGACGACCTGCAAATAGACGCGCGTACTTTTCAAAAGCTCTAACCTGCTGTAATTAGGTTACATCTCAGCTGTTAAGCGTTTGGCTAAGGTAAAAGAATAACCCCGGGTGCCGTTCGTGTCCCCCCCCGAGCCGCAAGAACGTTCTTGGTCGGTATGGGCTTACCTGTTACTCGCTGCCTGAGGTGGGTTTGGTGGACCATAGCGGTATTTTCAACCGGGTCAGCCCAATACGGGGGAATCCGACATGTCAGCTAACTTTACAGTTGAGCCCAGACGCCAGGTGAAGGAGTATGAAGAATTGATTTTCTCTTTAGATATCAAAATATTATCCTTATTAGGAGGTTTTACACCGGCCTACCAAACGATTAAGAAGGTTTAAGTGCTGAACAGAGGCAATAGCGTGAAGGTACGCAGGAACGGTGCTATAAACCGCCCTGTTTCATGGTTCTACTTATACGGGGTAGGCGGTTGGTAACCTTCCTCCTGGCAACCATTTCCACCTCGTCATGCCGTGGCGGTGCATGTCCGCCAACTCGTATATTGGCGCCCTGGATTCAGCGGAATTAGCGTTGACCGAGTCCCTATAGGCTTCAGGTAACGAATCCCGTGTTTCAAGAGTCCAGGAAACATGCGCCAGACGCTCCACCAAACCGCGTTCGAGAAACCCACAATGAGGGCACGAGATTGTCTATACCATAGAGGCAACTTCCAGCATTTCCGGATATCTTGGCTATCGGAACTCAGAGGGACCTTCCCCTATGAAAAGTGTTACGATGAAAACACTTTTTCTCTTTTTTCCAAACACCTTGTAAGGAAATTCCAGGAACCAGGAGGTCAGGATACCAATGGCCGAGATACTTGATGGCCGGTCTTTTGCCGAGGAAATAAAGGGACACGTCCGGGAAGACGTTCTGAAATTGAAGGAAAGAGGAATCCAGGTGGGGCTCGGCCTTCTCCTCGTCGGAGACCACCCCGCCTCGAGACAGTATTACCGCGCCACCCTCAAGGCCTGTCAGAAGGTGGGTGTCCGGGCCCTGGAGTTCCGGCTCCCCGAAGATTCCTCCCAGAACGAAATTCTGAACATGGTTCAGGCCATCAATGCGGATGAGCGTGTCAACGGGCTCCTGGTCCTGTTTCCTCTGCCCCGCTCCATCAATCCCCGCCGTATCGTCAACGAGATCGTTCCCGAGAAGGACGTGGACGGGCTGGGCGCCATTTCCGTTGGACGACTGGCAGCAGAAGAATCCACCTTCCAGATATTCAAGGAACTCTCGTATGCCGAACTCCGGACAAGCCGGGTAACGGCCATGGTGACGAGTTTTCTGCCCTGCACGCCTTTTGGCGTGATGAAACTTTTGGAGCGCTACAACATCGACGTTAAGGGGAAGAATGCCGTGGTGCTCGGCAAAAGCCTCGCTGTAGGTAAGCCCCTCTCACTGATGCTTCTCGCCAAGGAAGCCACGGTAACAATATGTCACAAGGAAACGAAGGACCTCGCCGGCGTGGTTCAACAGGCGGATATCATCTGTTCCGCCACAGGCGTGGCGGGTTTGATTCGGGGTGATATGGTGAAGGAAGGCGCCGTGGTTGTGGATATCGGTATCAATGTCCTGCCGGACGGACGGATCGTAGGGGATGTGGAATTTGACTCGGTGGCCCCCAAGGCGTCCTACATCACCCCTGTGCCGGGCGGCGTGGGACCTGTGACCATTTCCATACTGCTCGAGAACACCCTTCGCTCGGCCCAGAGTCACGAATTTCTCAAGAATCCATATTCCCTGAAAATAGACTTGTCCAGATAAGCCGGGGAAGACAACGTTTCCCCGGTTCTTATAACAGCCTCCGGACCTTTCGCGCTAGCTGGAGCAGTGACAGCCGCACGCGGTCTTCGTTACAGGGGTCCACTCCGTTAGGTGCGACTTAACCTTCTGACCCATTTCCCGGCTGAACTCCTTAATCTCATGGGCGTCCCGCGCATGAAGCGCCACAGCGTCCACAATGAGGTCATCGGTCTGGGCCAGATATCTCCAGGAACACTTCGGGCACCGATATTCCTTCATAACCGGCTCTTCTTCGCCCGCAGTTGTTTCCGGCACATTACCCAGCCTGTTCTTTACGGTAGCAATCATCTCCTGGGTGAAGTCTCTTATCCCATGGTGGTCCCGTGAGTGCACGGCCACGAAGTCCACGAGTCTGTCCTCGGTATTGGATACCGCGTGCCAATTGCATCCTTCATGTCCAAGTTCTCTGCAACTGATGGTAAAAGCCATGGCAGCCTCCTTTTTGAATCCTTTGCTTCAACCCGTACGTCTATAATTTCACACTAAACCCGGTTGCCATTTTCTGCAAGGGCCTTTCCGGGAGCGGCACGATCGGGTTTCACGTCCCCGGAATCGGCGTGATACGATAGCGTTAAGGGCGCTGCGGATTAACTGCGCGAGCCTTCTCAAAGTTCTGAAAGTGAGAATCCAAACCATGTCCAGATTGATCATTCTCTTCGGCCTGATGTTCACCCTTTCCATATCCAGCGGGTGCGCATTCATCACGGTTCCCTTCCTGGCACCGGAGGGCCCGCTCCAGGAGCAGGTCGTGGAAGGAAGAACCGGCCCCAAAGTATTACTTCTGAACATTGCGGGAGTGATCTCGGATGCCTCGGACCGGCACATCCTGGGCTCGGATGAGCCCTCAACCGTTTCCCTCGTCCGTGAGGAACTCCGAAAAGCTGAGGAAGAGGCCGATATTCGAGGGATCCTCCTCATGGTCAATTCCCCGGGCGGAACGGTAACGGGAAGCGACATCATCTACCACGAAATTCTGAGAATGAAGGAAAAGACCGGGGTGCCGGTCTATGCCGTGATGCTGGATACAGCAGCCTCGGGGGGCTACTACATTGCCCTGGCCGCAGACCGGATTTACGCACATCCTACGACCATCACCGGGAGTATCGGCGTGATCAGCGTGACCCTTAATCTTGAGGGACTCATGGACAAGATCGGGATTCAGAGCAAGGTCAAAAAGTCCGGTGACAAGAAGGACATCTTCTCCCCCTACCGTCCGGATAGTCCGGAGGAGGAGGCGATCATGCAGTCCATCGTGGACCTTCTGCACGATCGTTTTCTCGATGCGGTCGAGGAAGGACGAAAGGGTCGCCTCAGCCGGGCCCAGATTGACGAACTTGCCGACGGGAGACCATATACGGCGGGCCAGGCGCTTGAACTGGGGCTCATCGACGAAATCGGCTATGTGGATGATGCGGTCTCGGCCATGACTGAAAAGCTGAATGCCGGGGAGGTCCGATTGGTCAGATATATCCGCTCAGGGGATTATGCCGGCTCCTTTTACTCGGCCACTGCTTTTGGAAAGGCCCCTGAGTTGAGCCTTATCCGGATAGACACAAACACCGTTTTGGGGGCTCCCGGGGCACGCTTCCTCTATCTCTGGCAACCCTGAAGGTTTGCGGTCTCGGCCCACCTGGGGTATGACCTGCATCATGGCCAGGCCCTCTGCCACCGGGTTAATCTGCGACCATGCGCAGCACGTTCGATGGGTTTCCCGGTCACGGCAAGAGCCCTGCGACGGGTCTTTCCCTACGCAACCCGGCTCGGCCGGAGTTCGGCCGAAGAAGCCAACCGCGGGACAGGTTCGTGAAATTCCCCTTCCCTAAAGAGCACGGCGTATGGGCAATGCTGGCCTCTTCGCTCGCCGGCGGTTTCCTGATTGCCGGGCAAATCGATCTCACCGGAGTGTCGCTCCTCCTGGGCCTTGCCCTTCTCCTCATGAGCAAGGCACCGATACGGGATTTTCTCCGGAATCCGGTGCAGCCCCATGCCCTCTGGGCCGCTGGTTACCTCGGAGCAAGCGGCCTCCTGCTCTATCCGGCCCTGGTGCGACTCCCGCCCGGTATCCTCATTCTCAGTGGTCTGGTTATGGCACCGTCCGTTCCGGTGTACCTTCTGGCCATGCACCGGAGGAAAGAGATGCGCATCCGGTATGAGGTCCCGGCCATGGCGCTTCTGGCCCTGGCCATGCCCTATGCCTACTCTGTTTCGGGCGGTCCGGATACCGGCGTGGCCTTCTCGATTTTCCTGCTTACCTTTCTCTATTACAGCGGCAGTTCCTTCCGGGTGAGGTCCACCCCAGAGTCGAAATCTTTGAGAGCAGGGCTCCTTTACGATGCCGCGGTCATTTCCGGTGTCCTGATATTGGCCGTTTCCGGGACTCTTCCTCCCGTGGTGGCACTGGCCTTTCTTCCCTTCCTTGAAAATATATGGCGCGCGTTGAACCCGCGAAGGGAAAAGCTTTCGCATCTGGGCCGAATAGAACTGCTCAAGGTGGTGGTCTATCTCTTTTTTCTGGTGCTCGCCTACCGGACGTAATATCGCTGAAACGTGGCAGCAGTCGAACCTGCCCCGAGGTCTTGCTGCGGCGCGGAAATGTCAGAAAGTTAAATCCGGAGCAATGAACATCCCTACGGCTGGACCCGGAGCTGTCGGATCAGTTCATACGCAACAACGGCGACACTGTTGGCCAGGTTGAGGGAACGCATACGCGCCAGCGTGGGAATCCGGATGGTCTGGCCCGGAAAGCGGTCAAGCAAGGAATCGGGCAACCCCTCGGTTTCTTTTCCGAACACAAGCATATCCCCTTCCTGATAGCGGATGTCCGTATACAGAGTCTTTCCCTTGCGGGAGGCGTAATAGAAACGGGCCTCCGGATAGGCCCGCCACACGTCCTCGAGCGCAGGGTGATAATGAAGGTCCACATCCTCCCAATAATCCAGCCCCGCCCTTCGCAACGCCCGGTCGTCCGTGCTGAATCCGAGGCGTCCGACAAGATGAAGGGTTGCGCCCACCCCCACGCAAAGTCGGGCGATGGCCCCCGTGTTGGGAGGAATCTCCGGTTCCACGAGAACAACGTGAAACTTCGGAAGGACAAGGGGCGTGGTACGCATGGCGGGCAGTATATCAGCCGCGTCCCTGCCCGGCAAATTTCAGCGCCGGCTCGTTGACCCGGACCGGGGCCGCTGATATAGTGGCCCTAAAGAAGAATTCCTGCGGGAGGTTACGCGAAAAACGATGTGGGATTACACGGAAAGGGTGAAGGAACTCTTCCTCCACCCGAAGAACGCGGGCGAGGTCGAAAATCCTGACGGCACGGGAGAGGTGGGCAGTATTGCCTGCGGCGATGCGCTGAAACTCACGCTCAAGGTTGACCGGACGACCAACAGGATCCTTGACGCCCGCTTCCAGACGTTTGGTTGCGCATCCGCCATAGCCAGTTCTTCGGCTCTTACGGAAATCATCAAGGGGAAGACCGTGGACGAGGCGCTCCAGATCACCAACCAGGATATCGCCGAGTATCTCGGAGGGTTGCCCAAGGAAAAGATGCACTGCTCGGTCATGGGCCGCGAAGCCCTGGAGGCGGCCATCGCCAACTACAAGGGCGAACCCCTCCCCAGGGAAAAGCAGGACATCGTGTGCCACTGCTTCGAAGTGACGGGGGAAAAAATCCGCCAGGTGGCTCTGGAAAACCGTCTCACCACAGTGGAGGAGGTGACCGACTTCACCAAGGCGGGGGGTGGGTGTGGTGCATGTATCCCGGATATCGAAAAGATCCTCGCGACGCTGTGGGAAACCAGCCCTGTCCAGCTAGAGCCCCAAAAACCGAAACGACTTACCAATCTCCAGAAGATCGCGCTCATCCAGGATGTCATCGAGAAGGAAATTCGCCCTCGCCTGCAGGCCGACGGCGGGGACTTGGAACTTGTGGACGTGGACGGCCCCCGTGTCGTGGTGGCTCTCCGGGCCATGTGCGCCAGTTGCCACATGGCGGACGTGACCGTGGCGGGAATTCAGGAAAAACTCCGTGAACTGGTCTCGGAAGACCTCGTGGTGGAATCGGCATGACAGGCAAGACCATCTACCTGGATAACAACGCCACGACGGCCGTAGCCCCGGAGGTGCTGGAGGAGATGCTGCCCTACCTCAAGGACGCGTACGGAAACCCGTCCAGCATGCACACCTTTGGCGGCCGCCTGCACAAGAAGCTCGACGAAGCCCGGGAAAGAGTGGCGGCCCTGATCCATGCAGAACCGGAGGAGATCGTTTTTACAAGTTGCGGAACCGAGAGCGACAATACCGCCATCATGAGCGCTCTGGAATCATGGCCAACCCGCCGCCATGTTGTGACCACGCGGGTGGAACACCCGGCTGTCCTCAACTTCGGCAAACATTTGGCACGAAAGGGATACCGGGTCACCTTTCTTCCTGTGGACAGCCTCGGGCGCCTGGACCTCGATGCGTTTCATGCCGCTCTGGACGAGGATGTGGCCGTGGTGTCCATCATGTACGCCAACAACGAGACGGGAGTGTTCTTTCCTGTCGAATTGCTCGGCCAAACGCTAAGGACCCGGGACATCGTCTTTCATACCGACACGGTGCAGGCCGTGGGAAAGATACCGATCGATGTAAGGAGACTCCCGGTGGATATGGTCTCGATTTCCGGCCACAAGCTTCACGCGCCCAAGGGGGTCGGAGCGCTCTACGTCAGAAAGGGAACCCGTTTCTCACCGTATATCATCGGCGGACACCAGGAGCACAGTCGCCGGGGAGGTACGGAGAATCTGGCCTCCATCATTGGTTTTGGCAAAGCCTGCGAACTGGCTGGCCACCATCTTCACCAAGAGCAGACCGAGGTGGCTGCACTCCGGGACCGACTCGAGTCTGAGCTCGTCCGGGACTGTCCGGGGGCTGCGGTCATCGGGGATACGTCAAGACGCCTTCCCAATACCTCCAATATCGGCTTTGAATTTGTGGAGGGAGAGGCGATCCTTCTCAGGCTGGATGAATACGGGATCTGCGCCTCATCGGGTTCGGCGTGCACTTCAGGTTCTCTGGAGCCCAGCCATGTTCTCCGGGCCATGGGCGTACCCTTTACCCGGATGCATGGTTCGGTCCGCCTGTCCCTCAGCCGCTATACCACAGAGGCTGAAATTGACCAGGTTATCGGCGTGTTTCCGGGCATCATCCGGGAACTCCGGGCCCTCTCGCCTTACGGGCGCTGATTCGTCACGGTTCCGGACTCATCTCCCCTCCATTACCCAAAACCGGATTCCTGAGCCCCCCTCCTGCCCCGCTTTGGGTCACGCCCAAACCTGTATTGATACTTTAATCTACAAACAACAAAACATTGAATATTAACAACTATTTTAATTTCAAGAATAACACCTACAGCCCTATGAGCGGGCACCCCGTTCATACCCCCTGTCGCTGCACACGGATGTCGCAGGAGATACCCGGAACCCAGCCGTTGCGCGGCGTCTTTTCCTTCAAGCCGTGTCCAAGCGTGACCGAAAGGGTAAGGGAACGGGTGGCGCGTCCGCCCGTTTTGCATAAATACGAATCAGTGCAACGGACCGTACCCCTGCGGACGCCTTTCGGGACCAGACAACACGTGGATAGCGGTAAAGACAAATCCCCCAAGCCCGTCTTCAGAATACGCACGCCAGGGCCCCGCGAGGCTTTCAGAAAGAACTCGGACGCACAGGGCATCGACGTGGTCACCCCCTCCGTGCTGGTTGTTGAAGACAGCCAGGTTTTTGGCGGATTGATTCAGAAAAGGATTCAAGCGGAACTCAAATTCGACGTTCACTGGGTCCGAACCTACAAGGAGACTCTGGACCTTCTGGAAACGCGGAAGCCCGATTACCTGCTCGCGTTGCTCGACCTGCACCTCCCGGATGCGCCAATGGGGGAAATCATCGATTTCGTGCTGGCCAAAGGCATTCCTTCGGTGGTGTTCACCGGCTCCTTCGGTGAAACCATGCGCGACACCATCTGGTCCTACAAGGTGGTGGACTACATACCCAAGGAAACCATCCACAATGTGGATTACATCGTCTCCCTGGTCCGGCGTATTCACAGGAACCGTTACATTCATGTCCTCGTGGCTGATAACGCCCGGGAATCCCGGCGACATCTCGCCGACCTCCTGAAAGTACACCAGTACCTGGTTCATGAAGCCTCCAATGGAGAGGAAGCCCTCAGCCTGCTGAGCCTGTATCCGGATATCAAGCTGGTGATTACAGAGTACGACATGCCGCGGATGGACGGGTTCACCCTGACGTCTGAAATACGCGACCGGTACGCCAAAAGCGACCTTGCGATTATCGGCATGTCGACCCAGGGCAACAACATTCTATCGGCGCGTTTTATAAAGAACGGGGCCAACGATTTCATCACCAAGCCCTTTGTCACGGAGGAGTTCTATTGCCGGATCACACAAAACATCGAGATGGTGGAACATATGGCCGCGGTCCGGGAATCGTCGAACCGGGACTACCTCACGGGGCTTTACAATCGCCGTTATCTGTTCGAGTCCGGTCGAGCCCTTCACGCCAGCGCCCTTCGAGGCCATATCCAGGTGACCGTGGGCATGATCGATATCGATCATTTCAAGACCATCAACGACACCTATGGCCATGACGCCGGGGACGCGATTTTGCGGGAAGTGGCCGCCATCCTCGAGTCCAGATTCCGCGAATCAGACCTCGTGGCAAGGGTTGGCGGTGAAGAATTCTGCGTGATCGCGGTCAATATGGATCGGTCCCGCATACAGGAGATCTTCGAACATCTCAGGGAAACGGTCGCCCATACGCTCATCCGGGTCCGGGAACATACCATCCGGAACACGGTGAGTATCGGGGTCTGTACCACTCTGATGCGGACCCTTGACTCGATGATGAAACAAGCCGATGACATGCTCTACGAGGCCAAAGCCGCCGGCCGCAACACCGTCAGGGTCAGTACCGAAGAACACGAAGCCTGAGTTTGTGCCGCGGATTTGACCCTCCCTCAAGGCTGGGCTATTCTGGCCTTGTGTCTTTTCGCGTTTTACCCTTCTTTTCAACCGAACAGGGAGACCCTTATGAAACGACGCGAGTTCCTGAAAAAGGCGGTCATCGCAGGCACCGCAATCTCCATACCCTCCGGACTGGATGAGCTCATAAGGTCGGCCTTTGCCGCGGAGGCGGCCGACCTCGCCGTTGTCACCGGGCCGTCGCCTGAAAAGATAACGCGGGCGGCCATCGACGCTCTTGGGGGCATGAGCCGTTTCGTCTCAAGGGGAGATATTGTGGTCGTGAAACCCAACATGGCCTGGGACCGGCCCCCCGAACTGGCGGCCAACTCCAACCCTGAGGTTGTGGCCACGGTAGTCCGGATGTGCCTTGAGGCAGGGGCCAGGAAGGTGACCGTCTTCGACCGACCGGTCAATGATGCCCGACGCTGTTACGTCCAGAGCGGGATTGCAGACGCGGTGCGTCCTCTCGGCGTAGACGTGCCGTACATGGACGAACGAAAGTTTCGGGACATGTCCATCAACGGAGAAGTCCTGAAATCCTGGCCTATCTACACAGAGGCGGTCGAGGCCGACAAGGTGATCAATGTCCCCATCGCCAAACACCACGGACTGGCGAAACTCACCATGTCCATGAAGAACTGGATGGGTGTGATGGGAGGGTCGCGAAACAAGATCCACCAGAAACTGGATGACAGCCTCTTGGACCTCGCGAGATTTATCGGGCCGGATCTTACGGTCCTGGATGCGGTCCGGATCCTTCTGGACAACGGACCCCAGGGGGGAGATATCGCGGACGTGAAAAAAACGGATACCGTGATTGCCGGCATGGATCAGGTAGCCATCGATGCTTATGGAGCCACGCTGTTCGGAATGTCCGGAAAAGACCTCGGGTATGTGAGAAAGGGACATGAATCCGGGTTCGGAAGCATGGATCTTTCCCGCATGGTCATCCGGAAGCTGACCCTTCTGTCGTGAACCCCGGACGGCCAGACCCGCTCGCCGGGCCCGGATTCGGGTCATGCGTTTCGAGATTCGAGGGGACAATGTGAGAACAGCCCGTATCCTGTCTCAAGCCGCGTTTCTTCTTCTTTTCAGCTTTCTCTTTCTTCAGACCGAGTCCACGGGCCAGGATGAGCTTGGCTACCCGGTGAAGGTCTTCCTTGATTTTGATCCACTGATCCTCCTCACCTCGCTCCTGGCCTCTCACAAACTCACAGCGGCCTTTCTCCTGTCGGGAGTGACCGTGCTTGTTACGGTTGTTCTGGGGCGGGTTTTCTGTGGCTGGGTCTGTCCGCTCGGAACCCTGAACAACATGATGGGCGTTCTCAGGAGGAGGAATTATCGGAGTCGCGGTCTTGCCTGGCGGAGGGCCAAGTACCTCCTGCTGATCTTTCTTGTTGGGGCCGCGCTGTTCTCGGTGCAGCTGGCTGGACTCGTGGATCCCCTTTCCTTCCTGATCCGCTCACTGTCTGTCGGAGTTTACCCGGCCCTGAACCATGCTCTTGTCTCCACGTTCAACGCAATATATGATGCGAATCCGCCCGGCCTCGTACAGGTCTCCGAATGGATATACGCCCAGGTCAAGGACCCCCTCCTGGCTTTTCGTCAGCCTTACTATCGGCAGGGAATCGTCATGACTTCCCTCTTCCTGCTCGTCCTCGGGCTGAACCTCGCGGAAAGGCGCTTCTGGTGCCGGAACCTCTGTCCCCTTGGAGCCCTGCTGGGGCTTCTGTCACGCTACGCGTTGCTGAAGAGGTCGGTCAGCGAAGGTTGCACCGAATGCGGGAAATGCGCCACGGTCTGTCCCGGAGCCGCAGACCCGGATTCGCCTGAGAACTGGGCCATCACCGAATGCTATAACTGCTGGAACTGTGACGACATCTGTCCTCAGAATGCGGTTCGCTTCGGATTTACCGGAAAGAAGTCGGGAACCGCTGTGGATCTCGGACGACGCCGCGTGTTGGCCGCCGGAGCAGCGGGTGCCATGACCGTGCCTGTTTTAAGGGCAGAGCCTGCGCTTGGTCATGAGAACAGAAACCCCATGCTGATCCGGCCGCCAGGCTCTCTGCCGGAAAGGGAGTTTCTCGAGAGATGCGTCCGGTGTGGAGAATGCATGAAGGTCTGCATTACCAACGGCATCCAGCCCACGCTTCTCGAAGCAGGTCTTGAAGGTTTATGGTCCCCCCTGCTCGTCCCGACCCTGGGCTATTGCGAGTACCGATGCACGCTTTGCGGACAGGTGTGCCCGACAGGGGCCATCCGACGCCTGTCCGTGGAAGAGAAGGCAAAGACCCGGATCGGCACGGCCATGGTGGACCGGAACCGCTGCCTGCCGTGGGCGCATTCCCGTCCTTGTATCGTGTGCGAGGAAGTCTGCCCAACCCCCGAAAAGGCTATCTGGCTTGAAACGGTTGAAGTTGAAAATCAAAAAGGGGCAAGGGTTTCCGTCCAACGTCCTCGTGTAAACCTTGAGCTTTGTATCGGATGCGGGATCTGCGAGGCAAAGTGTCCGGTGGAGGACCGCCCGGCCATCTACGTCACGAGCATAGGGGAATCCCGCCGCAAGGAAAACACACTTCTGTGGTGAATGGCTATTTCGTCCAGAACGCAGGGAAGAAGAGAATGAGAACCGTGTACACCTCAAGCCTTCCCACCAGCATGCAGAAGGTGAGGATCCATTTCCCGAGGGCGGGAATGGTGGCATACGTCTCGGCCGGACCCGCATCCCCCAAGGCCGGTCCCACGTTGCACATGGCCGAGATCACCGTGGAAACGGAGGTGATGAGGTCGACCCCTGCGGCGGTCATCCCGAGGACGGCCACGAGGCAGACGAAGATGAAGAGGAACGTGAACCCCCAGATTCCGGCTCGCACCTCCCGGGACACCGCCTTGCCATCGAGCTTCACCTCCACAACGGCGTGCGGATGCACGAGCTGGTAGATCTCCCGGTAGCACTTCTTGAGCATCACAAGAACACGGACCTGTTTGAGCCCGCCGCCGGTGGACCCGATCATGCCTCCGAAGAACATGAGCATGACCAGGAATGCCTGGGCAAAAGGCCGCCACTTTTCCCAGTCAGCGGTACCATAGCCGGTGGTCGTCATGACGGACACGACCTGAAAGAAGGAATAGCGGAGGGATTCAAAGAAAGTGCTGTACAGGGGGTCCCTCAGGAAGAAGGCAATGAGGACGCTGGCCGCCAAAGTCACGACCAGGTAGAACTGAAACTCGCCCGATGCAAAAACTTTTGAGAACTGACGTCGAAACGTATAGAAGTGCAGGGCAAAATTCAACCCGCCGAGAAACATGAACAGGGTCACCAGCACATCGATCGTTCCGCTCGAGAAGTGGGCAATGCTCGCGTTCTTCGTGGAGAAACCGCCCGTCGAAAGCGTGGTAAAGGCGTGGCAGAAGGCATCGTATACGCTCATGCCGGCGAGGTAGTAGGTCGTGGCCGCCGTTGCGGTCAGGGCGACATAAATGCCCCAGAGAGCCTTCGACGTGTCCAGGATTCGGGGCCGTAGACGGTCCACGGTAATCCCTGGAACCTCTGCCTTGAAAAGCTGCATGCCTCCCGATCCGAGCATCGGCAGGATCGCGAGAGAGAACACCACGATCCCCATACCTCCAATCCACTGGGTCAGGCTTCTCCAGAGCAGGAGTCCCCGCGGCAGAACCTCGATATTGGAAAGAACCGTGGCCCCGGTGGTCGTAAACCCCGACATGGCCTCGAAGTAGGCGTCCGTAATCCCCGAAAAATGATCCGAAAAAACGTAGGGCAGGCACCCTAATAGGGCAATCCCGGCCCAACTCAGGGTGACCACGAGAAAGGCATCCCTGTGACGGAACTCATTCCATTCCTGACGACGGGTTGCCAGAAGCATGCCTCCCCCGGTGACCGCGGAGATGCCGTACGATTTAACGAGCGGAATCAGGTCGGGCGTCCCGTCATACCATGCCAGCACCACGGGAGGGAGCATGAAGGCCGAGCCCAGCAGAAAGACAAAACCGACCAGATGGACGACAAGCTGTGGGTTCACGCAATAAGCTTCTCAATCGAGGGAATGGCAGAAGCCGTGGCAAAAAGGATGAGCCGGTCGCCGCTCTGTATCAGATCCTGCCCTGTGGGGGTGATCACGGTTGAGGTTCCTCGAATAATGGACCCAATGACCGAGTTCTTTGGAATCCTGGCTTTCGCAAGGCTCTTGTTGCACAAGGCTGATTTGCTCCCGATGGCCGCCTCGATGATCTCCGCCTTGTTGTCCGCAATGGCGGTCAGCGACTGGATATCTCCCCGCCGAACGTAGCGGAGGATGGTGCTGGCCGTAACAAGCCTTGGACAGAGCACGGACTCGATCCCCAGGCTGCCCGCAAGGTCCACATAATCGGGTCGGTTCACCAGGGTAATCACCTTACGGGTTCCGAGCCTTCGGGCCAGAAGCGACGACATGATGTTCAACTCCTCGTTGTTGGACAGGGCGATAAAGGCATCCATGTCCGCCACATTCTCCTCGGAGAGAAGCCGCTGGTCGGACCCATCCCCGTTCAGGACCACGGCACTGGCAAGCTGGTTATGCAGAAACTTGCAGCGTTCCTTCCCATGATCGATGATCTTTACCACAGACCCTGGAATCGCTTCCATCTTCTTGGCCACGGAAAACCCGATACGCCCCCCGCCGACAATCATGATCCGACGGGCCGGCCGGTACTCGGCCCCCAGCAGGGTGAGCGTCTCCGCGAGTTGCGTATTCGGAACCGGCACATAAACAATGTCGTTCTCACGAATAATGGTGTCGCCCGTGGGAATGGTGACATCGAGCCCGCGGTGAACCGCCCCGATAAGAAAAGGCTTGGACAGAGTCTTACGGATCTTCTTGAGGGACATGTCCTTGAGGGGGGAATCGGCAAAAACGCGGAAACCGATCACCTTGATCAATCCCCCTTCGAAATCCTCCACCTCGGCCGCATAGGGAACCTGAACCAGTCGCATTACGGCCTCAGCCACCTCAAGTTCCGGGCTGATGGCCGGGTTGATATCCAGATTCTGGTTGCCGAGAATGACTTCGTTCTGCAGATACTCAAGGTTGCGGATACGGGCAATCTTACGGGGAATGCTGAACATGGCTTTGGCCACCATGCAGGCAATCATGTTGGTTTCATCGCTGTTAGTGACCGCAATGAGAAGGTCAGCCTCCGCCGCCCCCGCCTCCCGGAGGACCTCGGGAGACCCGCCACTGCCTTCAAGGACCGCCACGTCGAGGCTGTCCGTGATCCTTCGGAGCTGTTTGGGTTCCTGGTCGACGACGACCACATCCAGAGACTCGCCGGACAAAAACTTGGCGATATGAAAACCCACTTCACCCGCGCCTACTATGATCACCCGCATGGGCCACACTATAGCACACTTGCTTTTGGGGAACTAAACGCAGCACCTATCCGCGACTATCTGAAAATTAAGCGTTTTTGGTGTAGAGTATAGGCCGTGAAATTCACTGAACTCGACATCCCCGAACCTGTCCTCAAAGGCATCGCCGCTGCGGGCTTCACCCAGTGCACTCCGGTCCAGGAAGCCACGCTTCCCCGTTCTCTCAACGGTGAGGACATTGCGGCCCAGGCACAGACAGGCACGGGGAAGACGGCCGCCTTTCTCATCACCCTCCTTTCCCGGATGATCCGCTATCCGCTCAACGGAACCGAGAAGCCCGGTGCAGCCAAGACGCCTCGTTCACCCCAGGCGCTCGTGATTGCGCCGACGCGGGAACTGGTGGTTCAAATTAAGGCTGAAGCAGAACTCCTCGGCCAATATACGGGGCTCGGGATTCAGGCCGTCTTCGGAGGAATCGACTACGAGAAACAGAGGCAGTTGCTCCGGCAGGGTCCGGATATCCTGGTGGGAACGCCCGGCCGGCTGATCGACTACCTGAAACAGAGGGTCTACAGTCTCAAAGCCACCCGATTTATTGTGATCGATGAGGCCGACCGCATGTTCGACATGGGCTTCATCAAGGACCTCCGGTATCTCCTGAGAAAACTTCCGCCTTTTGACCAGCGGCAGTCCATGCTCTTTTCGGCCACACTGTCACACCGGGTCATGGAGCTCTGTTACGAGCATATGAACCTGACGGACCGGGTTTCTCTCAGCCCGGAACGGGTCACGGTGGATGCGGTGGTCCAGGAGCTTTACCACGTCGGGAAGGTAGAAAAATTCGGTCTGTTGCTCGGCCTGGTCCAGCGGGAAAAGCCTGAACGCACCCTCATTTTTGTAAACACCAAGGTCACAGCCGCAAAGCTCGTGGCGCGTCTCGCCGCCAATGGATTTCCGGCATCGGATATCACAGGCGACCGGCCCCAGAAAGTCCGGCTGAATATTCTCAGGCGATTCAAAGAGGGAACCATCCCTTTCCTGGTGGCGACGGACGTGGCCAGTCGGGGTCTGCATATAGATGGGGTAACGCATGTCATCAACTACGACCTGCCCCAGGATCCAGAAGATTACGTCCACCGTATCGGCCGGACCGCAAGGGCCGGAGCCACGGGTAAAGCCATCAGCCTGGCCTGCGAGGAGTATGTCTATTCTCTTGCAGACATCGAGGATTACATCCATCAGAAAATCCCGGTACAGCACGCCGACGAAGAACTTGTGGTCAAGAACTACAAGGCGGGTCAGGAACGCAAACGCCGGTCAGGTCCGGCTCAAAGGGCTGAAAAGAGGGGACGGCGCTCCGGCGCCGGTAAGAGTGGCGGCGGACAAGGCGTTCCACCCGACGGGGGAAAGAAGAAAGAACCATCACGGCGAGGCCGACCCCGAAGAAAGACCCCGGGGACGGGGGGGACCCAAACCTCACGTTGAGGTATCGCGGTGGGAAGGGAGTCTCACCGTAAGAACCGGGCAGGTTGCGCTCCTCACGACCTTTTCGGCCGTACTCCCGAAGAGGACCCGATTGAGCCCGGTTCGACCGTGCGTTCCTATAACGATAAGGTCGACTTTTTCATCCGTTGCCGCTTTCAGAATCTCCTGGTCCGCCATCCCTCTCACCACCTTCGAGCGGACCTTCGAGGTTCCCTGGAAATTCGCCGTAATAAATCTCTCAAGCTGCTTCCGGGCCGAATCCTCCACCTCCGCAGAGAGATCCCGAAGGGGAATCTGGGGAGCATACCAGGAGGTGCCCTCGATCACATCAAAAAATACGTGGATGACAACCAGTTCAGCACTATACTGAGACGCCAGATCGGCTGCATAGCGGGCGGCCAGGTCGGACCCCGAAGAGAAGTCGGTAGGAAGCAGGATCGTTTCAATTTTCATCGAACCCCCCTTGTCAAACAAGGAATAAATGTGTCTCCCCCATGTTAGACCGATTTGTATCCCTATGCACCAGAATAATGCGTCCGAGGTGGGTCGTTCGCCGACAGGCGTCCCTCTTCAGGTTCTCGATTGACGCTCCAGAATGTAATGCAGTCCAAGCAGCGTCAGGTCCGGCTCCACCGTATCGATAAAAGGGACATGGGATTTCATGAACCCGGCGAGTCCCCCTGTGGCGATCACCCGGGTACCGGGGCCCGTTCGCCGGAGCATGGCTTCCCCCACATGCATGACGGCGCCGGCGTGACCCTTGACCAGCCCGATACGCATACTTTCTTCCGTGTTTCTCCCCATCACCGGCATCCGCCCTTCGAAACGGATACTCCGGAGCTTTGCCGCCCTGCGCACCAGCGACTCAGCCCCGAGCTGCAGCCCCGGCAAAATGGCTCCTCCAATATAGCGCCCATCCCGGGTCACGTTGCACAGCGTCGTTGCCGTGCCAAAGTCCAGAAGCAAAAGCGGCCCCCCAAAGCGGTGGTAGCCGTAGGCCGCGTTCACGATCCGATCGGCCCCGAGCTGTTCCGGACGGTCTATATCGATCCGAATGCCGGTATCGGTCCGGTGGGTCACACAGACGGGTCTTCGAATCCCAAACCTCCCGGTCAGCGCTCGCCTAAAAAATGGGGTCAGTCTCGGAACCACGCTGGAGAGGACAGCGTGCCGGAGGTTCTTTGAGTGGTAACGGTCCAGAATCCTGAGCGCATCCTCGGCGGACAAAACAGTGCGGGTTTCGTGGCGTCGGGCCTGCAGCAGATCCTGGTCGGGAAATAACCCGATAACGATATTCGTGTTTCCTATATCAATCGCAAGGCTGGGCTGCCTCATTGGAGGTCAACGTCTCCTGCCATTACAACATTTTCGTGGCCATCCTCCGTCCGGAGGACAAGAAATCCGCTTTCCGTAATATTCACGGCTTCCCCACACACCGGGCCCTGTTGCCCGTGGACGACCACCCTCCGCCCCATGGTGACCGACCGCGTCTTCCATGCCTCGATCACCGAGGCCGGTCCGGCAGACATATGCGTTCGGTACCGTCGGCCCAGGGTTTCAAGAAGGCGCCCCGCGAATACGGAGCGATCGGCCGGACTGCCCAGGTGAAGGGCCACGGAAGTGGCCCGGTCTTGAAGGTCGCCCGGGAAGTCCGGGGTCCCCATATTGATATTGACTCCAATCCCCAGGACCGCCGCGAGCCCGAGTTTGGGGTCGCGTACCGTCTGAACCAGAATGCCGGCCATCTTCTGGCCCTCCAGAAGAACGTCGTTGGGCCATTTGAGTGCGGCCGAAAGGTTATGGAGGTCCTGGAGCACGTCCACCACAGCAAGGCCTCCGACAAAGGCCAGAAGCCCAAGATGTCCCTTCCAGGCCGCAGGCCGCAGGATGAGGGACAGGTAAAGGTTTCGGCCCGGCGGTGAAACCCATGTCCGGCCCTGCCGACCCCGACCCGCCCACTGGGCCTCCGCAATAATCGCGGTACCCTCCCCCGCGCCTCCCAGAGCACACCGCAGGGCCTCCGCATTGGTTGAATCGAGCTCTTCCACGTACCGGATATCCTGAATAAAATCCGAATCTTCCAGTTGGGCACGAATCCGCTGCAGGTCGAGAAAAGCCATGGTTTCTGCAAGAAAACGCTTAGAACCGTCCCGCCACAAGAAGGGGGTGAAACACAAGAAATGGTACAGGATTATTCATTGACACTGGGAAACGATTTTTGTAATCTTTCCGAAGTTTTTACCCAGGAGGGATTATGAAATTATTCCCCAAGGAAATCAATTTCTTCGAGATTTTCGACCAGATGGCCAGCAACGTACGGAAGGGGACAACGTGCATGGTGGGACTTCTCAAGGACTTCGACCGTGTCGAGGACCGGGTGCAGGAGATCTATTCCATCGAGCAGCAGGGGGACATTTATACCCATGATGTGATGAAGAAGCTCAACAAGTCTTTCCTCACCCCCATTGATCGCGAGGATATCCACGCGCTCGCGACTCGCATGGATGATATTCTGGACCGGATCTGGGCCGTGGCCGATCGGATCAAGATTTTCAGGATTACCACAGGCCGGCCGGACGCTCTCGAAATGGCCCGGGATATCGACCGGACCGTAGAAGTCATCGACCGGGCCATGCAGGAGCTTCGCCAAAAGAATTATGAGCACGTCCAGGAACACTGCATCGAAATCAATCGCCTAGAGAACCGCGTGGATCGGAATTACAAGACTGCCCTGGCCTCCCTGTTCGAAGGCGAAACAGACCCTATCCTCATCATCAAGTGGAAGGACATCTACGAACACCTCGAGAGTGCCGCAAACTGCTGTGAAGATGTGGCCAATTCCCTGGAGGCCATTCTTCTCAAACATGGCTGACCTGGTTATCCTCACCGTCGTCGTCGCCATCCTTTTCGATATCAGCAACGGCTGGAACGATTCGGCAAACGCCATTGCCACTGTGGTGTCCACGCGCGTCTTGAGCCCGATGGCCGCTGTCACGCTGGCGGCCGTCATGAATATCGCCGGAGCCTTTGCCACGACCGCAGTCGCCAAGACCATTGGAAAAGGTGTGGTCGATCCCGCAGCGGTCACAAGCCTTGTGGTGGCCTCTGCTCTCCTGGCGGGCTTTCTGTGGAACGGCCTCATGACTTTCGTCGGGATGCCCGTGAGCGCTTCTCATGCCCTCATCGGAAGTCTTATGGGTTCGGCCGCCGCCTACGGGGGCGTCAAGGTTCTGAATTTCAGCGGTCTGACCAAGATATTCAGTGCCCTGCTCATCTCCCCCCCCGTGGGCATGATCATCGGATACGCCCTGATGAAACTCATCCTCCAGATCTGGGGCCGCTTCCCGCCTACCCTGGTCAATCGGCAATTCGGCCGCCTTCAAATCCTTTCGTCAAGCTTTATGGCCTTCGGACACGGAAGCAATGACGCGCAGAAAGTCATGGGGATCATCACCCTGGCGCTGTTCAGCGGCGGTTACATCCCGTCCATAGAAGTTCCTTTCTGGGTGGTCCTGGCCTGTGCACTGGCCATGGGCCTTGGTACGGCAATGGGCGGATGGAAAGTGATCAAGACCGTGGGCGTGAATATGCTCAAGCTGGAACCCGTTCATGGGTTCGCTGCCGAAACGGCCGCCACGGCCGTGATCCTGTCATCGAGCCTCACGGGCCTGCCGGTTAGCACAACCCACGTGATCACGTCTTCCATTATGGGCGTGGGAGCGACGCGACGCCTGAGCGCCGTCCGGTGGGGTGTTGCCGGCAAGATTGTTCTGGCCTGGGTCTTCACCCTGCCGGCCTGTTTTCTGATGGCTTATGGTGCAACGACCGTTATGGGACTGTTCATCGATTAAAGCACTTCCTCGGGAGCGTTCGTCCCCCGGATGCCCGGCCGGCCAGAGGTTTCAAGTTCAGAAATTTCTCCACACCGAGGGGCAACGTTTCTTGGCCCGTTTCGGGACCGCATGATAAGATAAGGGCATGGCCATACTGAAGATATACACCTATCCCGATGAGGTTCTCAGGAGAAGGGCCGAACCGGTTGAGGATGGAGGCGATTCGGCTTTCCAGGAGCTGATTTCAGACATGGTGGAGACCATGTATGACGCTCCCGGTATCGGCCTGGCCGCCCCCCAGGTGGGGGTATCAAAGCGCCTCTGCGTGGTGGATATCACGTCCGGTGAGGACCCTGGCGCGCTACTGGTTCTCGTCAATCCCGAAATAACGGAAACCTGGGAAAAGGATACGCGCGAAGAGGGGTGCCTGAGCGTGCCCGGATTCTTCTATGAAGTGACCCGCCCCTCACGCATATCCGTACGCTTCCAGGACCGTCACGGCCAGCCGGCGGAACTCTTGGCTGAAGGACTCCTGGCCCGGGCCATTCAGCACGAGATTGACCACCTCAACGGCGTGCTCTTTGTGGACCGATTGGGCTTGGTAAAGAAAGAATTATTCAAACGGCGTTACCGTCAGAACCTGAGCGAAGCGGTTGTCTCCTGAAGCGAGCGATTCCGATTTCGCCGGACCTTGCCCGGTTTTGGACGGGTCATGATCATCCCCGAACAGAACATCATCTTCTTCGGCACTCCGGAATTTGCCGCAGTCATTCTGCGCGCTGCGCAGTCCTGGGTTCGGGTGCGGGCGGTCGTCACCCAGCCGGACAAGCCCAAGGGACGTCATCGGTCGCCTCTGCCCTCGCCGGTGAAACTGATGGCGTTGTCAGCCGGCATCCCCGTGCTCCAGCCCGACAGAGCTTCTGACCCGCTTTTCCTCCAATCGATAGGAAACCTGAAGCCGGACCTGATCCTGACGGCCGCGTATGGACAAATCCTGCCCAAGACGCTTCTGAATATCCCGCGTCACGGTTGCCTGAATGTCCATGCCTCACTCTTGCCCAAATATCGGGGCGCTGCCCCGATAAACTGGGCGATCATAAATGGCGAAACCGAAACCGGAATCTCGATCATGCGGATGGACCCGGGACTGGATACGGGTCCGGTTCTGCTGCAGGAGCCGGTACCCGTCCTCCCGGACGATACCGGGGTGACCCTGACCAGAAAGCTCAGTGATAAGGCCATAGACATACTCCCCGGCTGTATTCAGGCCTATATTGAGGGAAAGCTGTCCCCTGTCCCCCAGGATGAGGAGAAAGCGACATTCGCCCGGATCCTCAGAAAGACCGACGGGCTCATGGACTGGTCGTTGGAAGCCGTCGCGATTCACAACCGGGTGAGAGGCCTTTTGCCCTGGCCCGCGGCCTATACCTATCTCGGGGGCCTCCAGATAAAGATCCTGGAAACCAAGGTTCTGCCGGGGGGAGGGGAACCAGGCACAGTGGTCGATGTCGGGAAAGGACACCTGGTGGTGGCCGCGGGTCAGGGTCGGATTTCCATCGCCGCCCTTCAGCCTGCAGGCAAGGGGGCCATGCCCGTCCAGGCTTTCCTTCAGGGCCATGAAATCGCCCTCGGGACACGCTTTGAGTCGCAGGCGGTGCGACAGGAATGATGATCCGGGTGGCAAGAGGGCTCTTCGTAAAAGGGGTCTATCCCCTTCTCTACCTGGGCGCAAGAGCCCTTGGGACGTCGAAGGAAAGGCTGCAGCGGGTTCTTATCAATACGAGCAATGCTCTCGTCCGCCGGGAGTTCAAGGGAAAAGCGTCGCGACTGCTCCTTCTATTGCCCCATTGTATTCAGAGGGACGAATGCAATATCCGCATCACTTCCAACGTGTTCAATTGTGCGCGATGCGGCAAATGCGAGATCAAGAGTCTCATCGATCTCGCGGACGAACTCGGGCTCCAGCTCTTCGTGGCAACGGGCGGCACCCTGGCTCGCAGGGTGGTGGTGGAAACCCGTCCCGAGGCGATTGTGGCCGTGGCCTGCGAACGCGACCTTTCCAGTGGCATTTCAGACACGTACCCCATTCCGACCCTTGGGGTGCTGAACGAAAGGCCCTTTGGCCCCTGCTTGAACACCCGCGTCAACCTGGACGCTGTCCGGGATGCCCTCCTTTTCTTCTGTCGAGATGAAAAGCGGGAGTAGGGCAACCGCCCTTGAGGCCCTCCTGGAAGTCGGTCAGTGCCGGACCCCCTTCAAGAAGGCCATTGACGCGCACGACCCCGGCCTCGACCCTAGAGACCGGGCCCTGTGCCTCGAACTCGTGGCCGGTGTGCTGCGACTACGGGGTCGCCTGGACTATATCCTTTCGGGTTACCTCAAGCGCCCCCTGACCTCCAGCCCGCCCGTGGTCCAGGAAGCCCTCCGGCTAGGCGTCTTCCAGCTTCTTTTCACCGACAAGATTCCGCCCCATGCCGCGATCAACGAGACGGTGAACCTGGCAAAGGCCCACCTGGATGCCCGGTACAGCGGTTTTGTCAACGGGGTCCTGAGGAATGTTTCCAGAAACCGGAAAGATCATCAGGCGGTGGTCGCCCGGGAGGTCCCGCCCAAGTCCTTACCTCTGTTTCTTTCCCATCCGAGGTGGCTGGTCGAACGCTGGGTTGAGCGTTTCGGCCTCGAGGAAACCATTCGTTTATGTGAAACCAACAATTATGTTCCGGACATCGTCCTGAGAGTGCGAACGCATTTGATATCGGTCCAGAACTTCCTGAACGCCCTGAGTGAGGCCGAGGTCACCGCCCGGATGTCCCCCCTTCTGCCGGATGCTGTGTACCTTTCCCGAGATTCATCCCTCCAGGACATACCCTCGACCCTCTGGACGTCCTTTCAGGTGCAGGATACAGCGGCACAGATGATTGCCCCGTTATTGGAACCTCGTCCCCATGAGCGCATCCTGGATGCGTGCGCCGCGCCCGGAGGTAAGACCACGCATCTTGCAGACCTCGTGGAGGACCGCGCGGAGATTATCGCCCTGGACCGGGATTCCGGACGCATGGCTCTTCTGGGTCAATCCCTCGAGCGTCTCGGTCTGAAACGTGTAAAGCTCCGGACCGGAGATTTCCTCGAAGATCCAAACACGGGTCTTTTTGATAAAATCCTCCTGGACGCGCCCTGTTCCGGTCTTGGTGTCCTTCGAAGGAACCCGGATATCAAGTGGTGTCGTCACCCTGCCGACCTTGAGCGAAACAGGGCGATTCAGGTCCGTATGCTATCCAGGGCCGAAGCGCTGCTCCGGCCCGGCGGCACGGTGGTGTATGCGGTCTGCTCCGTGGAACCCGAGGAGACCGTGCACGTCCTGAATGAGGTTCAGCACCAGTCTTCACTTCGTCTCCGCGATGTCTCGAGGACGGAAGGGGATTATCCGTATTTTTATTGTTTCCCCCAGCGGGAAGGAACGGACGGCTTCTTTGCAGCCGCCCTTGTGAAATGCTAAGCACCGGGTCATGACAGAGAATACTCCGACAGAGTCCGAACCGCAGACCGCCGAAGCCCATGAAACTCCATCGCGGCGGCCGGCACACCTGACCATCCTGCTCTATCTCAGTCTGTTCCTCCTCGTGGCCACCGTTTCGACCATCCTCTCGTATCGTCTCCTCAGTTTCGGCGAGGAGACCCGCGTTCCCCAGTTTGTGGGCCGGAGCGAGAGAGATGCCGAGGCCATGGCCGCAGACCGACACATTCAGATCCGCGTGATCGCCACCGTCTACCACCCGGAAATTCCCGTGGGATTCGTTTCGGAGCAGAAGATTTCCGCAGGCTCGGAGGTGAAGGAGGGGCAGGTTGTTCCCGTAATCGTCAGCAAGGGTCCCAGCCTGACGCTCATACCGGATTTCTCCGGCAAGAAACTGGAGGAGGCACGCTTTCTTGCCGTCGAGCAGGGACTTGAAGTAGCCCGAATCAGTTACACCCGCCATGATGCCGTTCCGGAAGGGGATATCGCGGCCCAGAATCCTCCGCCCGGCGCCCGAGGGTCGTCCTTCGTCAAGCTTCTGGTCAGTCGGGGACCTTATCGCACGTTCGTGGACGTCCCGGATCTTTTCGGTATGACGCAGACCCGCGCAAAGGCGGAACTGGAAGAGCGCGGGCTTTTGCTTCTGTATACGGGAACCGGAAATACCGTGGCCCGTCAGACGCCAAGGCCGGGGACACGCCTTCAGCGAGGGGATTCTGTGGAAGTTCACCTGCTGGATCGGCAATGACCCTGCATACAAACCGGAGCACGGACTCAAATCACGTGGGAGTCTGACCACTGCCAAGGAGATGAATGATGCCCCTTATTGCCCCGTCAATCCTTTCTGCTGACTTTGCCCGTCTGGCCGAAGACATTCGAAGCGCTGAAGCTGCAGGGGCTGACTGGATTCATGTGGACGTGATGGACGGACGTTTCGTGCCCAATATAACCATTGGCCCCCTGATTGTGGAAGCTGTTAAGCGTTCCACGAACCTGCCTCTTGACGTCCACCTGATGATTGAGAGTCCGGAGAGGTATATCGATGATTTTGTCAAAGCCGGCTCCGACCGTCTTACGGTTCACGCCGAGGCCACGATTCATCTGCACCGGACGATTCAGCAGATCAGGGCAGCCGGGGCCTCTCCGGGTGTTTCCCTGAACCCCTCTACGCCGCTCTCTGCTGTTGAGTATGTGCTGGCGGACGTGGGCATGGTTCTCATCATGTCCGTGAACCCGGGATTTGGAGGTCAATCTTTCATCCCAAGTGCCCTGGATAAATTGAGGGGCCTGCGCTCCATGCTTCAGGAGCGGAACCTGTCTGAACAGGTACTCGTGGAAATTGACGGCGGCGTCGGTCCTTCCAACGCTCTTGAGGTCCTCCGGGCCGGTGCCGATGTATTAGTCATGGGCTCAGCCTTTTTCGGGGCCCAAGACAGGAAAGGTGTCGTTGACCAGATTCGCCGCCTCGGCTGAAAAGGAGGTTTCGTGAATGGACGCGCTCCGGCGTTTGCCCGTATTGTCCGTCCTTGAGGAATACGGGGTGCTGGACTATGCGGTGCTTCTGGTCGTGGTCTTTCTGGCCCTGGCCCTGGCCCGTTATGTTCGCCAGTCACTGAAGCCGGAAGGCTCACTCCGAAGGGTCATCGAGAAGGCCTCGCGTTCTGTTCAGAATCCCGCTCAGCAGGCGGTCCGTTATGAAAAGAGGGGTGAACTGGAGCTGGCGGCGGCCTTGTACAGGGACCTCGACCGGCCGGACGATGCGGTCCGGTGTTACCGGCAACTCGAAGACCCCATTCTCGCCGGCGAGTACCTCGAGGCCATGGAGCGTTTTGAGGACGCAGAGGCCTTTTACGAAAAGGCCAACAGCCGGACCCACCTGAGAAACCTGTGGAAGGTTATGGGTAAGTGGGAGCATCTGGCTATGAGCCTGCTCAATGAGGGCAAGACGAATATGGCGGCCGAGGCCTTCGAGGAGGCCCGGATGCCCCTCCGGGCCGCAGAGATCTACGAAAAGGTGGAAAACTTTCAGAAAGCCGGAGAGCTGTACAAGACCGGACAGGATGCCGCCCGCGCGGCCGTGGCCTTTGAAAAGACCTATTCCCACCATAAGATGTTCATGAAGGAGAAACCCGAAATCGCCCTGGAATCTGCACGGTTGTATCGTGAAGTCGGGGCAACCGCCGACGCCGGCAGGCTCTTTGCCATGGCCGGGGACTACGGCCAGGCTGCAGCCGCATACGAAGAGGCTGGCCAACACAAGGACGCCGGTGAATATTTTTACAGGGCCCGTGAATACGACCGGGCTGTGGAAAGCTTCGAACGAGCGGGGGACCGCGTCCGTTCGGCGCTGGTCCGAGCCGAAAAGCTGGAGGGTGAAGGACAACTCGGCGAGGCGGCCCGCTACTACAAGACCGGAAACAACCTCATTAAAGCCGGCGAACTGTTCGACGCCTCAGACAGCCCGTCCGAAGCCGCGGAGTGCTACGCCGCCACCGGGGCCTATGCGGAAGCAGCCGAATGTTATGCACGGGCCGGTGAGAAGGGTCCCGCGGCAGACATGTTCCAACGGGCCGGGAACTACCAGAGGGCTGCGGAACTCTATCTGGAGGCCGGTGAGATGGATAAGGCCATCTCCAATTTTGAGCAGGGTGGCCGGAATTACGATGCCGGGCTTCTGTTGTCCCAGATGGGAAGAAGCGCTCCTGCGATAGCCTCCCTGCGAAGGGTCCCCGCGGACAGTGACCGGTATCGGGAGGCCAATTATCTCCTCGGCAACCTCCTCCGGAAAAACGACCTTCTTTCCGAGGCCGTGGAGGCTTACCAGAGAGCCGCCGCCGGACACCCGGTGGTGACGAACACCCTCGACCTCTATTACAATCTTGCCGACGCGCTGCAGGCGATTGGAAGAACCGCCGAGGCCGAAGTCATCTTCCGCGAAATTGAGACCATCAAACCTGATTTCAGGGACGTGAAGCAGAGGGCCGTTGGGAGCACCTGAAAAAACCTTTTCGAAGGCAGAACAGGCCCGGACCGGGTCGCGGTACGACCGCGCCCTGGAACTTTACAGACAGGCCCTGAGGCAGTTTACGGCCGCGGGCGACCTGGAGGGAATCGTGGACTGCCACGTGGCCATGGGCGATACCCTTCGGATGATCGGAGAGTTTCCCACTGCCATCGGACACTACACAGAGGCTCTCGAACTGGCTGAAGAGAAGCTCGTCATGGCCGATGCCCAGGCCGGGATTGGCCTGTCCCACCGCGCCCTCGGAGACTGGAAAGAGGCTCTCCATCACCTTGAGCTTGCGGATGATTTCTACCGAAAGAATCGTGATCGCGCAGGTCATGCCTTTACGACCTGGGCCATCGCGGGAACCTACCGCATCAAGGGAGACCTCACCAAGACCCTTTCAACCTTCCGGGAGGCCCTTGACCTCTATCGCGAGATGAAGGACCGACGGGGAATGGGGTACTGTTACAACGGTCTGGGAGGGGCCAGCCGCGTGGCCGGACGCTTCAAGGACTCTGAGAAATACTACAAACGCGCCAACCAGGTCTTCCGCGAACTCAAGGACCGGTTTGGGCTTGCGTATTCTCATTGCGGTCTCGGAAATGCGCGCCGGATGGTCGAGGATTACCGGGGAGCCGCCGAACATTTCTCCAGGGCGACTCGTCTTTACTCTCGTATAGGCGACCGGGTCAGCTATGCCTACACTCTTTGGAGTGTGGGAACCGCGCACAAGATGCAGGGCCGGATGAAGAAAGCCTTGAACAGCTTTCGCCAGGCCGAGACGCTTTTCCGCCAGACGCGTGATCCGCGAGGGCTAATCTATTGTCTTCTCGCGCATGGGGAACTTGAGGATATGGGCGGAAATCACCCGGCCGCCCGACGCCTGTACAAGTCAGCCCTGACCCGGGCAGAAAAGCACGGCTTCCAGGTGGAAACCGCTCATGCCCGGCTGCTCTTGGGACAGGATCCCGGATACGCCGCTCTCGGGATTCGCCTCGAAACCGGCAGCATCCCCCATAATCTCCCCTGATCCCTTCATGGGAGTCCCCAACACGCGCCTTGACAGGACACCGGCTCCTTGATAGATTTACGGGTTTATAAGGGCTGCAACTCGCCGTCGTTCCCGAGTTCCTAAAATAGCCATGGCCTCCCGATCCCAGCCTCCCCCGTCTTCCTGGGCCCAGAGAACGCTCGTTTTCCTCCTGCTGGCGGTTCTGGGAGCCGGATTCTATGTGTACCTGCAAAGGGAAGTTCTCAGACGCTGGTTTGCCCAGGACCTGATAGGCCGGGAGATGGAGATTCTCTCGGAAAAGATCGACCACCTTCAGAAGCAACTGGCGGAAGCACAAGCCGAGTTGGAACGCCTGTCACCTTCCACACCCTCGGAAAGGGTGTTAGAGGTGTTCGGTGCCGAACCCGACCAACAATCAAATGTGGACGAGCGGGAAATGCGCTGCGTACACCTGGCCCGGAATCTGGAAAATCTTTTCGTCTATCTGGATGGTCGGGATTACGTGCGCGACCGGATTCCGCCCGTCGCTAGCCGAGACCTGCTCGGCTCTCTGCTCAGCCGCAGCGTAAAGAAGCCGCCCATCGTGGCCAAGGAAACGGAAAACATCCTGCGGGTCCTTCAGAACTCGGCACACTTCTTCCGAACACTTGGCAAAACCGATACGCTTCTCGTCGCCGCACTCCTGCGGCAGGAGGGGGAACTCATGGAACCGACCTTTCAGATGCTGTATGAACTGGTAGGTCCGGAGAACGAGTGCCGGGAACAGGGCGTAACGCTATCGATTTCCCTGCCCGAGGCCTACCCCTACGCAGCCTATTTCCTGAATACGCTGGGGGGCCAGTCCTACCTTCTCAGAAGAGACTCTCGGGTCCGTTTACTCACGCAATATTACGCGATCCTCATTCTGGATCGGGCAAACGAGGAGAAATTGAACGAGTGGGGTCTCGACATACGGATTCCCCTCAGGAATCTTTTAACCGATATGAAGAGCGCAGGCAATCTGGTCAGGAAGAGGGAATATCTGAAGAGACTGCTGGACCTCAATGCCAAATACGAAGAACTCTACGGGGGTTAACCCGTCTCCCGGGTTCGTGCGTAATTGGCATAGCAGGTCAGGTGCCCATCCGAATGAAACACCTGCAGATTCGGGGGAGCAAACGGGTGGAAACAATCGGCGACACTGAACAGAACCAGAGGTTGATCAGACGATTCCAGGACCCGGGCCAGCTTGCGGTACAGTTGGCGGCCCGGCCCTACCGGGCGAACCGGAAGATACATGTAGATAAAGTCAAAACTGTCCGGAGATATCTCTGCGATGTCGCCGTGAATCCATTCGAATCTCTCCTCTGACAGCCCCATCCACTGCGTCAACCGTTTTCCCCGCCGCACCATGTTCCCGCTCAGTTCGACCTGGGTCGTACAGTGATGTGGATAAAGATACTGCAGCAACAGGCCCTGGAGGCCGTTTCCCGCTCCCAGGTCCACCGAACAGGATATTGATGTCAAGAATGCCCCGGCCCGGTAAAGGGGCTCCAAGCCGCCGGCATAGCACCAGTACCCCCCCATCGCCTGAAGGCGGTCAAGTTCTTCCGGCCCATACCGGACATCAGACGAATGGAGCATACAGTAATACCTGACAACTTCTTCTTCCACCCGGCTTTCTTCGCCCCCGGAGAGGGCCTCTTCAAGACCCGGGGCCGCCCGTCCGCACCATGGATAGGCCGCGGCGAAGCCCGGATTCCTGGTCAGACTCAAAAACAGGGACCCTATGCGTTCAAGGAACGTTCCATAGGCCATGGGGGGGGTCTGGAAACGCAACGCATCAGTCGTCATAGAAGTCCTTCGGAGGTCCTTCAACAAAGCCCTTCAGGGGAATACGTAAGCAATTTCGGCCCGGTCTCATGGTGATTCCACGGCAAAGCCAACCGCCTGCCGCCTGAAGCAACGACAGAGGCGTTTCGTGGTCAGGCCAACTGCTGTGCCGCCTTTGCCAGCGCCGGGTGAACAATGCGTCCGTCGAATACATTGAGTCCGTTCTTCAGGTCAAAATCGCTGCTGCCCACCCAATCGAGTCCCTTGTCCGCAATTCTCCGGACATAAGGCAGCGTCACATTGGTCAGGGCCAGGGTGGATGTTCTGGGGAAGGCCCCGGGCATGTTCGCCACCGCGTAGTGAACGACTCCGTCCACTTCGTAAACCGGGTCCGCGTGCGTAGTGGGCCGTGTGGTCTCCACGCATCCTCCCTGGTCAACGGAAATATCCACGATGACGGTCCCCTTCTTAAGGCGGGACAGGAGGTCCCTCCTGATCAGGCGGGGCGCTCTTGCGCCCGGAATCAGAACCGCACCGATGATGAGGTCGCTGCGAAGGGCCTCTTCCTCGATCACCTGCTGCGACGCCGCAGCCGTCGTGACACGCCCGGGGTAAAGGTTGTCCAGTTCCCGCAGTTTTTCCACTCCCCTGTTGACTGCGAAGACTTCCATGCCCAGTCCCACACATACCCGCACGGCCGAGGCGCCGGCCACGCCGGTCCCAAGAACAAGCACACGCGCCGGCGGCACCCCGGGGACGCCCGTGGGGAGCAGGCCTCTTCCCCCGGAAGATTTCTGGAGGAAATAGCCCCCCACAAGCGGTGCCATCCGACCGGCAATCTCGCTCATCGGCATGAGAAGGGGGAGATGTCCGTCCTGCTCCACGGTCTCATAGGCAATCCCTGCCACGCGCTTATCCAGAAGAACCCCGAGCAGTTCGGGATTGGGTGCAAGATGAAGATACGTAAAGATGGCCTGCCCCTTCCGGATCAGCTCATATTCGCCTCTTACCGGTTCCTTGACCTTCACAATAAGGTCGGAGCCTCCGTAAATGGCATCGCGATCCACCACGGCCGCTCCTGCTGAACGGTATTCATCGTCGGAGAAACCGCTGCCCTCGCCTGCACCGGTTTCAACCGAAACCTGGTGGCCCGCCGAAAACAGCTCCCGTGCCCCGGCAGGGGTAATCCCAACACGGTACTCTTCGACCTTGATCTCCTTTGGCACCCCGATCTTCATGACCCGACCCGGCCCCCCCTTCCTGTTGCTTTCGCTCTCTCCGGTTCAGCCCAGTTTTCGGCAGAGTTCCGCCACCCGGCCGCCAAGCTTCTCTGCATCCGTGGCCGTCTCGGAATCCGGTGCGCCCAGAGCCGCCACGCCGTAGTGGCCGGATGCGCTCATCGGGTCTCCCACGATAACCATCCCGTAGATCAGCATGCATTGGAGGATGGAAAAAATCGTGGTTTCCTTTCCTCCGGTAGGATGTCCTCCCGAGGCAAAGGCGGCCCCCACCTTGTTCTCCATCTTTCTTCGGACACTGACGAACTCGTCAAAAACCTTCTTCAGCTCCCAGGCCATCACGCCAAAATACACAGGGGAGCCCGCAATCACTCCCGCAGCACTGAGAAAGTCCTCTTTGGTGACTTCGTCGGTTCGCTTCAATACCGCCGAGAGGCCGGCCTTCTCAACACCCCTCGCCACATGCTCCGCAAGCCTCTGCGTGTTTCCGCTCTTCGAATAATAAAGGACTAGAATTTGCATGTCTGCCTCCTTGATACGCTCGACCTGGTTGAGATGATTATCAACGGTAATGGCGACCGTGTAAACCCCGGCCCAGGGGCTCAATTCAGGGTACCGGAACCCCGCTTGCCTTTACGGGTTTCCGGCGAAGGAATCCACAGGATTCATGGGGTCGGGCTTCATTCCTAACCCTCGGGCCCGCGGCTGACCTGTCCGCCCCAATAGAATGAAGCGCCACCCACCTGCGGTTCCAAACCAATGCGGCCTTCATCCATCGACCCTCTGAACAACCATGATCTCAGGAGCGTCGTTTTTAGTATTCAGATATTGCCAGTGCATAACGCGATGGCTTGTCGCCGACAAGAGGGCGAGAAAATTCTTTACCGCAAGGGCCTCTCGCGCCCCTTCGGGGTGCCCGGGATAGAGAACAAGACTAATCAGTCCCCCCTTTTCCAGCAAAGGCAACGCGGTCCGTATGGAATTGACCGTGCTATCGGTGCGAGTCACGATGGAACGGTCCCCCTCCGGCAGGTAGCCCAGGTTGTAGACGAAGAGACGTACAGGCCGGTTGATATAACGATCTATTCTCTCGTGGGTATCCTGAACGAGAAGATGGCGTTCCGGCGGAAAACCCAGCCTGACCAGCCTTTCTTCCGCGTTTCTTACCGCAGACGCCTGGATGTCAAATCCGTAAAGGTAGCCCTGTAGCCCGATACGGGCGGCCAGGAACGCCGTATCGTAGCCCTTTCCCAACGTGCAGTCTGCAACGCAATCCCCTTCCCGCACAAAGAGTTCGAGAAAACGATGGAGCAGCTCCGTGGTCCGACTGATCCAGAGGGTCATAACGTCACCCGTCAAACCTCCCATATTCAGGCTTCCCTCAGAACCTCGCGGAGATCACTTTCAAATGATTCGTGAGATACGTAATGAATGGTCCTCAGGCCGCACGCAGAGGCCCGTTGCACGTGCCCGACCCGGTCATCCACAAAGGCGACCTCGTGGGGGGCAAGACCCAGGTCTGTGCATACGTCCTCAAAGAGGCTGGCATCCCGCTTCCCTTTTCCTTCCCTGAAGGAATTGAACACGCGGTCGAACTCCCTGAACAGGGCGTGCCGCTGGTCCAGTTCTTCAAGCCAGTTGGTCTGGTCGCTCAGAATACCGACGATCCGGCCTGAACCGCGCAGGCGTCGAACCCATTCCATGACCGAAGGTCGGAGAACAAAGTGGGACAGGATTGTTTCCCGCATTGCCGCGTCTTCAAGGCGGATCCCGGTCTCTTCCCTCAGGGCTTTCCAGAAGGTTTCCTCCGAAGCCTTACCGACAACGTAACCCGTTTCGTAGACCAGCCGCTCTCCCGCCTGAATGATCACCTCCGGATCCGCACCCGCCCTTTCCGCAATGGCCCGGAGACCCTTCTGAAACCCCTCCTCAGCCAGAACGCCCCCAAAATCGAAAAGCACGGCCCGAATCATGGCTATCCGGCGCAGGCGCTGGAACCGATGGGTCAAGTCCCTTTCTGATAGGTCCCCATGACCTGGCACTTTTCCAGGATATGAGGCTTCATCGCTTTCTCAATATCCGCTTTGGCCGCGGTTCCAAGATCAGGCAGCACGCGGCTCAGGGCGTAGACCTTGAAAAAGTACCTGTGCCGTCCCACCGGGGGACACGGCCCCCCGTAGCCGGTCCGTTTCCAGTCGTTCAGACCTTGGTGCGTCCCGTTCGGAAGATCGGATCTGCTTATCCCTTCGGCCAGTCCCGCTGCCGATGGCGGCAGGTTATAGAGAACCCAATGCACCCAGGTCATTTTAGGAGCAGCGGGGTCCGGGGCGTCCGGATCGTCGACGATAAGGACGAGACTTTTCGTGCCCGCCGGGAGCCCTCCCCATGAAAGGGCCGGAGAAATGTCCTCCCCTTCGCACGTATATTTCCTTGGAATCGGTTTCCCGTCGTCAAATGCGCTCGATAGGACCTTCAATGCCATGGATGACCACCTCCAAGAACAGCATTTGGCTGAACAGGTTCCCCCCTCGGGAACACCCTGCCAAACCATCCTAACCGGATTTAATATTCGCCACAAGGCACGAAGATCCGGAAGAGGTCCCCGGAGGTCGCTACGCCGTCTTCCCTGTCTTTCGGTCGGAAGGGTCAAGATGCTTAAATACAGACGATGACCCTCAGGGAAATTGAACACCTTCTCCGGGACTTCATCCTCACCTCTCCATCCAACACCCTTGGTCCGTCCCTTGGTGAACCGGCCTGGGATGACATCCTGGTAGGCCTCGCCCCGGGGGAAGACCCGGTATTTCAATCCTTCAAGACCCATGTGGGTGAATTTCATTTCACGCCTGAAGAGCTATTTAACCTCACCTTTCCGGACCAGACGGCAAGTCCGGAGGAACTCTCGGTCATCAGTTGGGTTCTGCCCCAACGTGAAGCCACGAAGGCCAGCAATCGTGCCGAAACCCGCTACCCTTCCCGGCACTGGGTCATGGCCCGGTTTCCGGGCGAGGAGTTCAACATCCTCCTCCGACGGCACTGCGTCGATTCTCTGGCCCTGAAAGGCATAAGGGCCGTGGCTCCCCAGCTGTCGCCAGAATGGAAACAGGAGATTTCTCCCCGGTTCGGCCGGGCCTCAAGCTGGTCTGAACGCCACGTGGCTTATGCCGCGGGCCTTGGAACCTTCGGTCTCAGTGACGGTCTGATCACCTCCCGGGGCAAAGCCCACCGCCTCGGGTCTGTCGTGGCAAGGATACGCCTTAAACCCACGCCTCGGCCCTATACGAATCATCACGCTTACTGTCTCTTTTTTACGACAGGCAAATGTCTGGATTGCGCCAAACGATGTCCCGTGGGGGCCATCGGCACCAGGGGTCATGACAAGGAGAAATGCTGGGCGCATGTGGGCGGTACGTGCGCCCGCCATATTCGAGAAGCGTTTGGTTTCGACGGATACGGTTGCGGACTCTGCCAGACCGGCGTGGCCTGTGAGAGCGGCATTCCCGAAGCCGGGTGATGCCTCCGCCCGGGTTTCCGGGATCTTCCATCTTGAAATAGTCGCGTCAATCCTTTAGTTTCTTATGGAACACTCCAGTCCAAGCGCGGAACTGCCTGCCGAAAAAGCGAATGGGTCCGGCCGGGATGTTCCATCCATTGTTCACGATGATCGCTCTACGCACCTATCTGGCCAAGCCCCTGTTATTTCTGTTCCCTCTGGTTATTTCGGGTCTCTTTGCCTCGGGGGTCCAGGCCACGGAAGAGGAGGCCCCCCGGTGGGCCTCATCCATAACGCTGGGGCTCAACCTGAACAAGGGGAACAGCGAAACAACCCTTGTCAAGGCTTCCGTAGAGGCTCATCGGAAAGATCCGAAGCACGACATCCGCCTGAAGGGAGAGATGAACTACGGGACCGCGGAGGTCGAGAACTCGGACGGGACCAAAGATACGGAGGTGAATGTTCAGAACATCCAGGGCACGGCCTCCCTCCGCAGATTCCTGTCGCGGCAGGCCTATGGGTACATCAACCTCAAGGCCCTTCAGGATAAGATTGCGGACCTCGATTACCGGGCAGTCCTCGGAGCCGGCGCAGGGTATTACCTGCTTCGTTCCGATACGGTGGAACTCAGCCTCGAGGCCGGACCCTCTTATGTTGCCGAAGAGGTCGATAACAACCGGGACGGGTATTTTGCCGGACGGGCGGCCCAGCGGTTTGAGTACCAGTTCACGGAAGCGTCCAGGGTGTGGGAGACCCTTGAATATCTGACCAGCCTTCGCAATACGGAGGACTTTCTCCTGAACGGGGAACTGGGCGCGGAGGCGGCGCTCAACTCGAGGCTGGCGCTCCGCGTGGTGCTCCAGGACAGTTACGACAATACGCCGGCTTCCGGCAAGGAAGAGAATGACCTGGTCCTGACGGCCGGGGTCACCTACCGCTTCTGAATTTCTGAGGGCTCATCGTTCATGGGCTCTCGGGCAGTCCCTGCTTCGGGCGAATTTCCCTCTGATTCATCCGCTTGGGTTCCATATGAGCCGGGCAAGAACCAGACCGTAGAAGCCATCCGCGTCCTGGGCATCGTAGTACCACCCAAGGTGGATTCCGCAGTTTCGGCAGAGGGCAATAGACCAGTCGAATCCGGGAAACCACGTGAATTCTCGCGTAGGGCTCCCCTCCGCCCGGCAGCCTGGTGCCGAGGAGAAGCAGCCAATACGAAACGTGATCCCGGACGGGTTGACAAAGGTGTGTTCATGCCGGCCGTCCATCTCCAGGAGACATTCAAAATCCGTAATCTTGAGACGACACGCGGCGCAACAAAGGACGTGCCCCCCCTGTTCTGTCGGAACCGTTTCCTCCCGACTTCCGGTACCCTGGTAAGGACGTGGCAACGGGTGGCCGGGCATCTTCAGCCACTTTTGCTCTTTCCCCTCGAATCGGAAAACGTTGAGGGACGGCATAATCGGCATTATAGTCGGAGTATACCTGCGCCCGGGAGTTCAGATGACGGACAACGTGGAAAGCCTCAGTTACGACGACTTTCTGAAAAGGGCCTGTAAGGCCTTTGACCTGAACTGGCGCAAGTACCGGCGACGCGCGACCCGTAGAAACCTTGAGGAAAGAATCCGTCGGCTCGGCCTGGCCGGTTACGCAAACTATCTGGAGAGGCTCAGGAATGACCCCGGGGAAGCGGACCATCTTCCCGATGTTCTGAGGGTCACGGTGAGCCGGTTCATGAGAGAGCGTGAGCGATGGGAGACCCTCCGGAATTCCATCCTCCCGTTACTTTTGAGTGGCCGAAGCTCGTCCGCTCCTTTTCGGGCCTGGAGTGCTGGATGTTGTGGAGGGGAAGAGCCCTACACCCTTTCACTCGTCTGGCTGGACCAACCGCCTTCGGACCGTCCCTTGAAGGTCCTGGCCACCGATATCGATGAGGATGCCCTTTTGCGGGGACGCACGGGCTGCTACGAAACCAATTCGCTGCGCGAACTCCGCGAACCCCTCGTTCAGAAAGGATTCAGGTTGCAGGGTGGAAAATGGTGTGTAAGAGAGGAGGTGAGAAGCCCGGTGGTATTCAGAAACCAGAATCTCCGTGCCGACCCCCTGCCGGAGAACATGGACCTTATCCTCTGCCGGTACTTTGTCTTTACATACTACCGGGGCTATCGACGTCATGAGGGGGCGGAACGATTATGGAAAGCCCTCAGGCCCGGCGGCGTCCTGATGATCGGGAAGAAAGAAGGGCTTGGACCCGGGGAACGACAGGAATTCTTTACGCCCTGGCCGGGTCTGGAAGGGTTTTATGTGCGCAAGGAACTCAAGACGGTCCCGCCGCCACTCGGGTCGGCGGCCGGGATGGTGGGGCAAACGCCCCAACCAGGGCTGTGATAGATTAAACCTTGGAGGATCAGAGGAAAGACACCAGGAGGTGAGAGCATGAAAATGACGAAAAGAAATAGAGGTTTGACGATACTTGTGGCAACGCTGTTTCTGGTGGTTTCTTGCACCGGCTATAAGAGCCAGCAAGTTTCTTTCAGGCACCCGTCTTCCTATGCCCAGATGCAGACCGTGGCCGGAGCCCAGGTGGCTGCCGAACCGTATGCCGATAAGGCCGTAGCCAAGGAGGCCTTTGGTTTCGATATCCTGTCCGCCGGACTTCTGCCCGTCCAGGTCGTCATCGACAATCAGGGTCAAACCCCCCTCGAAATCGTACCCGACCAGACGTTTCTCATCGATCAGCAGGGAGGGATGTGGAATATACTCTCCCGGAGGGACGCGAGCGATCGGCTCTCCAAGAGCACGGAATATGCCCGCGTCGCGAGCAAATCGGGACATTCTGCGCTCTACGGTGCAGTCGGAGGAGCGCTCATCGGGGCCGCCATCGGGATCGTGACGGGTGAAAACGTGGGCGACGCCGCACTCAAGGGCGGCGTCATTGGCGGTACCGGTGGAGCGATCCTGGGCGGAGGCAAGGAACTTGCTGACAAGTCCACGGAGAAGCAGATATCCCGGGATATGGACCAGAAGGAAATCCTGAACCGTCCTCTTGAGCCGGGTTCCCTTGGGCGGGGGTTTCTCTTCTTCCCGGCCGAAGCCAAGAGCGCCCGCGAGCTGAGAATTCAATTCAGGGAGATCGGGACAGACACCCGGCATACCGTGAACCTCGGCATGTAGTGCGCATGGAGGACGCCTCCCTTCAGGCCCGGCTCCGGGCTGGCAGGCAACTCATGGAAAAGGCCCGACGTATTGTGGCCTTCACCGGGGCCGGGATTTCCACGGAATCCGGACTCTCTGATTTCCGAAGCCCGGGAGGTGTGTGGGATCGATATCGGGTGGTCACCTACCCCGAGTTTGTATCGAGTCGCGAGGCGAGGCAGGAATACTGGCGGATGAAGTCTGAATTTTACCAGGAACTGCTTCACGCCAGGCCGAACCCCGCTCACAGAGCCCTGGCCCGACTGGAATTCACAGGCCGGGTGGAGAGACTTATCACTCAGAACATCGATGGCCTCCACCAGGTTGCAGGCAGTTCGGATGACCTGGTGATAGAACTCCACGGGACCAACCGCAGGGCCACGTGCATCGGGTGTGGCCGCCTGTGGGCCATCGCCGATATACAAGCACGCCTTGAAGTGGAAGATTACGACCCGTCATGCGAAAAATGTGGCAACCCCATCAAACCGGCCACGGTATCCTTTGGCCAGGCCATGCCGGAGGAACCAACCTATCTGGCCTTTCAGGCGGCCCGTCGGTGCGACCTTATTCTCGTGGTCGGTTCGTCTCTCCAGGTCGAACCGGCGGCATCAATTCCGGCTGTGGCTCACGGGTCGGGCGCGGAACTCATCATTATCAACCGTACCGCCACGCCCCAGGACCATAAGGCAACCCTGATATTTAGGGAAACCGCAAGCGAGGTACTGGACATTCTGGTGGAGGGATAGAATCCGGGGGGGGGGTCAGTTTTCGTCCAGTTTTTCCCTGATCCGGGCCTTAAGTTCGCTGAGGTCGGAGGACTTTATAACGTAGTCCCTGGAGACCCACATTGAAGAATCATCGAAAAAGTCATAGGCGGTAAGCAGAACCGCGCGCAGATTTGGTCGAGTCTGCCGCATCTTCTTCAGAAGCGCGGAGCCGTCTGCGTCAGGGAGCCCGATATCCATCGTGACAAACTCGGGCTCCAGCTTAAGGAACAGATCCCAAGCCTCAGCCCCGGTTGCGGCCGTGTGAACCTCGTAGCCCTCCTCCTCCATCTCATCGCGGTAGAGGGTCCGCAGATACCGGTCATCTTCAACCATGAGTATTTTCAAAGCTGTCCCCCGATGCCCCATTATAACGAAGCTTCTGACCACACACGAAGTCTGTCTGCATCCCGCACCGGGCACCATGGGAACGCAGACCCCAGGACGACAGAGATTCTTTGAAAGCACCTGTTATCATAGGACCCGATACCAGCGAGGCGTATTCCCCCAGGTCGCATTATTTTCCCTCACAAAGGAGGCCCGTCTATGAGCCATAACTTTCTCGACCTCAAGGATATGGTCCGCAAGGATTACGCGGCCGTGGCTGAAGGAAAACAGGGCGGTCTCCCGGCGGTGAGCTGCTGCGGAACCGAGGCCGATTCCGTAAGTCTGCTTGAAACCGGAAAGCGTTTGGGTTACAGCGAGGAGGAACTCAAACTCGGCCTCGGTGAGGCCAACCTCGGCCTTGGGTGCGGGAATCCCCAGGCCATTGCGGACCTGAAGAAGGGGGAGATGGTCGTGGATCTCGGAAGCGGTGCGGGGTTCGATGCCTTCCTGGCCGCCATGGCCGTGGGCAATCAGGGACGGGTCATTGGGGTGGACATGACGCCGGAGATGATAGCCAAGGCCAGAAAAAATGCATTGGCCCTCAAGGCTGAACACGTGGAGTTTCGCCTGGGAGAAATCGAACACCTGCCCGTGGCTGACGGCACGGCCGACGTCATCATCTCCAACTGCGTGATCAACCTGTCCACGGACAAGCAGGCGGTCTTCAAGGACGCCTTCAGGATTCTCAAACCCGGAGGGCGGCTGGCCATCTCCGACATCCTGAACCGGGGAGAACTTCCCAAATCCGTTCTCGATAACCCGTCCGCCTACAGCGGCTGAATCACCGGTGCGGTCTCGGTCGAGACCATGAAGCATCTCCTGGAAACCTCCGGCTTTGAGGACATCCGGTTCATCGATAAGGACAACAGCGATGACATCATCCGGAACTGGAACTTCGGG
>QJVM01000149.1 GCA_003235715.1 Nitrospirota bacterium
GGTCAATAATCAGGACCTTTTTGAACGGGCATTTGAACGGGGCGGGGCTATGGACGTCGCGGAAGGCCTCAAGAGTGAAGGATTAGTCCGCCAAGTGGGTTTTTCCACTCACGGGGACCTGGAGACGATTCTCCGCACCATCCATACCGGGCGGATGGACTGCGTGATGCTCCATTACTACTTCCTGATGCCCCGGAACCTTCCGGCCGTTCAGGCGGCCGCAGAGCGGAATATGGGGGTTTCGATCATCTCCCCTGCGGACAAGGGCGGGCAGCTCTACAGGCCGTCTCCGTTCGTCCGGGATCTCGCGCAGCCCTATTCGCCCCTGGTCCTCAGTGATCTCTTCTGCCTGACGACCCCCGGTGTCCACACCGTGAACATAGGGGCAAGGCGTCTCTCAGACCTCGATAAGCGGTTGGCTGGGCTTGAACATCTGGATGATTTTGCCGGGATCCGAGAATCTGTAAGTCGTATTCTTGGAAGGATGCGTGAGAATCTGGGTCAGACCTTCTGTACCGGATGTTATGAATGCGAGCCGTGTCCCGAAGGGTTACATATACCGGAAACCCTGCGGCTGCGCAACCTGGCTGTTGGACTTGGTCTGACGGAATTTGCAAGATGGCGCTTTAATATGTTTGAACAGGCGGACCACTGGTTCCCTGGCCGTAAGCCTGACGCGTGCACCCGGTGCGAAGAATGCTTGCCCCGATGTCCTGAGAACCTGGATATCCCGGAACTTGTTCATGACACGGTGGCCCGGCTCAAGGCTCAGCCTTCCAGGAGGTTGGGCCAGCATTGACCCGGGCAGAATGCGAGACGGACATAGGGCCGCTGTTCCCGCTCAATCTCATGAAGGGTGACCGTAATACCATTGCCGGGTGGGTTCGTGTCGGCAGAGAGTGTGTTCGAGCCCGTCGCTTCCCAGGATCCGGAAGCACGTCCGTCTGAATGTTCGCTCGCGATCTTCCTCGGTCCATGTCTGCATGACCCGGTCGACGCGAATCTCCCTCCCGTTCCATGCAAAGCTCCGGGGCGATTCTTCTCCCTGGTAACCCGACCATGCGTTAACGGTAACCGGGCTGAGTTCCATCGGCCTGTCTTCCGTGTCGACTTCGACTCTTGTGTTCCGGCGGGACTCGAAGCAAATCCCTGGATTGGCGGGCGTCGGAACTATTCGTCTTTTCTCAGAAGTTCGGAAAGGGTACGGAAATCCTCGGCCGCGGCTTCCCTGTTTCCCCGGCCTTCGTTCATTTTTGCCCGGTATTCATAAATCATCGGGTTGTAGGGGTTCAGTTCAATGGACTTGGCAAACGAGGCCTCGGCTTCCTCATAGGCTCCCGTGAGGGACAAACAGTGACCGAGCAGGTAGTGTCCATGGGGATTGAGCGGATGCTTTTCGGTGATTTCCAAGAGGAGGAGCCGGGCGTCGTCCAGTTTGTTCTCCCTGATGAGAAGGCTGGCCTTTCGGGTCAGAATCTGGGGGTGGTCGGGAATACTGGTTTCAGCCTTCTCGAGGAGCTTCCGAGCGGCTTCAAGATCCCCTTCGCACTGCAACAAGTCATACCACTCGATGTACGGGAGAACGAAGCCGGGGTCGGCGTCGATGGCCTTCTGATAATACGTTCCGGCCATGGAGGCCATCGTCCGTTTCTTGGCCGTCTTTCGGGCAAGGTTCAGGTTTCGTACGGCTGACTTGTCGGGTTTGGGGCCGGAAGGCGTCACGACCTCTTCCTGGGGTCTACCTGTCAGGATGCCTTCAAGGAACTCTAACATGTGCTCTGACTGCACCAGCGGGTACCCCGCGAGGGCATAAAGGATGGTTCGATCTGAATCGAGAATCACCGTCGTGGGCAGAGCAATCACCCCGAACTCGTAAAAAATGAACCGGTCGCTGTCAACGAGAACAAGCGAAGTGATTCCCAGTTCGTCCACCATGGCTTTGACCGGTGCGACCCCCTCCGGGTGCGTTTCCGCAGGGTGAACGGCAACGGTGACCAGGATGAAGGGTTTGTCCGAATATTTCTGCTTGATCGCCTCGAGATCTTTAAGAGCGTTCGGAGATTTGCGATTGTCAGGGCTCCAGAAAAGAAGAACCGTCGTTAAGCCTTCCTTGAAGAATTCGTCCTGGCTGTGTTCCTTGCCCTCGAGGTCTGCTCGCGAAAACTCCGGAGCTCGCATCCCGGTGGAAAGACTCTCAAGCTGCGCCCCGCTCAGCGGGACGTTTATAAAGAGGATGCCCAGCATCAGGATGGGAAGCCAAAATATTCGCATCATGTTCTGCCTCTTATTGGTCCTCACCATAGGGGTGGCTTCCCTGACTCAATGGGGATGACCGTGTCCCCCGGCCGAATGACCTCCAGCAACGATATAGACGGCTTCGGAACTGCCTCTGTTTTCAAGTCGGCATTCGTCGTCGCCGGCGACGTGGAACGCGGAACCTTGCCTCAGGGTTCCGTTCACGGTGCCTGTGATCTCGATGTTTCCCCGGGCGGCGAGAATAATCTCCTCATGCCCGACGCCTGGTTTGACCAGGCGGCCCTTCTCGCCGGGCTTCAGGCTTCCGTAAATCATATAGCACGCATGACTGCCGGTCTCCTTGGCCCCAAGGACGAACTCTCCGGTTTTCTCGGCTTCTGCCTGAGCCCGGAGATCAAAGGTAACGAGATCCATGACATTCCTCCCAATCCGGATTCATTGACCTGAACATGGTTGCACAAAGCTTCGTTAAAGGCAATCCCGCCGCATCGTGCCCAAGGTGCGGAAACGGGCTCGAGACAATGGTTTTGTGAATTCCGATGGTTTTCGTCCAACGTCCGTCAGACGTTTACTCTCTTTCGACTCGTTCTATGGTCCTCAACACAGGTCAGGCCGGCCCGGATTGGTGCCGACCCCCTCCAAGCGGAAGCCCTATATGTGGAGATAGAAGGGCCTGAGAAGGGTTTGGGTTTCGGACGTATAGGTCCCTGACCCCGTAAGAATAAAAAGGGTCTTTTCAACCGGTGGGACCGAAGCTGTCCGGGAGTAGACGACGGCTCTGCAGTGCGGAGGGCGTCGTGGCGCGGAGTGGACGTACAGTCTTTCCGATTCCTGAAGGTTTCTGGACTGCGCCCGTCTGGTAAAGGTAAGAGCAATTTCTTCAGGGAGCAGGACACAGACCGTTCCCTTCGGGGCCAACAGTCGGTCTATGACGTCCAAAAGTTCCTCATGGGAAAGGGAATCGGCATGCCTGGAGTTTGCCCGTCCGGATCCGGGGCTTCGCGTGCCAGAGAGGTAGAAGGGAGGATTGCATAGAATTACGTCATAAGGTGCCGCGATTGGATAGAACTCCTGTACCCGGGCGTGAAACATGCGGAGTCGATCCGGCCACGGGCTGTTGATGAAGTTGACTTCCGCTGCGCTCGCAGAGGAGGCGTCCATTTCGACCGCATCTATCGAACCCATGCTTCGTTGGGCCGCCATGAGGGCCAGAAGTCCGGTCCCTGTTCCGATATCGAGGATGCGCCGGGCGTGCTCGACGGGCGCCCAGGCGCCGAAGATGCACGCATCCGTGGTGACCTTCATGCCGCAGGAGGCCTGGTTTACCGAGAACTGCTTAAAGGCGAAAAAGTTGTTCCTAGCCATTGCGCACACCAGGACTTCAGGGGAGCGTCGGGAGGTCGGTATGGGTGAACGCCGACGGCACAGCGTCTTCCATGCCCTGACCTTCGGTTATTATGAAAAGGGTCGCCTTCATGCTCATACTGTTGAACAAGCCCTTCAAGGTATTGTGCCGGTTCACAGGTCCGGCAGGCCAGCCCAATCTGTCCAAATTTCTCTCGATACCCGATGTCTACCCTGCGGGAAGGCTGGACCAGGATTCCGAAGGGTTACTGCTTCTGACAGACAACGGACGCCTCCAGAACCGGATATCGAATCCGGACTCGGGGCTCTGGAAGACGTATTGGGTACAGGTGGAGGGTGTCCCCACGGCCCAGGCCCTTGCCCGGCTTCGGGAGGGCGTTATGCTCAAGGACGGTCCCACGCGAAGGGCCAAAGCCGAAAGGATGGATGAACCGGCAGAACTGTGGCCACGGATGCCGCCCATACGGGAAAGAAGAGACATTCCCACCAGCTGGATCTGCTTATCCCTCCACGAGGGGAGGAACCGGCAGGTTCGGCGCATGACCGCGGCCGTCGGACACCCGACCCTGAGGCTGATACGGTACGCTATCGGTGGGGCGACCCTTGAGGGACTGGCGCCCGGAGAATGGCGTTACGAAGACGTGACGGTCCTGTTTCCTGAGGACCGGACCCGCAGCATGAAACCTTTCCAGAGGAGAGGACCATGACAAAGGACAGAATCCTTAGCCTGTTTTCGTGGAATGTGAACGGGATGAGGGCTATTCTCAAGAAGAACTTTCTTGAATTTCTGGACCGGAAGCGTCCGGATGTTCTGTGCCTGCAGGAGACCAAGATTTCGAACGGGACCAGAGAGAAGGAGAATCTCGAGATTCCCGGATACCGGTGCTTCTGGAATGGTGCGGAGCGACCGGGCTATAGCGGGACGGCCACCCTCATTCGTGAATCTCTTTTTCGGGATGGGGAGGACTTCGCGGTCCTTTTCTCAAACGGGTTTGGCAGCCCGGATTTCGACTCGGAAGGCCGAATCCAGGTGTTTCTTCTGGCAGGCTTCTACCTGGTCAACGTGTATTTTCCCAATGCCGGTGAGGGGCTGGTCCGGCTCCAGTACAAGTTGGATTTCAACGACTACCTTCTCAAACATCTTAAGAAGATGGAGAAGAAACATCCCGTGGTGCTCTGCGGGGATTTCAATGTGGCGCACCGGGAGATCGATCTGGCCCGGCCCAAGCAAAATGAAGGCAATGCGGGCTACACCCCGGAGGAACGGGTGTGGATGGACAAATTCCTGAGGTCCGGGTTTCGCGATACCTTCAGGCACTTTTATCCCGAAGAGATTCGATACTCGTGGTGGAGCTATCGTTTTCAGGCCCGGAAGAAGAACATTGGATGGAGGATTGATTATTTCTGCGTTTCGGAGGCCTTCATCCGCCACGCACGGGAGGCCCTGATTCTTAATGAAATTGAAGGTTCCGACCATTGCCCCGTAGCGCTCCGGGTTTCAGTCGCCTGACGGTGGGCGTTATTCCGGGAACGCAGCTCCGTAGTCGAATCGCTTTGAGGCCCGCCAAAGGAGCGAATAACCGAACGGATGGACACGGTTGCCGATATGGTCCAGGAGCATATGGTGGAGGAATCCGGCCAATAATCCGAGCGGAATGCTTCCATATCCCATAAACGCGGTCAGCAGTGCGGCTCCGACCAGCAACTCCCAAGCATGAAGGACCAGATAAGCCCGGTCCAGTTGCCGGCCAAGGCAGGTCTGAACAAAGTCGGAAACAGACCTCGACCGGCGGGGCTGGGCAAGGGAATCAGGAATGTGATCCACATCAAGGAGCACCCCTGAAACGAAGGATGCAAGGGAGAGTTCCGTATCTCCCGTAAAGGTATACAGGGCTCCAGATACCGCCGCCGATGCGGCCAGATGCCGCACCGGTTTCATCGAAGCCGAACCTCTTTCACCAGGTTTCCCGGTGAACGTACGCCGGCCTGAAGCGTGTTCTCGGTTCCGGCTGTTCTGCAGGATATCCCAGGGCTATGCCGGAAACCGGAATGATTCCCTCGGGCAGGTGGAACACCTTTCGGACGCCCGCCATCCGCTCCGGCCTGGGGTGTACCCCCAGCCAGCAGGAGCCCAGCCCCACCGCGGTGGCGGCCAGCAGAATGTTCTGGATGGCGGCACTGCAGTCCTGAAGGAGGTACGACTCCAACTCACCGTGAGCCCGCTTAATGTCTCCGCAGACAAAGATCGCCGCGGGTGCCTGTTTGAGCATTTGTGCGTTGGGCATGAACTCAGTGAGTTGGTTCAGCGTGGCCCGCTTCGTCACGAGGATAAAATTCCAGGGATCCTTGGCCACGGCGGATGGTGCGGCCATAGCGGCCTCAAGGAGGTCCATGAGGGTTTCCTCATTCACGGGCTGGTCCGTGTACTTTCGGACGCTGCGGCGCCGGAAGATAAACTCGAGTTTCGGGTTCATACGTTCGCTACCTCCCTCCATGACGATGTGTGCGGACGAATTATTTATCATCATACCCTACCCTTGCTCGTGTTTGGGCCAGGACGGACCATGGCCCCTTGACGCTCAGTCTGCAACGGGCCTACGCTATATCCCATGTTCACGTTTACGAAGCGTGCGGTGGTTCTGGCCACCGTCATCCTCATGGCCTCATGCGTCTTGCCGCTGGCGGAATATCAATACGAATCTCTTCGCCATAAGGGGATGGGTTTCGGCATCAAGCCCGTGGTGATCATCTCGGACTTCGAGAACCGGGCCAGTTTCTCAGGACAGTGGAACCTCGGAAGTGGAATGGCGGACATGCTGGTGACAGAAATGATGAAGACGGGAGAGGTTGTTGTGCTGGACCGTCGTCACCTGGGGGACATCCTCCAGGAATTGTCCAGGCAGAGGCGGGCAGATTCCCGTGAGGAGGGAAGGGCCAGGTCGGGGCGCCTCAGGAATGCCCAGTTCCTGGTCCGCGGGACGGTGACGGATTTTACGGTGTCCGGCGACGTATCCGGGTGGTTTGCAGTGCCTGAGGCTCGGGGCCGGTTTGGCGGATCTACGGCAAGGGTCGAGGTCCACCTGTCGATATCGGATGTGGAGACCGGGGAGATCGTGGGATCGGTCAAGGGCGTGGGTCGCGCATCGAAGGGGTTTCTGGGTGCGGCCGTGGACTATCCGAAAATAGCCTTCGGCGGGCAGGCTTTTCTAAAGACGCCTCTCGGCGTGGCCACGCGGGAGGCCATTGTCAGGGCCATGGAACAGGTGCTGGGCGCCATTCCGGTGGAACGATGGGAGGCCCGGGTGGCGGAGGTGGAAGGCCGCATGGTTGTGGTGAATGGCGGGGCGAACGTGGGGCTCCAGGTCGGGAGAGAATTCATCATAAGGCAGAAGGGAAGGGATGTGACCGACCCAACCACGGGAGATATCATAGACCGAATCCCCGGCCCCGTTACGGGACGATTGAAGGTATATGAAGTAAAAGATTCGGCCTCCTATGCCCACATGCTGGAAGGCGGCGCGGCAAGAGGAGACTACCTCGAGCCTGTTCCCGCGGGGGGAGACATCAACGGGGCCCCCGAAACCCCGTGAGAGGGGCGTACCGGGACGCTGCGGCCGAAAGCGCCCCCCGGGAACAAGTTCGCTTACGTGCTTCTGCTCGGGGTTTGAAACTTCCGGACCATCCCGGTCGGTTCACGGGGCGGCTTTCTTGGAAAATGTTCCAAGTTTCTCCCCGCAGAGCACTCCTGTGTCCTCAGGCGTGAGCTTCCCCGTCATAGGGAAGAGCCCTGCCCCGGGACGGCCAGAGCCCGGATTCGATGGCATGCAATAGTGCCGGGAGCGTGTCTTTGTCAAGTGCGGATACGCCGACAGCGTCGAATCGCTCGCAGAGACTGTCCGCAATCTCCTTTTCCAGACGATCGATCTTGTTGAACACAAGCATCCTGGGTTTTTCGTTATAGCCCAGGTCCTCGAGAATCGCGGTCACCGAATCGATCTGCTGTTCGAACATGGAGTTACTGACATCCACAAGGTGGAGAAGCATGTCGGCATCCTCCATTTCTTCCAAAGTGGCGCGAAACGCATTGAACAGGTCCTTGGGCAGGTCGCGGATGAACCCTACCGTATCGGTAATAATGACGTCCCGTTCCCTCGGGAAGCGGAGCCTTCGACTTGCCGTATCGAGCGTGGCAAACATCTTTTCTTCCACATGCGTCTGGCTCCTGGTCAAGGCATTGAGGAGCGTGGATTTGCCGGCATTCGTATAGCCGACGATGGAAATAATGGGGATTCCGGCCTGGGCCCTGCGGGCCTTTCGTTGTTTGCGGGCGGCCGAAATGGATTTCAGTTCCTTTTCGAGTAGCCCCAGGCGGTCCCGAACCCGTCTCCGGTCCACTTCAAGTTTCATTTCGCCGGGACCCCGTCCCCCGATCCCTCCCATCAGTCTGGACATCTGGGTGCCCCGGCCGGTCAGTCGGGGGAGGCGGTATTTGAGCTGTGCCAGTTCCACCTGCACTTTTCCTTCCCGGCTGTGAGCGCGACGGGCGAAGATGTCCAGGATAAGCTGGGTCCGATCAATGACCTTAAGCTCTGTGGCTTCCGCAATCCGGGTCCCCTGGGCCGGGGTGAGATCCTGATCAAAGATGATGATCGTGGCGCCGAGCTGCATCGCGCGGATGATCAGATCCTTCAGCTTCCCTGCTCCGATAAGGTGGCTGGGGTCTATCTTCTGGGGTCTCTGGACAATATGGTCCAGCACCACCACGTTGCTCGACCGGGCCAGTTCATCCAGTTCACTTACGGAATCTTCCTGTTGCCATTTGGGAGCGGTGCTCACAGAGACCAGAATGGCCTGTTCGTCTCCCTTGACCGTGCGCCGCGCCGACGTCGAGAGGCGCTGCATCTCCTCTTCCCGGGAATCGAGAAAAGCCCTCACGTCCAGGCTCAGGTGATGAAAATCCTCGCCCGGCCACGTTTCGTATACTTCGCGCTGGGCGTCGCCCGGTTTCAGCACTCCGATGTAGGTGAGGCCCGGGAAACCGTCGGCGGTGACGCAAACGGCCGCGATCAGGTCCAGTCGGAGCAGTGCAAGATCAGTCAGGTCGTCGTTGGTCAGGGGTTCCCGGTTCAGGTGCGTGTGAACGAGCCGCAGCCCCCGGAGGCGCTTCTGCCCCAGGGGATAATTCTTGAGGTCTGGCAGGAAGAGTCCCTTGGCATCTCCGACAATCACGTGCGTGATCTGTCCGTTCCGCTGGATGAGGAGTCCGATCTGTCGGTTCAGTTCCAGGGACAGTTCCGTAATGGCGCGAGCCGTCTCGCCCGAAACGACCGCGTCGACCGGAATTTTCCTGCGGTAAAGGCGCTCAAGGCGGTGCAGGTCTTTGGTTTTCAGCCCACTAAGGTTGCCGTGAAGCATTACGATAAGCCGTCCTGCGACTCTGCAGGGTTACTGAGAAAGGACTCCGCCTTCTTCGTCCTTCTTGCCGGACTGGCTGGAGGGTTTCCTGAAACCGCTGAGAAGTAACAGGGCAATGCTCACCGTCAGTGCGGAATCGGCCACGTTAAAGGCGGGCCAATGAAGACGTCCGATATGAACATCCACAAAGTCCGTCACATGGCCGAGAAACACGCGGTCAGCCAGGTTGCCCAGCGCACCGGCCAGGACCATGGCCAGAATGGTGCGGTGGTCCGGGACCCGGGCCATGTAAATGACGATTCCGACGGATGCCGTCAGTGCGACAAGAATGAAAAAGCCTCTTCCCAGTGAAGAGAACATGCCAAAAGCGGCCCCGGTATTCTGGACATGAACCAGATTCAGAAACGGGGTGAGCGGGATGACCTCATGGAGGTCCAGATGTGTGCGGACGAGCTGCTTGGTCAGGAAGTCCAGAACCAGGATGACAACGACGATGAGGAGAGCTTTCCTCACCCGCCCACAACCTGGCGGCAGCGTCCGCATACGGGCGTCCCGTCGGCCGCGGGTGCCAGATCGATTCGCCAGTTCCAGCACCGGGGACATTTTTCGCCCGGAGCACGGAAAACTCCCACCCTGATCCCGAGATCCGTGGCCGTAAAGGCGCTGTCAGGCACATCTTCCATCGGGGCCAGGTCTGCCTGGGACACGATGAAGATGGTCGCCAGCTCCCCCCGGTAGGATTCGAGGAGATCACGCGTTTCTCCCGAGGCATAGACCGTGACCGAGGCTTCCAGGGAGTTGCCGATGAACTTCTCGCTCCTTCGAAGCTCCAATGCCTTGTTGACCTCATTCCTGACGTCAATGAGCCGGAGCCATCGGTCGGTGAGCACCGGATCAATCCGGCTGCTGTCGGCCACAGGGAAGTCTTCCATGAAGATGCTGTCTGTGGTGCCCGGGGTGTATTTCTGCACCTCTTCGGCTGTGAATGAAAGAACAGGGGCCATCATGCCGGTCAAGGCCTTCAGGATACGGAACAGAACCCATTGGGAACCTCTGCGCTCGGGTGAATCAGCCCGGAACGTGTAAAGCCGGTCTTTAAGGATATCCAGGTAAAAGGAACTCATTTCCACGACGCAGAAGTTGTACAGGGCATGGTACACCTCATGAAAACGGTATCCCTCGTAGGCCGAATCGACTTTCATAATGAGTTCATTCAATCGACTGAACGCAAAGCGATCAATCTCCGGCAGTTGACCGGGATCCCACTCCGTGGCCGGATCAAAATCGTAAAGGTTACCAAGAAGATAACGGCAGGTATTCCTGATCTTCCTGTAGGCCTCTATGAGACGACTCAGAATTTCCTTTGATATCTTTACGTCTTCCTGGTAGTCCGCTGCGGATACCCACAGTCTGAGAATCTCGGCCCCGTTTTCCTTGATCACCTCCTGCGGAGCGACCACATTGCCCACGGATTTGGACATCTTGCGGCCTTGTCCGTCCACAATGAACCCATGGGTGAGCACTCCCTTGTACGGAGCGCGGCCCCGAGTACCCACCGAGGCGAGCAGAGAACTCTGGAACCAGCCTCGGTGCTGGTCTGAACCCTCGAGATACAACTCGGCGGGCCACTTCAGTCCCGGCGTCTGTTCCAGGACGGCTGCATGACTCACCCCGGAATCGAACCACACATCCAGAATGTCCGTCTCCTTCTCAAAGTCCCTAGCTCCGCATTTCACGCAACCATATGCGGGAGGCAGGAGTTCCAGGGGCGAACGTTCGAACCAGACATCGGCTCCATGCTCCCTCACAAGGGTTACAAAGTTGTCCAGAGCCCGGGCATCTGTCGTGAAGGTCCCGCAAGCCCTGCACTTGAGCAGGGTGATGGGAACGCCCCATGCCCTTTGCCGCGAGATGCACCAGTCCGGCCGGTTCTGGACCATGCTGTAGATCCGATTGCGTCCGGAAGCGGGATGCCAATGGACCCGGTCGATCTCGGACAACGCCTTGCCCCGCAGGTCGTTATGGGACATGGAGATGAACCACTGCTCGGTGGCCCTGAAGATCACAGGCTTCTTGCATCGCCAGCAATGGGGATAAGAATGCTCGATATCGGTCCGGCCCAGAAGCGCCTTCCTCTGCCTGAGCAGCGAGATGATACCCTCGTTCGCCTTGAACACGAACTCTCCCTGAAAGTCCGGAAATTCCGGGGTGAACCGGCCATGGTCGTCGACCGGGGCATAGACGTCCAGTCCGTTTTCCAGTCCAGCGCGGTAGTCGTCTTCCCCGTGTCCGGGGGCAATATGAACCACGCCGCTTCCGTCGTCTGTGGAGACAAACCCAGCGCTGATAACCTTCGAGGTTCTGTCCAGAAACGGGTGGCGGGCTTCCAGTCCAACCAGTCTGCTGCCTCGAATCGGGCCATTCATCCGTCCCGAGAGTCCCAATTCCTTTTCCAGGGCATCATAGCGGTCCTGGGCGAGAAGGACGAGATCCCCGACATCGGTCTTCGCTGCCACGTAGTCAATTTCCGGATGAACCGCCAACGCCAGGTTTGCCGGAAGGGTCCAGGGGGTTGTGGTCCAGATGAGAATGGCCACGGACCGGTCGGAAGGCTCAAGGCCCAGCTTGGCCGATTCCGACTCCGGGAGCCAGAAGCGGACGTACACCGAAGGCGATTTCTTGTCCGCGTATTCCACCTCCGCCTCGGCCAACGCGGTCACGCACGAGGGGCACCAGTGGACCGGCTTGCGGCCTTCATAGACGTGCCCGCTCTTTACGAATCGGGCGAATTCCCGAACGATGGCGCCTTCGTATTCGTAGGACATGGTCAGGTACGGGGCATTCCAGTTCCCGAAGACCCCCATCCTTTCGAACTCGGCCCGCTGGATATCCACGAACTTTGCCGCATACTCCCGGCATTGCCGTCTCCTGTCCGCCAGAGAGAGTTCGTTCTTCTTTGATCCGAGCTGTTTGTCTACCTGAAGTTCGATGGGAAGTCCGTGACAATCCCAGCCCGGAACGTAAGGGGAATATTTCCCCTTCATGAGGTTGTACTTGACAATGATGTCCTTGAGAATCTTGTTCAGGGCATGCCCGATATGAAGA
>QJVM01000234.1 GCA_003235715.1 Nitrospirota bacterium
TCCGTGTAGTGCTTGTCACCGTCCCCGGCGAGGAGGAAGGGGTCAAGATCGCCCGGAAAGTCGTGGAAGAAAAACTTGGGGCCTGTGCCAATATCGTCAGGAATGTTCGTTCCATCTATTCATGGAAGGGGCAGGTCTGTGATGACCCGGAGGTCCTTATGGTTATAAAGACCACGGCGCACCGGTTTGAGTCGCTGAAAGGGAGAGTCCGGGAACTCCATCCCTACGACGTGCCGGAGATTATCGCACTCCCAGTCCTTGCCGGATGGGACCCGTACCTGGACTGGGTCCGCAAGGAAACCGAGGGCTGAGTCTTTTTCGCGGGCCTCAAGGGGGCGGCCGTTTAAAGCGTGCGCAGTACATTGGGCCCTTTCTGGCGCGCCCCATGGAACGAAGAGCGGAATCCCCCGTTACACCGTGATGCGTTAAATAGATTCAAAACAGGCTGCACCGAGCAGGGACCCATGCCTCACACCCGGTTTCAGTTTCCCTGACCGCCTGCCAGTTCGGGAAAGAAGAGGGTTCGGAGGTACAGCCACTCCAGAAATTTTCCCACCTGGTCCTGGTTTTCCAGATAGTAATCGGCTTCCGGGTTCCGTCCCACCGAAATGGAGGTTCCCTTGCCTCTGATCGCCCGGAAGGCGTCCTCGTCCGTGACATCATCCCCGATGTAAACCGGATGCCGGGTGGGGGCTATGGCTTCGAGGATCCAGGTGACGGCATCTCCCTTGTTCCAGGCTTCCTTTGACCGGATTTCGAGAACCTTTTTGCCGGTGGAGACGTTGAAATGGGCATCGTAAGGACGGGTGACTTCCCAGAATCGACCGAACACCCGGGCCAGTTTCTTTGGCGGCACCTTTCGGAAATGGAGGCTGGCCGAGAGCCGCTTGTGTTCCACAATGACCTGGGGGATATCCCGGAACGTCCGGATCAGCTCTTCAACGAGTTCCTCCAGGCGGGATATGTCGCCCGCCTCCTGACGGACCATTTCTCTGCCGTTCCAGATTTCCATCCCGTGGTTTCCCGAGTAGACCAGGTCCGGGATGCCAACCCGTGACCTCACATCTTCAAGGGACCGGCCGCTGATGATGGCCACCGGCATGACCTTCTTGAGCTTGTTCAGGATCTTCTGCACATGAACCGGGAAGCGGGCCTCTTCCGGCGTAGGGGCAATGGGAGAGAGCGTGCCGTCGAAATCCAGGAAAAGAAAGAGATCCTGCAAGGCGATTTGCTCGATATCCCTGAAAAGAAACGCCGTGCCCCCGGAGCGCGCGCTGGCCAGGTCGGACATGCGCTGGATGATGTTGCGGATCCACGTATTGATGTCTGCCGCGCTGACCCGTTCCCGAAGGGTCCGCATGCGCTTTCTCCTTTCCCGGGAGCCCATGGCCAGGGCGTCCCGGATGCTTTCGGAAAAGCTTTCCAGGTCGTAGGGGTTTACGATAATGGCTTCGTCCAGTTCCTCTGCGGCACCGGCAAACTCCGAAAGCAGAAGAACCCCCTTTTCCTCGGTCTGACACGAGATGAATTCCTTGGCCACGAGATTCATGCCATCGTAAACGGAACTCACGATGCAAAGGTCCGCTTCCCGGTACAACGCGGCGAGCTCCCGGTGTTCCATCTTGGCCTCGGTATAGATGACGGGCTTCCACTCGGCCGTCCCAAAACGCTGGTTCACCTGCCGGACAAGGGCCTGAACGCCCTTTCCATAACCGATATACGGTTCCGACGCGCGGGTCGGAACCGCCACCTGAAAGAAGGTGAACCGCTTCCTGAATTTCGGAAAACGTTCAAAGAAAAGTTCGATGGCCTGAAGGCGCTTGGTCAGCCCTTTTGTGTACTCCAGGCGATCCACGCCCACTCCCAGGAGGATGTCCGGGGCGAGGTTCAGGCGTCTCCTGAGCTTCTCCATAAACCGCTGGGACCGACGGGAGGAGGCCATCTGGTGAAAGCGCTCAAAATCCACGCTTATCGGAAAGGCCTCGAGTCTGGTTTCATGTCCCTTGAGGGAGACGATGGCCCGTTCCCGGTCCACTTCGGCATCCGGGATGAGTTTCTCCACGCAATCCATGAAGTTACTGGCAAAATGGCTCACCTGAAAACCAATCAAATCGTTGGCCAGCATACCTTCCACCAATTCCCTGGCCTGGGGACATACGCGGAGGACGCTGAAGTTGGGCCAGGGGACGTGCCAGAAATGGGCCAGGGTCAGGTCCGGATAGTCCGCCCGGAGCAGGGCCGGGAGCAGGGCCAGATGATAGTCATGGATCCAGACCATGGTCCCGCTTTCCACTTCCTCACCGACCGCCCGGGCAAACCGGTGATTGGCTGATACATAATCCTCCCAATACCGGTGACGCAGATAGACCCGTTCCAGGGCGATGTGGCAGAGGGGCCACAGCACGTGGTTCGAATACCCGTTGTAATAATTCTCGACCTCGCCCGGGGTAAGCCAGACGCGCTTCAGCGTGTAGGAAGGCTGGTCGGGCGGAACCCTGACGCGGCTCTTCCGGTCCACGGTTCTGCGGTCAGCGTCTCCGGATCCCCAGGCCACCCAGACGCCGCCCAGAAGACGGAGCACGTCATCAAGGGCCGACGTGAGACCGCCCACCGGCTGTTCCCAGACAATGTCCTGTTCCTGCTTCCGGTGAACGTAAGGTTCACGGTTGGAAACCACGATAAGGCGGCGATCCTGCGTCGCCTTTTCAATGAACGATCGGAGGGCGCGTGTGTCGGTCATAGCTCGAAGATATGCTTACGCCCGCCCTGGAGGAAGTACCATGCAGAGAGATAATCCCGGATCTGGCGGGTGAGGAGGAAGCGAATCCGCACATGCTCCCGGCCTTTCTCGCCCATCCGCTTCATCATGGCGGGGTTGTTCAGAAATTGTTTGGTGCGGAAAGCCGCTCCTTCCACGGAGTTCACCAGGAATCCTGTGGCGCCGTGGACGATCTGGAGGGGGATGCCTCCCACGTTGCCGCCAATCACCGGTTTTTCCTTCCACATGGCTTCGGTCACGGTGAGTCCGAAGCCCTCTTTCAGGGATTTTTGAAACACGATGTCTGCAGCCCTCTGGAGCGCATTCACTTCCAGGTCGCTGAAAGGAGGAAGGAGAAGCACATGGATGTCGGGGTCCCGGTCGCAGTGTTCCAGAACCTCCTGAAGCACGGCCTCTCCCTCCGGGTCGTCGGTGGCGGCACCGCCCGCCAGAACGAGACGGCAATCGTTGTACTTCTTCACCAGGCGGTAAGCCTCAATGACTCCGATGGGATCCTTGAATCGATCGAACCGGGAGATCTGCAGCAGGATGGGCTTGTCCAGGGGGATCTGGTAGCGATCTAAAACCTCCGTGATCTCCTCGGGTTCGAGGTCGCGGTTCTTCTCGCTGATTGGATCGATGGAAGGAGGGATGATGAACTTTTCCGGAACGATGTGCTGGGCAAACTTGGCCACGGAAAAGATGGCCATGTCGTATTTTTCCACATAGGGGCGAAGTTTCTGCCAGGTGTCCCGCTGGGGCTGCGAGATATCAATGTGACAGCGCCATATCCAGCACTGCCCTGTGCGCTTCTCGACCAGGGCCGCGGGCTGGGGATCGTGGATGAGCATGCAGTCCGCCGACAGGTCCATTTTGGTGGCATTGGCCAGGTTGACCTCATAGTGGTGCTTCCACTGGGCCTCAGTGATCGGGTCCGGTTCTCCCTGAAGACTGTTGTGGACCTT
>QJVM01000214.1 GCA_003235715.1 Nitrospirota bacterium
AGGCCAGTTATCAGCTGGACCGCAAGGACGAGGCCAAAACAGCCTTTGAAATGGCCGTTAAGGAAATTCCCAGACAGTCGTACCTTTACAAAATGGCCGTGGACCGGCTCGTTGAACTGGGAGGGGAAGTTCCTGCCGATGATACCGCGACCCCGAGCACGCGGACCCGAAGGCGAAAAAACTGAGTTCGCTTCCCTCCCGTTTGTTCGCACCGGTCCTTCATCCCCCCATGCGGCCTGACAAAGAACGTACCAGACGCTGCGCGACGGATCCCCCGGGTCTGATGTCTCTTCCGACCTCGGGTGACGTTTTTCTGCTGGAAACTCAAGCTCATTGAATCAAGGAGAATTCGGTCATGTCAGGACATTCCAAGTGGCATACCACGCGTCACAAGAAAGCGGCCATTGACGCCAAGCGGGGCAAGATATTCACCAAGCTGGCCAAGGAGATTACCGTGGCCTCGCGCATCGGCGGAGGGGACCCGGACGGCAACCCCCGGCTCCGGCTCGCTGTTGACAAGGCCCGCGCCGTGAACATGCCCGCGGAGAATATCAAGCGCGCCATCCAGAAAGGAACCGGCGAACTTCCCGGTGTGACGTACGAAGAAATTACCTACGAAGGGTATGGACCGGGCGGGGTGGCCCTGCTCATTGACGCGTTGACGGATAACCGTGTCCGCACGGTGGCCGACGTCCGGCACGTGCTGGGCAAACTCGGGGGCAAAATGGGAGAGCCCGGAAGCGTGGGCTTCCTTTTTGAGTCGAAGGGTTACATCCTGGTGGAGAAAAACAAAGTCGATGAGGATACGCTGATGAGCCTCGTTCTCGATGCCGGGGCCGAAGACATGAAGAATGAGGCCGACGAAGACAGCTACCAGGTCATCACCGCTGTACCTGACCTGACCGTGGTCACGGAAGTCCTCGAGAAGGCGGGGATCCCCATCGCCTCTTCCGAATCCACCAAACTCCCCACCACCGAGGTGGAGATCGCCGAGGAGTCCGTGGCGAGCCAGATGCTTCGCCTTATGGACGCGCTCGACGATCTCGATGATGTCCAGAACGTCTATGCGAACTTCAATATTCCGCAGGCGGTCATGGACCGGATCGGCTAGTCCGGATGCTCATCCTCGGCATCGATCCCGGGAGCCGCTTCTGTGGGTTCGGGCTGATAAAGCATGAGAGAAACACCCTGAGCTATGTGGATTCGGGCCGCTTTGCCCTGGCCCCCGCAACACCCCTTGCCGAACGCCTTTCCCGTCTTCACGGGCTCCTTACGGAACTGGTCCATCGCCACCGACCCGATGCAGGGGCAGTGGAAAAGATCTTCTTTGCCAAGAGCGTACAGAGCGCCCTCAGCCTCGGGCAGGCCCGGGGGGTTGTTCTGGCCGCCCTCTCGGGGTCGGGCATCCCGGTGATGGAATATTCGGCTCTCGAGATCAAAAAGTCCGTGGTGGGCTACGGCAAGGCGGGCAAGGGGCAGGTCCAGGCCATGGTCCGTGCCCTGCTGGGTCTCCGGCAGACGCCGCTCGAGGACGAGGCCGACGCCCTGGCCACGGCAATTTGTCATGCACACAGTTCCAGGCTGAACCCGCGAGCCCAGGCGAAAGCCTTGAGATAGCCTTCCGGGAGGAAGGGACAAACCCTGTCCGAGTGGTGAGGACCCTATGAAATGTTCTCCTGAATCCTGCCCGATGAAATTATCGGACCCTGCATGATCGCCTACGTGAAGGGCATACTGACCGCGAAGCACCCCACCGAGGTTACTGTGGAGACAGGAGGCCTCGGATACCGTATCTTTATTCCGATCTCCACCTTCGAAAGACTGCCGTCCCCGGGCAACGAAGTCCTGCTTCACACCTACCTTCATGTTCGGGAAGACGCGCTGCAGCTCTACGGATTTCTTGCTGCGGAGGAAAAGGAGTTCTTCCTGACCCTGACGGATGTCTCCGGTATAGGGCCCCGCCTCGGACTGGGCATTCTCTCAGGCGCCAGGGTCTCCGAACTGCGAAGGGCCATCGAGTCCGAGGATATCACCTTTCTGTCCCGGATTCCGGGCCTGGGGAAGAAAACCGCGACCAAGCTCGTCTTCGAACTGAGGGGAAAACTGCCCGCCGCGGATGAACCCCCTCCCTCTCCCGCGTCTGCCCTTTATGATGACGCCCTCTCTGCCCTGATCAATCTGGGATACCGGAAGACCGACGCCGAAGCCGCACTGGCACGCCTCGGGACTCTTCAAACCCTGGAGGGTGCGATCACCGGGGCGTTGAAGGCCCTGTCCCGGGCAATTCATTAATCCCCGTGCTTGCCGACCCCCTCACGCTGGAGCGTCTGGGCTTTCACCCGCTTCTGGACCTCATTGGAGCCCGCTGCACGAGCGAGCCGGGCCGAAAACGGGCCCTCGACTGGCAACCCCTCCGGTCGCAGGAGGATATCCTGACGACGCAGCGCCTGATCTCGGAAATCCGTCATCTGGAGAATACGGGCCGCCTCTTTTCGCTTCACCCCTTTTCAGACCTCACGCTTCAGTTCCGCAGGGTCCGGCCGCAGGACGCAGTCCTTACCGCGTCCGATATTCGTCTCTTTCTTCCGCTCCTGCTGAACGCCTCCGCTGTGCTCTCCGTCCTGAATGCGGCCGCTGACACCCCTCACCTCACAGGGTTTTCGGACAGGGTCCATCCGCTGCCCGGGCTTCGGCGCGACCTGGAACGTTCTGTCTCCCAAGAGGGGACCGTTCTGGATACGGCGTCCGAGGATTTGGCCGAGATTCGCCGGCGCATACGACGCACGGAAAACCGGCTTCGGAAGAAACTGGAGGACTTCATCCTTCGCCCGGAAGTGGCCCGATGCCTCCAGGAGAGTTTCGTGACCAACCGTTCGGGGCGATGGGTTATCCCGGTACGCCGAGATGCCCAGTCCCGTATCCCGGGCATTGTTCACGACCTTTCAAACTCCGGGGAGACCGCCTTCGTGGAACCGCTGGAAACTCTCCCCTTTGGAAACGAACTGGGGGAACTGCACGCGGAGGAACGGGCTGAAGAGTTGAGGATTCTGCGGCTGCTGTCGGAACAGATTCGCGGGGCGATGGTCGAGGTCGAGGCCACCTACGACAGCATCGTGGAGCTGGATGCCCTGATGGGGGCCGCCCGTTTGGCCAGGGTCTTCAGAATGGTCCCCCCAGGCATTTCGGGCCACGGCAGACTTGTCGTTCGAGGAGCCCGCCATCCCCTTCTGTGGGACATCATGAGGAAAAACTCGGAGACATCCGCGCCGGTTCCTCTTTCCCTTGAACTGGATGGACAGGAGACGCGAACGCTCGTCATTACCGGTCCCAATACGGGGGGAAAGACTGTGGCCCTGAAAACCATCGGACTCCTCTGCCTCATGGCCTTGAGCGGGATGCACGTTCCTGCTGATGAAGGCACGGAAGTGCCGTTGCTGGACTCCCTCGCGGCGGATATTGGGGATGACCAGTCCATTGAGGCCAGCCTTTCAACCTTTTCAGGCCACATGCGGCGCATTTCCGAAATCCTTGCCAAGGCCGGGCCCGCGAGCCTCGTGCTTCTCGATGAGCTCGGTTCGGGCACAGACCCCGAAGAGGGCGGCCCCCTCGCCTGCGCCATTGTCGAGGAGGCTACGGCCCGGGGCGGTCTGCTCATTGTCTCGACACACCTCGGCGCGGTAAAGGGCTTTGTGCACGAACTGCCGCATGCCATGA
>QJVM01000052.1 GCA_003235715.1 Nitrospirota bacterium
AATATCCATGGCAGGCGACATGTAATAACCCAATTCAGGAGTGTAAAGGACCATTTCCATGAAACGCTCAAACGATATGGGCCCATGGGTACGGATGTGTTCAATGATCTTCTGGTTTAGCGGGTTCATACAGAAGGACGTTCGGCCTCTTCCCATCCCGTCCGGGCAGAAACCATCCAGCGAAGGCCGGGCCTGAAGGAGGTCAGAGAATCTCGAGCATCCGGTCCAACGCTCTCTTGGCCCGAACGCGGATGTCTTCGGGAACCTCAATGACCTGGGTATTGTTCTCCAGGGCAAACAGGACGCTGCTGAGGGAGGTCTTCTTCATATTCGGGCAGACCATATCCCGTCGGAGCGGATAGAATTCCTTGTCAGGGTTTTCGAGGCGGAGGCGGTACAGGAGGCCGGTTTCGGTCCCGATTATGAACTTCCGTCCGGGAGATTCATGGCAGTATCGGAGCATGCCCGATGTACTTGTGACGTGGTCCGCCATTTCGCAGACTTCGATGCGGCATTCGGGGTGAGCGACAAAAAGGGCGTCCGGATGCTCGGCCCTCACGGCCTCGACGTCCTTGGCCTTGATGCGATCGTGAACGTGACAGAAACCGTCCCAGGTAATGATTTCCTTCTTCGTATTCCTGGCAATCCACCGGGCCAGATTGCGATCCGGAACGCAGATGACCCGGTCCGCGTCGATGGCTTCCACCACGCGGATGCCATTGGACGAGGTGCAGCAGTAATCGCTCTCCGCTTTAACGGCCGCCGTCGTGTTGACATAGGAGACGACCGGAACCCCTGGATAGCGTTCCTTCATGGACCTCAACGTAAAGTCCTCGGGGAATTCGTAGGAAACGTCGTCGTGACCCGGGAAGTTCATACGGAGTTCTCTCGGGGTATCCACGGTCACCATGTCGGCCATGGGACAATTTGCATCCGAAGCCGGCAGGAGTACAGTCTTGTCGGGGGAAAGGATGGAAGCAGACTCGGCCATGAAATTCACACCGCAAAAGACGATGATGTCACAGTCGATGGTTGCGGCCTTGCGTGACAGTTCCAGCGAGTCGCCCGTGAAATCTGCAATGTCCTGGACTTCTTCTCTCTGGTAATTGTGGGCCAGGATGATGGCGTTCCGTTCTTCCCTTAATTTGAGGATTTGCGCCTTGAGTTCCTCCGTGGGCATCAGAGCTCCTGTTCTTTGGCAATTTCTCCCCGGCTGGTCTGTATGTAGTCGGCCGGAACATTCGTAAACAGCATGGATCCATCTTCCCTTACAATTCTGTAAATAGCCGGTGCGGCCGAGCGGCCCTGGCGATCCCCGCCCGATTCCCTATAGTACCCGATGACCCGCTTTACATATTCCCGCGTTTCCGAATACGGAGGCGTGCCCCGGTAACGTTCCACGGCGGTCGGGCCCGCGTTATAGGCGGCCACGGCATCCTCCAGTCTTTCCGAAAACCGGTCCATCAAGTAACTCAGGTACCGGACGCCTCCGTCCACATTCTGTTCAATATTGAACAAGTTCACCACAGAAAGCTCTCGAGCGGTTTCGGGCATCAGCTGCATGATCCCCATGGCGCCCTTATGCGATATGGCGTAGGGATTATAGTCGGATTCCGCTTTCACGACGGCATGGACCAGTTTTGGGTCCAGACCGTACCTTTGGGACGTCCTGTCGATTACCGCATTACAGTACTCCATGGGCTGATGTCCGCATTGACGTCTTTCCTGAAGAGGCGGTCGTTCCTCGGCCGTATTGACCGGAATTTTCCGAGGAGATTCAACCCGCACGGTTCCGGCGGTTGCTCCTGCAGGAGGCGTGTCCGAGAAATGGATGACCCCGTCCGGTTCCTGATAGCTGTAGACTTCCGCAAACGACAGGGAAACAGACAGCACCAGACCCAGACTCAGGCCAATCAGGCCGTATAAGCCCGGCCTTATGAAACCATATCCGCGGAGAAAACGAAAACCGCTGATGGGGTTCCGTCCAATAATCCCCTTACGATGAAACATTCACCACCAGATTATCGATAAGTCTTACGCCGCCAATCCTGACGGCCAGAGCCAGTAATACTCGATCCTTATCGGATATTCCGGATTTTTTCTTCAAATCCTCTGCGTCAACAACCTCGATGTAATCCACGAATATTTCACGGGTTTCCGCCAGAAGTCCTCTGATCGCCCCGGCCACCCGGAGGGGGTCCCGTTCCCCGTTCAGGAGAGCCGCTTCTCCTTTTTTCAGAGCCAGAATCAGCTGGGAGGCCTTCACCCGGTCATGGGGGCCCAGCAAACTATTGCGTGAACTCATCGCAAGGCCGTCGGACTCGCGCACGGTGGGACAGATGATGATCTGGACCGGGATGTTCAAATCCCTGACCATCTTGCGGATTACGATGGTCTGCTGGTAATCCTTCTGGCCGAAATAGCTCCGGTCAGGCTGAACGATATTGAAGAGTTTCGTCACGACAGAGGCGACCCCACGAAAGTGCCCGGGCCGGCTTGCGCCACACAGAACCTCGCTGACTCCAGGTACTTCCACAAACGTGGCCGGTTGTTCGGGGTACATCCCAGAGACATCCGGAGTAAAAACGACGTCCACGTTCTCTTCCGTGAGTAAGGCCAAATCCCTCACCAAGTCCCTCGGGTATCGCTCCAGGTCCTCTGCAGGTCCGAACTGAGTGGGATTGACGAATATGCTTACGACGACGAGGTCATTCTCCGCGCGTGCCCTGCGAACCAGGGCGAGATGTCCTTCATGAAGATATCCCATGGTTGGCACAAGGCCAATCGTCCGGGACGACTGCTTTGCCGAAAGACACGTCTTCTGGGTTTCCGAGGGGGAAGCGAGTGTATCCATAGTGGGAATCGGCGCGGTGAGGGATTCGCCAAGGCCTATGATAACCGGTCCATTCGCGTGTCCGCCATTATCGACGCGTCAAGGACGGAAACGTTTGAGGCGGGACCGAAGCCCCGCCTCAGGGGCAAAGTGTTTCGAAGGGCGCTTTATTCAGTCGGCATCATCAGGGGGCCACATGTGCCCTTGCCGGGGTTCTGACTGAAGGCATTACGGTCCCAGGCAGGCTGGCGGGCGCAGACCTAGTCGACTTGGCCAGGGACTACCCATGCCTCTTCCGATCCCTCGGTCTTGAGTGCAGACGTTCCGGCTGAAGAGGTCACGCGGTCCGCCTTCAGCATGTCCTTTTCACACGTACACGGCACGGCATTTTTGGAAGGGATTTTGCACTCACAGGAGGGTGGACCGTTAGTCCCATTCTCGGAATCTTCGGGGGTAAGGTGCAAGAATCCCTTGTCTGCGGCTGATGCCGCAGCCATACCAGCCGATGCTGCGAGAAGTCCCCGGGGGACTATCAGGGTTCTCACCTCGGCAACCTGACCTCCCGAACGTGTCCAAATTCAGCAGGAGTTTGTCAAACGAAGCCTACGAATCTGGCCCCCGGGCCTTTTAGAGGGTCTTCTCTTGACGATATCCCTTTCTCCCGGACGTGTACGTCTGTCCGGGACTTCGTCATGTCTTTAGTCCGCCCTGTGAATGGGGACACTGGGGGAGAGGGCTATGCAGCGTCTTCCGGCCCGGAACCCTGTTCGGCAGTTGGCTCCGGTGGGGGGTGGCCCGTCAAGAGGATAGGCCTTTCGTGTTCCAGGTCGGGCTCTCCACAATGAGCAAGCATCCACGAGCGGGCCTGGTCCCGCAGGATAAGGGCCCGCTTCCATGCGTCGCCTTCTGTATGGTCCGGTACCAAGGGCTCGCCCACAATGATCCGGATGCGACCTCTCCGGGGGCGCCACGAACCCGAACGGAGGATCGAGCGGGTTCCACGAATCACCAGCGGGACGACCGGAAGTTCCGAGACGGCAGCCGCCTCAAACGCGCCCATCCGAAACGGTAAAAGGCCCGGAGCCCTTATAAAGGTCCCTTCCGGGAAGAAAAGCAGAGAGCGCCCCTGGCCGGCCACCTCGCGGACACTCCTGGCATCGCGGAGACCCTTTTTCCGGTCAAACCGTTCCACGGGCAGCACGCCAAGGCGGCGGAGCGCCACCCTCAGAAAGGGATTGCGCATCAATTCGGCTTTGGCCACGTAGCTGAACATGGAGGGCATGACAGAAGGAAGCACCAGACTGTCGATATAGCTCGAGTGGTTGGACACATAGATACAGGCCATCCCATGCGACGCAGGAGGAATGTTTCCTTCCAGGGTGACCCGTATCGCCAAGAGTCGGGTGCACAGACGGGCCAAGCCACCCACGGCCCGCCACCGCACCTTTTCCCGTGGAAGAACGATCATGAGGGCCCAGGCCACAGGGGCCATAAGGCCAATCACCAGCCAGCACCAGGCGGCGTAGGCGAGGGCAGCCCAATTACGGGTGAACCGGGTCAGGCGCACGAAAAAGCCTTCTGCCCAGAAGTGTGCAACCTGTGCCCAGACCGCACGGGGCGGTTTCCCGAGTTGTCCTGTTTCATAAAGCCGGCGCGTCGCGGCCCTTCGTATCTTGCCGCTCGAGGTCTTGAGCACAGCGTTCGGGGGAGCAATAAGGATCTCGTCTGGCGGACTGCCGATGGCATCGCTGACGCGGCCGTTGATTTCGGCCGTCAGGCGGGTCACCGATATGGAGTCAGTGCGTCGGCTCTCGGCAACGACCACAAGCCGTTCGGTCCCGGTTCCTTCTTCCGTCGAGCCAAAGACCGCCACACTGCCCTGCCTAATCCCCGGTATGGCCCCGACCCAATCCTCGACCTCTTGCGGGTAGATATTCCTGCCTGCCTTGATGATGATGTCCTTGGTGCGACCGGTAATATACACCTCCCCCTCGGCGATATAGGCGCGGTCGCCGGAATTCAGCCAGTCGCCATCCATAAGGTCGCGGGTCGCCCCGGGGTTATGGAAGTATCCGCTGGTGGACGAAGGCCCCTTGAACTGGAGCCGACCTTCACGGCGCTCCTCCAACTCCTCCCCCTGTTCGTTTACCACCCGAATCTCATGGCCGGGAATCGGAATACCACAGCTTACGCACTCGAGGGCTTTCGGGTCCCCCGCTTCCGCCGGTACCGCCTGCCCGAAGCGCATCAGGAAATCCCTTTGAATGCGGTCCACGCGGGGTCCTCGGTTCAGAGGCGGAAACGCAAGGCCCACCGAGTTTTCCGCAAGGCCGTATACGGGCATAAGGGCCTCGTGGCGGAACCCAAACCGGGAGAACCGTTCGGAGAAACGGGTCAAGGTGGAGGGGGTCACCGGTTCCGCTCCATTGAAGGCCCCCCGCCATGACGCCAGGTCGATTCCCTGAATTTCTGAATCCTCGATTCGCCGCACGCAGAGGTCGTAGGCAAAGTTGGGGGCGGCCGAAAGGGTTCCCCGGTACTGATGAACCGCCCTCAGCCACCGTTCCGGCCGGGCCAGAAACGAAAGGGGGGACATGATCACGAGAGGGCAGGCGTGGTAGAGGCTCCCGAACCAGGCCCCGATGAGCCCCATATCATGGTAAAGCGGCAACCAGCTGACAAAGACATCCTCGGACGTAACCTGCACTGCGCCGCCCATGGAACGAATATTGGCGAGAAGATTTGCGTGGGAGAGGACCACACCCTTAGGGCTGCCCGTGCTTCCGGAGGTGTACTGGACGAAGGCCGTGTCGCCCGGTCTCCGGGCAACCGGCTCGAAGGCCTCCGACGACCCAGCGGCTGAAAAGAGTTCGGCGCATGTCGTGATGTGCAGAAGACTGGAGGCCGCGGATTTCATGAGATGGGAAAACTGGAGCGCCTCGGGCATGGAAATCATCACCGACGCGCCGCAGTTCTCCGCAATTGCGGTATGACGTTCAAGGTGTTCCCGGATCTGCTTCATCCGGCCCGGCGGATAGACGGGAACCGGAACGCCTCCGGCCATGAGTACCCCGAAGAAGGTTTGAAAGTAATCCTTGCCCGTGGGGAGCATGATGAGCACGGTGCTTCCGGGTTCAAGACCAAGACTCCACAGCCCCTGCCCAATCCCCTGTGCTCCCTTCCAGAGGTCGCGATAGGTGACCGTCTCGCTCGCTTCATCTTCTACGTAAAGAATGATATGCGTCCGGGACCCATGGTGTTGGACATGCCACTGAAAGGCTTCCACCAGTGTTCCCGCGTTGCGCGGAAGCCCTACGCCTCCCGCTTCCACCACGGTCCGGGGCTCGGCAGCCCTGTCCGTCCGACGTTCCGGGCTCGGGGTGGCGGCGCCCAGGGCCCGAAGCAGATCCCGAGGGGTTTCGGCGTTTGCCGCCACCTGGTCCGAAAGGGTGGTCTCGAAGGCTTTCTCCAGGCGAGCCATCAGCTCGATCCTCGAGAGACTGTCAAAGCCCAGATCCCGGTCCAGAAGACTGTCCAGGGTCACGTATAAGGTATGAACTTGCTTTGGGTGCAGTTCCACTGCAAAATCGTGGACCACGGAAAGCAGGATGTCAGAATCACGATGTTCCGCGTTCCTCACGAGGAGCCCCGTCCTTCATCTGAGTCAGTCTAAGTGCTTTAGCCATGTTACCAGTGAAGAGACGTTCATGCTGCTCTTGTTTCTGGTGAAGGTAACGATTACGGAACAACGTTGGCGTTGGCGGGCCAGACCAATGGAACTCTTTGCAAATAAGCGACCCATCCTGAAGACAGGTCGTTACGTCATTTCGTCGAGCTCCGAAAGCAGGGTTTGCAGGAGTTCCGATTCTCTGACCTTCCGAACGACCTGACCTTTCTTGAAAAGAATCCCCACGCCTTTTCCGCCTGCTATACCGATGTCGGCCTCCCGGGCCTCTCCGGGGCCGTTCACAACGCAGCCCATGACGGCGACCTTGAGGGGAGCGTCCAGACGCTGGAGCTTCTTCTCCACTTCTGTGGCGATGTTCCTCAACCCGATCTGGCAACGGCCGCAGGTGGGGCAGGAGATGATGGCCGGGCCGTGTTCCCGGACGCCGAGCGACTTCAGGATTTCCCAGGCCACCCGGACCTCTTCCACCGGGTCAGCGGTCAGGGAGACTCGCATCGTGTCCCCGATTCCCTCTGAAAGAAGAATGCCCAGACCCACCGAACTCTTTATGGTCCCTGTGAATACCGGCCCGGCTTCAGATATCCCGATATGAAGCGGATACCGGAACCTCTTTGAGAAGAGCCGATACGCGGCAACGGTCTGGGGGACGTTGGATGCTTTAAGGGAAACCTTGATATTGGTGAAATGCAGGTCCTCGAGGATCCGGATATGTCCCGCGGCACTATCGACCAGGGCTTCCGCGGTGGGGTGGCCGTATTTCTTGAGCAGGTGTTTCTCAAGAGACCCGGCGTTCACCCCGATCCGGATGGGCACCTGCCGCTGGCGGGCGGCTTCCACGACTTTCCTGACCCGGCTCCGTTCACCGATATTGCCGGGGTTGATCCGGAGCCCGTCGACGCCCGCCTCAAGGGCCTCCAGTGCAAGCCGGTAGTCGAAGTGAATGTCGGCGATGAGCGGGATGGTTACGGCCTTCCTGATCCGGCCCAGCGCTTCGGCCGCCTCCATGTCGACGACCGCGAGGCGGATGATTTCACATCCCGCCTTCTGCAGCCTCCGGATCTGGCGGACCGTGGCCGGAACGTCTCGGGTATCGGTTTTCGTCATGGACTGAACCGCGACCGGTGCGCCTCCTCCGATCGGAACCTGGCCGACATATATCTTCCTTGTCTTCTTTCGTTTCACCATAAGCCAAAAGTTTAGCGAGTTGAGGGATTATATTCAGCGCTGGTTTCTCCGGGTCTTACGAACCGCCTCATTGTGGGCCTCCAGCGTCTCTGAGAACTTGTGCGTGCCGTTTTCATTGGCGACGAAATACAGAAAGTCGGTATCCGACGGGTTCAGAACCGCCTCGATGGAGGCCAGGCCCGGACTCGCAATGGGACCGGGGGGCAGGCCTCGTATCACATAGGTGTTATAAGGGGTCCTCTTTCGGATCTCGCTCCGACGGATCGGCTCCCCAAGTGGGCGGATCCCATAAAGGATGGTCGGATCGGCCTCGAGTCGCATGTTTCTGCTGAGACGGTTCAGGTAGACCGATGCGATCAGGGGTCGTTCGAAGGACTCGCGTGCCTCCTTTTCCACGATGGAAGCCAGGGTCACAACCTCAAGCAGGCTGAGGCCGGACTCCGCGATCCGCGGGCCCAGCCGGTTGCTGATGATTTCGTGAAAACGCGAGGCCATGGCCAGGATGACGTCCCGGGTGCCGTATACCGTCGGGAAGCTATAGGTGTCAGGGAAGAGGAATCCTTCGAACGTGGGCGCATGGATTCGGGCCTCGTCCAGCAGTTCAGGGTCTGCGGCCAGCTGCAGGAACTCGTCGGAATTTCCGAGCCCCGCACTTTCCACGACATCCGCGATCTCCGCCATGGAGTAGCCTTCCGGTATGGTGAGGGTAACCGTAAGGATTTCCCCTTTCTCCAGCATCCGGAAGACGGCCAAAGGCCTGGCCTCCGGAGGAACCCGGTAGGCTCCGGGTTTCAGAGCCCTGTCCAGGCCCACAACGCGACCGAGGATACGGAACGGGAACTCCGAGGGCAACGCCCGGGCCTCACGAAACAGGCTGAGCGCGCGACTGAAACTCGCCCCCCGAGGAACGACGACTTCCACGGTATTGTCCCGGTGCGGCCTGAAGAACAGGGACAGGCAGAAATATAAGCCCGCTCCGGCCACGGCAACGGCCAGAACGACGGCAACTCCGGATTTGCGGATATTGGACACGGCCAGAGGGGAAGGGGGTTGGCTCGGAATAGTCTTGAGACCCTTCAGACCCGCATCTTGAATCCGGGGCACCCTTCAAACCCGGTGCAGTCTCCTGCCTGCTTTCTCAGCTTGCACTTGCCGTTGATGCAAAGGCTGGGGTCCCGGCGGCGTTTCTCCGGATGAAGCCCGGAGGCCATTTCCGAACTTCCTGCATTGGTGAATAGAGGATGCGGTCTGGGCTGTCCCACTTTTCGAACGGGTCTTCTTCTGTTCTCGCGCATAGTCCATTATAGCGAATTCTGTCTTTCTGCCAAGATCTGTCCCGCGTAACGCAGAGCTTCTTCCTTCGTCGCGACAAGGCCGTCCAAGACCGCATCGTTAACCAACTCCAGGAGATCTCCTATAACCCCTGAAGGTTCAAGGGAAAAAGTTTTCATGAGGTCGTTTCCGGTGATCAAGGGTGCTTCAGGGGCGGGCCGCTGAAGGCCCTGCCAGGCGGAGACGAGGTGGCCTGCGAGGTCCAGATATGCGGTTTCCTCCCCCCTTTGGCCCCAGGGCTGACGTTGGGCTTTCAGGTCGGCCAGACCCACGATGATCAGTCCAATGACATCCTCCCCCACCTCCCGGACCAGGCGGACGAGCACGGACGGCCGGGGCCGGGTTTGTGCCAACTCCAGGGGGCGGAGGTGGTTCCGCACGAGCTGGGTCACCGTCCGGCTCTCTTTTCGGGACGCCTTCAGCCGTTTCATGATATCCGCTGCCAGGTGCGCTCCCTCGATTTCGTGGCCATGGAAGGAGATCTGCCCGTCGGGCCGGACAAGTGCAACATCGAGCTTGGCCACATCGAGCAGGAGAATGGCCAGGCGCACCAGGGCTCGGCGACCCTGTTTTCTGAGATAGGCCAGGGCGCAGGGAGTGTGACAGCGAAATAGCGGAGAAGGATCCCCGATGATTCGGTCCGCCTCCAGAAGCGCACGAAGGGTGCGGCTCCAGACGTCCGGACGGGGCCGGCCCCCCGTCGTGTGACGCGACGCCTCCAACTCGGGGATGAGTTCAAAGAGCACGACGTGCTCCGCCATCTCCCCTACGGTGTTTGCACAAGAATCCGATGACAGGATCTTCTTGAGCTCGTAAAGAATCCGTTCCCCGGCGATCTGCTTCAACTCAGGGGCACGAACGCGGACCGATGCCAGTGTCGGTGAATTAATTTTGAACCCCAATTCGGCGGCAAAGCGGAAAACCCGAAGCAGACGGAGAGGGTCGGCGGAAAGATTGGCGGCACGTACCATCCGGATGCGCCCGTGCTGAAGGTCGTATCTTCCATTACAGGGGTCCAGAAGGCCTTCTTCAGGATGACGGGCCATGAGGGGTAGAGCCATGGCATTCACGGTAAGGTCCCGTCGCAGGAGATCTTCTTGAATGGAGACGCCTTCAATCGGGGCAAAATCGAGCTGCTCCCCCGCCTTGATTACGCGGAAAGACTGGAATGCCTGGCCGACGGCGATGAGCCGGGCCGAAGAATGACGTGTGAAATCCCTGCAGATACGACCGCAATCTCCATCAACGGCCAGGTCCACATCCGAAACCGGTCGCTTCAGCAAAAGGTCCCGAACGGCACCGCCCACAATGTAAATCTGCTCCTCCAGACGCCTCCGGCCGGTCCAGACCCGGAAACGCTCCAGCAGGTCGTGATTCTTCAGGACCACTGTTATTGTCCCATAGGGGTAACGGGGACGGCAGACTTCTTCGAGGAGGGGCAGAAGAGCCGACCCCAAGACCCCGGGCCCTGTTTTTTAGTAACATCCCGTGTCAAAGTCTCTAATCTTCCGGAAACGGGAACGCCTTCCGGTACGTTCAGTCCCTGGCTCGAAAGATCGCACCGTCTGACACGGGTTTGAACGAACACGCCGTTCTGGGGGTTCGGAACACGATACGCGTTTTCACCGGAGCGCGTCCGGGCCTGACCGGCACGGCCTGCCGTATGGGCGGCGCAGTGTTTGTTCGCAGGCTTCATGAGCGTTGGAGAAATTGTACCAGCCCTGAAAGAGACCTGAGAGCCGTCCACGCTTCAAGTTGACGGGGTCCGGAGAAAAAAGTTAATAAAAAGCCATGAATTGGAGAGTTTTTTTGAGGTTGGTTGTCGTGGGGGTGATTTTCATCCTGCAGGCGTGCGCCACGATTACGGAAGATCCTCTGGACAAGCCCCCGGAGGAGTTGCTCAGGATTGCGGAAGAGGCTTACTCCAGCCGGGAGTTCCAGAAAGCCCGGGAGTATCTCGATGCGGTAAAGGCCCGAGATGTGGAGAAGACGTATTACGCCAAGGCGCAACTTCTGATCGCCGATTCCTACTTCACGACCGAGAGTTATCCCGAAGCGGCGGCTGAATACCAGGCGTTTCTCGATCTGCGCACTTTCCACGAAGATGCCCCCTATGCCCAGTATCGCCTGGCCCTCTCCTACTTCAACCAGGTCGATTCTGTGGACCGGGGATTTGAGAACATTACCCGGGCCAAGAAGGCGTTCGAGATGTTGGTCAAGCGGTACCCGCGCAATGCCTACCGGGAGCTTGCCCTTTCCAAGATCTCCCGCTGCAACAACATGCTCGCCGAGTACGAGGCTTACGTGGGGACCTTTTATTTCAACAAGGGTTCATACGAGGCCGCGGCTGGCCGTTACGAGGATCTGCTTTCCAAATTTCCCGATTCCCTCGTGGAGATGGACGTTATGCTCCGGCTTGGGCAGTCGTACGAAGAACTCGGGAAGAAGGCCAAGGCCGGTGAGATTCTGGACCAACTTGTCACCAAGTATCCTACGAGCAAGCAGGCGGATGAGGCCCGGAAGATTCTCAAGGGACACTGATGCGCACGTACCCGGTTTTTCTCAACCTTCACGGGAGGAAGGCTCTGGTGGTTGGGGGTGGGCGGGTGGCCGAGCGCAAGGTGGGCACGCTTGTCAGAGCCGGCGCATCCGTGACGGTGGTCAGTCCGACGCTCACTCCAAGGCTCCAGGCCGGCGCGGCCCGGGGCGTGTTTCGATATCTCCCCAGGCCCTACCGGAAGAGGGACGTCCACGGCGCTTTCGTGGTTGTGGCGGCCACGGATTCACCGAACCTGAATGCCCGGGTGGCCAGCCATGCGCCGATGCTTTGCAATGTGGTCGATTCAGCCGTCCTCTCCAACTTTATCGTCCCCTCATCGGTCCGCAGGGGGGACCTTTGCATTGCGGTTTCCACAGGGGGAGTCAGTCCGGCGCTGGCTCGGGCCATCCGGCTTGAACTTCAGGGTCTCTACGGTCCGGCGTTTGGCCGATACCTTGAACAGATCAAGTCGGAGCGCGTCAAGCATTTACAGCAAGCAGAGTCGCCGGCTGCCCGTCGCAAATATCTAAAGAGGCTTGGTTCACGCCGTATCCTGGAGGCTGTCCGCAGAGGTTCTGCCCGTTAAGGAAGGGAACAGACCCGGAGGCACCGGACAAGAGCCGCGCCTCCGTTAATTGTGCGCGATGGAAATTCTTAAACAATTACAATCCTTTCTTGGTCACTCCTTCTTTGACGTGAGCCTTGGACGGATCGCCGGGGCGGTCCTTGCCTTTTTTCTGATACTCGTTCTGAGAAGGCTCTTCACCAGAGTGGTGCTTGGCATGGTGGCTCTGTGGACGCGGAAGACCCAGACCTCCGTCGACGACAAAATCATTGATATCATTTCACCGCCTTTGCGGTTCGTATTCATTCCTCTCGCCCTTCTTGTCTTCGGAACCGTTCTCCAGCTTCCTGACGACGCAGAAGCATTTCTTACCCACATCGTTCGCTCACTGGTTGCCGTTGCCGTCATCTGGGCGGCGTACCGGGCAACGGACGTCCTCTCCTTCATGCTGGAACGATGGACGGCCAGGACAGAAACACTTCTGGATGACCATCTTTTACCGATTGTCCAGAAGGCTGTTCGGACCGTGGTGATGGTCCTGGGGGCCGTCGTCCTCGTTCAGGAATGGGGTTACGATGTGGGGGGCATTATTGCCGGGCTCGGGCTCGGAGGTCTGGCCTTTGCCCTTGCCGCCAAGGACAGCCTGGCCAATTTCTTCGGCTGTCTTGTTCTGCTCATCGACCGACCCTTTGCCGTGGGCGACTGGATTCAGACCGACCACGTGGAAGGAACCGTGGAAGAGATCAGCCTGCGGTCAACGCGGGTCAGGACCTTTGCCCAGGCGCTGGTGAGTGTTCCCAATGCCACCATGGCCGGAGATGCCATCACCAACTGGAGCCGGATGGGAAAGCGAAGGATCAAGTTTAACCTCGGGGTGACTTACGGAACTTCGCGGAAACAGATGGCTGAATGCCTGAGTCGAATCGAAACGATGCTCCGGAATCACCCCGAGATTCATCCGGATACCATCTTTGTCCAGTTTACGGACTTTGGGGACAGTGCCCTGGAGATTTTCCTGTATTTCTTCACGAAGACCACGGTCTGGGCGGAGTATCTCAAGGTCCGTTCCGACGTGAACCTGAAGCTCATGGAGATTCTGGAAGACCTTGGTATGTCGGTAGCCTTCCCTTCGAGGAGTCTGTACCTGGAACGCACCCCGGTAACCGACGAGATGACGGGAAACTCAGGGTGAGGCCTGTGAAGAAGGGGCAATCCTTGCTTACGGAGCCGGCCCTCCTGTGACCGCGACCTTGCGAAGTGCCTTCCGAAGGCGAGTCTCCCCGGACCCAACGATTACTGCCTATGTTCGCCCGAAGTGAGGGCGTTCCAACAACGCCCGGCTTTGGGGACCCGTCTATGAGCTTCCGCCTTTTCAGGGGCGGGACAGACCCTGGGGGCCAGGGGAAGATACGGATTTACCGATAGAGCAAGAGAAAACTGATCAACCGAGGAAAAGTTCGAGGAGACGATCCAGTTCATCGAGCGAGTAGTATTCGATCTCGATGCTTCCCCCCTTCTTTCCCCGGTCTTTGAGGTGAACGCGGGTTCCCATCTTCTGGGTCAGGCGATCTTCGAGGGATTTGATCTGAGGATCACGAGGCCCGGCGGCCTTCTTCGGCTTCTTGAGGGAGCCTTTTCTGGCCAGCGCCTCGGTTTCGCGGACGCTCAGGCCTTTCTGGATGACCTGCCGGGCGATCAAAAGCTGGTCATGGCCATCCGGTGCCGCCAGAAGCGCCTTGGCATGACCAAGACTCAGGAGTCCCTCCGCAACCCATGATTTGACCTCGGGTGCGAGTTTCAGAATGCGAAGATAGTTGGCGACCGTGGCCCTGTCCTTCCCCACCTTCTGGCTCATCTCTTCCTGCGTGAGGTGGTAATCACGCATGAGATGTTCGAAGGCTTCGGCCGTTTCAAGAGGGTTCAGGTCTTCGCGCTGGATGTTTTCGATCAAGGCATAGACCAGGGTTTCGGCGGGAGCCGCATCCTTCAGGATGACCGGCATCTGTTCGAGGCCGGCCAGTTTCGCCGCCCTCCAGCGACGCTCGCCTGCGATGAGTTCAAAGGTGCCGTTCCCTGTACGACGAACAATGGGAGGTTGAAGCACGCCGTTTTCCCGGATGGACGTGGCCAGTTCCTCCAGAGACGCGTCCGAAAACCGTTTGCGGGGCTGATTGGCTCCGGGAATGACCCGGTCGACCTCGACCTTCAAAATTCCTTCCCCGCCTGGGGTATCCGCAGTGCGGGTTCTTTGGGGAATGAGCGCTCCGAGTCCCCTCCCGAGCGCTTCCTTCTTAGCCACCCTGGAGGACCTCCTGCGCCAGGGCGAGATAGCTCTGCGCGCCCTTGGATCTGACATCGTAAAGCATCACGGGCTTGCCGTGGCTGGGGGCCTCGCTCAGGGTTACATTTCTGGGAATCACGGTGCGATAGACCTTGGTGCCGAAATGGCGTTTCACCTCGTCGGCGACCTGTCGCGACAGCGTGTTTCGCATGTCGACCATGGTCAGGACAATTCCTTCGATATCCAGCGACGGATTGAAAGATTCCCGGATCAATTCCACCGTCTTCATGAGCTGGCCGAGACCCTCCAGCGCATAGAACTCGCACTGGACGGGAACCATAACCGTTTCTGCGGCCACGAGCGCATTCAGGGTGAGGAGACCCAGCGAGGGAGGACAATCAATGATGATATAGTCGAATCGGTCCTTTATGGACTGGAGGCCGTCCCGTAGCAGCGTTTCCTTGCCAGGCTTGCCGATGAGTTCAATCTCGGTGCCTACGAGGTCGAGAGACGAAGGCACCAGTTTCAGGTAGGGCAGGGCCGTATCGATCACGAGTTCTTCGATGCCGGCGTCGCCCGAATAGAAATCGTAAAGGCTCTTATCGAGTTCGTGCTTGCTGATCCCGAGGCCGCTGGTCGAATTGCCCTGGCTGTCCGTATCCACCAGCAGGACGCGCTTTTCGGCCACGGCCAGGGACGCAGCCATGTTAACGGCCGTTGTCGTTTTACCGACACCGCCCTTCTGGTTCGCAATGGTAATTATCCTGGACATTGAATGTACGACGGAGGACCGCTTTGGCGTTATCTTACCATAGCCCCCCGGTGCAAGGGTGGTGCATCAGGCGGTGCGGTTGGCCGTCGAGACGCGATCTTCCCAAGGGGGGCAGGTCCCTTCGGCCGTCCGCGATACAAAGTTTCGAAAACCCAACAGGTTCCGCGTATGATAAGAAGTCGCCCACCCGATTCCTGCGCCGGACGTCGGGTTAACACTTGCTTTGGGAACCCAGAGACGAAAATGAAAATTCCGCGTCGTGCTGGCCGTCTTCGGACAAAGACCGCTGGTCTGCCGTGAAACTGCCCGCCTTCACGCCGCCGTCGGCTGAAACCCGTTGCGCCGGACTTGCCGGGTCGTCCAGGGCTCTGTTCCTCAGCCGACTTCCGGGAAAGACGCTGGTCATCTCCGGGAAGGAGGAGGAGTCACGTCAGTTGTATGCCGACGCGGTCTTCTTCTCGCGATTGCTTCGGACGGACGAACCTGTGTACCTGCCACCGCGGTACCCGGCGGATATGGGGCCGCGGCTTTCTGCCCTTGAAACCATTCTGACGGGACGTGCCGAACGGGTTTTCTGCTGTCTCGATGCGGCGCGGGCCCCGGTCTGGACGGCGGAGGAGTTCCGACGCGCCTCCGTAAAGATCACGCGGGGCGAGGAGATCGGACTCGAGGCGTTGATGGAACTCTTTCAGGAAATGGGTTATCGCCGGATGAATCTCGCGGCGGAAGGGGGAGAATTTGCGGCCCGCGGGGGGATTGTGGATGTGTACCCGGCCATCGAGGAGCAACCCTACCGAATCGAGTTCTTTGGCGACGCGGTGGAAAGCATCCGCGTGTTCGACGTGGAAACGCAGCGGTCTTTCCGGGAGGTCGAAACCTTTGTGCTCATGCCCGTGAAGGAACCCGAAGGCGGAGCAGACCTGCTCCAGACTCTGGAAGGCTACCGGCTGGTTTCAGACGGGGACCCTGGCGATGAGGGACTTCAACCCGAACTTTGCGTGGACGGGCTTGCCCTTGTCCAGGAGGGTACGGTTTTCGAAGTGGGCCCCGTGGACTGTTTCGGGGTTACGGCCCGCGAGCGCCGCCTGTCCGGGGAGTCTCTGGAAGGTCTAGGGCCCCGTCTTGCCGATCTGGCCCGGCAATATGATGTGCTGATCGTTTCAGAGAGCCAGGGCGAGGCCGAACGGGTCAGGGATTTTCTTCATGGGGCTGACGTCATGGCGCCGATCATCGAGCCTGAAGAGGTGGCCGGTTACGACGGGCGGATCGCCATCACACGTGGCCGTCTCTCCGGTGGATTCCATCTGACGAACCCGGAATTTCTGCTCCTGACCACCGAAGAAATCTTTGGAACCCGCACCCGCTATCGGCCCCGAAAACGTTCCCGCGCCTCCAACCTGCTTCAGTCTCTCGACGACCTCTCGGAAGGGGACCTTGTTGTGCACGTGGACCACGGCGTGGGGCGGTTCGTGGGTATGAAGCGGGTCCGGGTGGAGGATCATGAAGGGGATTTCCTGCACCTGGAATACGCCGAGGGTGCCACGCTTTATCTCCCGGTCGACCGGATAGAGAAGATCCGGAAATATCACGCCAGCGGAGACACGGAACCGGACCTGCACCGTCTGGGCGGCAAGGGTTGGGAAAAGACCAAGTCCCGGGTCCGCAAGAAGGTGCAGGAAATGGCGGACAAGCTGGTGCGTCTTTATGCGGAACGCGAGGCCTCCGAGGGGTTTGCGTTCAGCCCGGATACGGATTTTCATCGCGAGTTTGCCGAGGCGTTTGCTTACGAGGAGACGCCGGACCAGGAGACGAGTATCCGGGATGTCACTCTGGATATGGAGTCCACGCGGCCCATGGACCGACTTCTCTGCGGTGACGTCGGGTATGGAAAGACCGAAGTGGCCATGCGCGCCGCGTTCAAGGCTGTGGCGGACAGCAAGCAGGTGGCGGTTCTGGTTCCCACCACGATTCTGGCCGAACAGCACTATGAGAATTTTGTTTCCCGGTTTTCGGCGTTTCCGGTCCGGATCGATGTGCTCAGCCGGTTCAAACCCCGCAACGAACAGAGGGAGACCCTCCGACGCCTGGCCGCAGGCGAGATTGACATCATCATTGGCACTCACGCCCTGTTGTCAAAGAACGTGACCTTCGCAGACTTGGGACTGCTGATTGTTGACGAGGAACACAAGTTCGGCGTGTCCCACAAGGAGAAGATCAAGGGGATTCGTCAGAATGTGGATATCCTGACCCTGAGCGCCACCCCCATCCCCAGGACGCTGCAGATGGCCCTCTCCGGCATCCGGGGCATCAGCACCATCGAAACGCCGCCGGAAGAGCGGCTGGCCGTGAAGACTCTCGTGGCCCGGCACCGTTCCGACGTGATCCGGGAGGCCGTTGACCGGGAACTGAGCCGGAGCGGACAGGTGTTCTTTGTGCACAACCGGATCGAAACGATTTACAAGACCGGCACCATGCTCCAGAACCTCGTCCCTGAAAGCCGCATCGGAGTGGCCCACGGGCAGATGAACGAGAAGGATCTGGAGCAGGCCATGCACGAATTCTACCGGGGGGATCTCAATCTTCTGCTCTGCACCTCGATTATCGGTTCCGGTCTGGATGTGCCCCGGGCCAATACGATCATTGTGGACCGGGCCGAACGGTTTGGCCTGGCAGACCTCTACCAGCTGAAAGGTCGGGTGGGGCGCTCCGATGTTCGGGCCTTTGCGTATTTTCTGATCCCCGGCGAGGACGTGCTCACGTCGGATGCCCGGAAGCGGATCCAGGCCATACAGGAACTCTCGTTCCTTGGTGCGGGTTTCCGGCTGGCCATGAAAGACCTCGAGATTCGCGGGGCCGGAAACCTTCTCGGGGCCGAGCAGTCGGGACATATCGAGGATGTGGGTTATGACCTGTACGTCGAGATGCTGGAACAGGCGGTGGCCCAGCTCAAGGGCGCGGAGACCAAACCCGTGGCCGAACCGGTGATCGAGTTGCAGGTCAAGGCGGTTATCCCGGAGACCTACCTTGATGACAGTACGCTCCGGTTCACGCTGTACCGGCGCATTGCGGCGGCCCGGGAAACGACCGAGCTCGAGGCCCTGGACGCGGAGATCCGGGACCGTTTCGGGTCCCCTCCAGGGGAAGTGGTACGGTTGCTTGAGGCCATGTCCCTGAAGATTCTGTGCCGGCGAGCAGGGGTCAGCCGGATCACCCAGGCCGGAAAGAACTTTCGGCTGCTCTTTTCCGAACCCGGCCGATGGGTGCCGGATGATATTCTCCGGGAATCAGGGAGGATCGCCCGGTCCACCCGATTCCTCCCCCAGGGGGGCGTGGATATCGTCATTGAACCCGCTTCCCCCGAACACTTCTTTCCGGCCCTCAGCCGGTTTCTGACCTCTCTGGCCTCTTCGGGCTGAGTTCTCCAGGTCCTCCCCTCCCGGGACGGTCGTCACCCGCAACCCCTTAAAGGCGGCCTCCCGTTGGACCCGTTTGTGAAGGGGAATTCACGACCGGCCTTCAAATCCTCAAAAGATTTTCCGCGGCTCGGCCCATGAATTTCACCATGATAAAATTGGAACATGTCCTCGCACGTTCCTTCTTCCGAGGCTCTGCGCGTCAATATCGACAAGAGTCGTTTTGACGCGCCCGTTTCCGAGAGATACCGGCCCATCGAAGATGTGATGGAGCGTTTCCAGGGGCTGCAGGAAGGCTTGAGCACGTTTCTCAGGGAGCTTTCCCATCCCATGCGGAACTGGGGCTTCATCGTGGCGGAAACCCGGTCCTTTGCGCTCAGTTATTTTTACGAAATGAAGGAACACCGGCTGGGTCCAACGGCAGCCCAGCTCTACGGTGAGATCCTCCTTGAGGCCGTGGAAAGGGCACGCGAGTCCGACGTTCGCCATGAAGCTGCAAAGACGCTGCAGCTCTTCTGGCAGAAGATTCTGAAGGATGCCGGCGAGGAGCTGCCCGGGTTTCTTCCGGCTCTGGAACAGGGCTTTGAAATCTTGACGGATTTGCCGGAGGATCAGTTCACGGTCTTTGCCCGGGGGTACTATTCCCTCAGTTCTCTTGCAGAACTCTACCTCGGGCAGACCGACGAGACGGCTCAATCCCCGGCCCTGAACCGGCTCATGGTCCGTTATCTTTCTCATTCCTATGCGTACTGGTTGTCCGAAAAGGACCCGCGCCAGTGGTTTCTCGAAGAGGCGGGTACAGACCTTCCGGATACCCTGGACGACCTGTTCGTTCCCATCTCCCATGAGAGACTGACCCGACACCAGCAGGCCCTTGAGGAAACCCTCCATAGAGAGGGCCCGGTTCGAACCCGGCTTGCGGCCCTTCTCCAGCTTCCGGGTTTCACGGATATCCGGGCGGCTTATGAAAGGGTTCCCTCTGAGGTCGGTCGCCGGGTGCCGGACGAGGCGCGTGCGCACCGCCATGAACTGCTTCTTCTGTTTCTCATCATGAACCGGCCCGGTCTTTCGCTGATTCATGAGGAGTCGCTGCGAAGGATCAACCGGGTGATCGGATGGCTTGTGGGCCATCAGGATTTCAGAGAGATTCAGGAGCTTATCCGAAAGACCCTCGGGATTCTCGAGCAGAGCGTCCGATCGTATCCTGATACGGTTCTGGTCTGTGTCCTGAACCTGGGCCGCGGAGTCTACCGGACGGACAACAGCGACCTCGTGAACTTCTTCAACGAGTCGGTCGTGAACCTGGGGTTCCAGACTCCGGACTTCAGAGGGATCAGCCGTGATTGGCAGGTAGAGAGTAACGTGGCGCATATCCGGAACATCCGGACGTGGATGGAACTGGTCAAACTCAACCCCCGGTGGTCCAAGAACCTTCTGTCCTCCCTGGTTATCCACCTGTCCGTCAGCGGAGTGCTCATCAAGGACACGGACCTGTTTCCCCGGGATATCACGTCCTTTCTCAACGGGGATATCGGGCAGGTCTATAACCTTGCCAAGCAGTTACTGCGGCTCTTTCCGTCCTACTTCAACGAGATCGGGGCCGAGGGCCAACTCCGCGACATCTCGACCCGGATAGACGAGGCCTGCGGCCGGCGCGATGTGCTCGTGCATTTCCTGCGGAAGCAGGCCCATGTGGAAAGTTCGAGCGAAACGGTCGGCCTCATGGAGGCCGTTCTCGAGTTCTGGAGGACCCGCTCCCGTGAGGGGCTCAGGAATTTTCTGCCGGCCGACGTTTTTGACGAAGTCCGGGAACGGGGGCCTTACGTGGACGGCGTGCATGAAGTCCTGGAGTCCCTGATGACATCGCAAGGCCTGAGCGCCGTGAACGACCTGCTTACGCTGGAGGTGGATCTTGTCCCCGAACTGAGGAACCGCTTCGGACGGGAACGGGACCTGGACGTGGAGCGGGTCGCTCTCGCGGTCTCCTTCTACCGCCAGCTCAGCGAGAAGTACTGCACGGGATTCTGCGAAATTCACGATTATGTGAATCAGGCCATGGATTCAGGGTTACCCCACCTGGAGGCCCTGCGGGGTTCCCTGGACGAAGCGAACCCTTACCGAAGGCTGGCCGGTTTGCTGGCCTACCTTAAAGAACTGAAAGGACTTATTCTCTCACGCCGAGAATTTGAGGCCCATGAAGACATCTACCACAAACGTCATTTCTCGGTGGACATCCCCTCCATGTACGGAAGTTATCATGAGCCCAAGTTCGATGCCCTGGCTCTCACCTTGCGTCTTGAAGTTGTGGTGAATGCCCTCTTCGAGGATGGAGTCCGAAACCTTGACCTTGAGTTCATTACGCGGGCCACGTTTCAGGAGATATACAACTACCTCGTGCTGTTTTCAGAGGCTCTGAGTGTGGACGGTATTTCGACCCGTGAGTTTGATGGCCAGCTTACCCTGCTGGAGAGGGCCCTGCGGGTCCGGCTTTTCACTTTCACCCAGTATGTGGACATCTTCCGCGGGTTTACCCAGGTGGTCCAGAATATCTTGAGCGATTATTTCAACAAGATTCACCGCCATAACCTGCTCAGGATTGTGGACCGGATCACCCAGGACCGGCTTCTCCCGAAGTATCGACATCCCGGGGCCCGTTCCGAGGAACTCTTTCACCAGGTTTCGGAAACCTTCATGCGCGACAGCATCGCGTCCTCCCTCGGACTGCAACGGCTGGACCTGTTTCTCTCCCGGATTCTGAGCACGCTTTACCGTCAGGCCGACAAGCTGCCTCAGGACCGACATTACCTGCTGCTCACATACAACCCCGAGGATGTGGTGATGTCGGTTCAGAAGGCCGAGGACCGGCTCAAGGACATCGTGCACCTGGGAAACAAGGGGATGAATCTGGTGCGGATGAGCGAACTCGGTCTGCCGGTACCGCCGGCCTTCATTGTTACGACGGAGGTGTTCACCTGCCGGGAACTGGTCGAGAGCTACGCTCCGGCCCAGAAGCACTTCAGGGCCCGGGTGGCCGAGCAGATCTCGCTCATCGAGAAGGCCACCGGAAAGAGATTCGGGGACCCGGCCAACCCTCTCGTGGTTTCGGTCCGCAGCGGAGCGGCGGTTTCGCATCCGGGCATGATGGATTCGTACCTGAACGTGGGAACCAACGAGGAGATCGTTACGGGCATGGTGGGGCTCGGCCATGATGGCTGGTTCGCATGGGACTGTTACCGCCGCTTTCTCCAGTCCTACGGGATGTCCTATGGAATTGAGCGGGATGAATTCGACCGCATTATCGAGGAACACAAGCACCGGTGTGGTGTTCCGCTCAAGAAGAATTTCACACCCGGCCAGATGCAGGAGGTGGCCCGGGGATACCGCGCTTTCATCGAGGGCCGCGGTCTGCAGGTTCCGGATGACCCCCGGGAGCAACTTCATGTGGCCATTCAGCAGGTTCTGAACTCCTGGAATTCGGAAAGAGCGCGGGCGTACCGGAAGATCATGGGAATTTCGGACGACTGGGGCACCTCGGTCACGGTACAGGCCATGATTTTTGGAAACCTCTCCCATGAAGCCGGTTCGGGAGTCATGTTCACGCATAATCCCCAGCTCTCCGTAGACCTCATCCGGCCCTGGGGCGATTACACCGTCGGCAATCAGGGAGAGGATGTGGTTTCAGGTCTGGTGACGACCTTTCCCATTTCAAACTATCAGGCCGAGATGGAAAACCGATCGCCTGCCCAGACCCTCGAGAACCGTTTTCCGAAAATTTACGGGGCGCTGCTCGATGCGGCCCGCGTTCTGACCTATGACAGTGGCTGGAGCCCCCAGGACATGGAGTTCACCTTCGAGGGACCAGAGGCCTCACGGCTCTATCTCCTCCAGACGCGGGATATGGAGATGAGGGAGCGGAAACAGGTCCCGACCTTTGAAAGCGCAGACGCCATGAGCCGGCAATTCCTCGGCCATGGACTTGGCGTGGCCGGTGGAGCCCTATCGGGTCGGGCGGTGTTCAACCTCGAAGATATCGAACACTGGCGGCGGGAAGAACCGGAGACGAAGCTTATTCTCATCCGGGGCGATACGGTTCCAGATGATATCCGTGAGGTTTCCGCGGCGGACGGGTTGCTTACGGCCAGGGGAGGAGCGACCTCCCACGCCGCCATCGTGGCCAGCCGACTCGGAAAAACCTGCGTGGTCGGCTGCACGGATCTCGTATGCCTGCAGAAGGAGAGGAAATTTGTGCTGGGGCAGGAGGTCGTGATGGTGGGGGACGCCATCAGCATCGATGGGGCGGGAGGGGCCGTGTACCTGGGATTCATGAAAGTCAGGGAGGAGGGGTTCTGAATGGAAACACAGCGGCAGGTGCTGGGGATCAACGGGCTTGGCCGGATCGGGAAACTCACGCTGTGGCACCACCTGGCCCATAGGACGTTCAACCGGATCGTGGTAAACGTGGGGCGGGAGGTCGGGCAGTCGCTCAAGGACGTGGCGGACTATATTCGGAGGGATTCCACGTACGGGTCACTCCGGGGCTATCTCCACGGGTTTCGGGATCACGAAGTCATCACGGACCTCCGCGAAGCCGAAGGAATGATGAATATCGACGGAATCGAAGTCACCGTGCTTCGGCATTCCCGGAACCCCATGGAGCTCGACTGGCGCCGGTATGGCGTGGACGTGGTCGTGGACGCAACGGGGAAATTCCTTGACCCCACCCTTGATGCGGACCATGCCAAGGGCGCTATCCGCGGTCACCTTGAGGCGGGAGCCCGGGTCGTGATTGCCTCGGCCCCGTTCAAGGTCAAGGACAAGGCTGCGCCCTGGCCGGCCGATTCGGTGACGGTCATCAAGGGGATCAACGAATGTGACTGGGACCCCTCCCGTCATCGCCTTGTTTCCGCGGCGTCGTGCACGACGACCTGCCTTGCCCACATGATGAAGCCGCTCCTGGACACCCTTGGAGCAAAGCGGGTCCTTACGGCCTCCATGGCCACGGTTCACGCGGCCACAGGCTCACAGGAAGTTCTTGACCGGCTGGCCGACAAGGGCGCGCGGGACCTCCGAAAGAATCGGAGTACGTTCAATAACATTATTCTTACGACCACCGGCGCGGCCACGACCCTGGCCCTCGTACTACCGGCCATGAAACACATCGGATTCATGGCCGAGTCTGTACGGGTCCCGACGACCAGCGGGTCGCTCATCATCCTGGCCGTCAATATCCAGGAGGAAGTTGGCGGCCGGACGATCAACAAGGACGTGGTCAAAGGGATATACCGTGAGGTTTCACGGAAGGATCCGAACCGCTACCTCGTATATACGGAGGAGCAGAATGTGTCCTCCGACATTGTTTCCTATCCGCGTGCCGGGGCTATTATTGAGGGACACGAGATTCATACCCGGACCGCGGAGATTACACTGGATGCCAGCCGGATCGCGGGGATCAAGAAGGAGTACCTCGAGGATCTGAAGGATTTGACCCTTCGGGTTCCCGTAACCCAGACGGTGGTGTACGGCTGGTACGACAATGAACTCGGCGGCTACGTCCACATGCTGGGGGAGCTGACACGATACATATCCGCGAATCTGGAGAACCAGAGCCCGGAGTGCCGAACCGGCGTTTGACGGGTCGCGAGAGGAGGGCCGAATGAACTTGAAGGATACGTTCCGGGTGTGGACGGGTTGCGTCGCGGTGCTCCTTATGGTCACGGAACCCGCGGCTCTGGAATCCAATCCGAACCCGGCCTGTAAACCCACGCCCGAAGATGCCCTCGGACCGTTTTACAAGCCGGGGGCCCCTTTCCGCGAGGCGGTCGGGAAAGGATACGTCGTCGAAGGAACGGTTCGGTCGGCATCCGACTGCTCGGCCATTCCGGGAGCGACCCTTGAATTCTGGCTGGCCGGGCCCGAAGGCGATTACGGGGATGATTACAGGGCCACCCTGAAGTCCCGGCCGGATGGTTCCTTCCGCTTTGAGAGCGATGTCCCGCCGCCTTACTGGCAACGGCCCCCCCACATTCATATCCGAGTGACGGCATCCGGATACCACGTTCTGATAACCCAGCATTATCCAAAACCCGGGCACACCGAAGCCATCTTTGACCTGGTGCTCCTGCCGGAACACAAGTAATTCGTTCCTCCGTGGCCTCCCTGTGTCTCTGACACAGGGTCGGGATGCCGCCTTCGGCGGAGCAGGGCTGATGACCGCAGTCATCAGATCGTCTTAATTTGGGAATGCATCTTGACCGCGGTCCCGGGAAACCCCCTATGATGGTGGGGTTGATTCTTGACCATTCTTCCACCGGAGGTGTGTGTATGGGAATACGGTATCGATTCTCTATCCTTGCGAGCTGGATTTTTGTTTTAACCGTGGGGGGCGGGTTGGCCCAGAGTCCGGTCTACTCGGCTGCTGAGGAACCCCTTGCGAAGTGCGACCTGCCGCAGGGGGCAAACGTATGCCAGGTTTGCCGGGAATCGATTACTACAGACCAGGTGAAATTCGCTGCCTATATTCCGGAAGGAAAACGGCCGCGCGGCTTCCACGATATCGGAAGCATGCTCACGTGGCGTAACGAACAGTGCATGTCCACCACCATGGACCTCGACGCAAACCTGATTGTTCGAGACTACGATACGTGCGAGGAGGTGGAAATCGGGAGCGCCTTCTTTCTGGTTCGAACCGGGATAGAGACGCCTCATGGCAAAGGGATTGTAGCGTTTAAGACCCGCGAAGCGGCGGAGAAGCACCAGGCCGAGATTCCCGGTTCAGAGGTGATGGATTACGAGACGCTCCTCGACCAGAATTTCAAGGATATCATGCCGTGAGGCCCACCGTAGTTTAGCTATCGCTTTGTTACGTGTTTCTCCTGTTCTCGGGGAAGCCCGGCTCAGGAAATTCAGGAGCACCATGAAAAAGTCTTGTTGTGGCCGCGCCTTCTGGAGAGAAGGGGGAAGGGCTCCGGACTGTTCGAGGGTCCGGATATGGGTCTTCAGTCCGGACGGGTTCCCCGGTTTGCCAGTGTACGGATAAGTCCGTCGAGGCTTCGCCGGTCCACGTCCGCTATTTCGGCAAATTCAATGCCAATATCGTAATAGGACCCTGCCTCGCCTGTCTGTTCCAGGCAGCACGCCACGCGTCCTCTGACCAGGAAATGGGATTCACCCGGGATCGAGACTTCGATGGGGAGGCGTTCTTCCGGGCGGAGGTTGGTTTGTCGTTCGATCTGCATGCCTCCGGAACTCAGGTTCCGGACCGTGCAACTCGTGAACTCCATAAGAGAGGCTCGTACGGCTTCGTTCATCTTGAAGATGCGACTCGTGAGCCGGCTTTCGGCGCTCTCTCTGCCGTCAAGAAGGAAATCCTTCAACTGGTTTCCCTTGGGCGTCAGAAGATCCAGAAACCGGAGGCCCGTGGTGTAATAGGGAACGGATTCCCCTTTCCGGTTCTTGTGATAGCCGCTCAGTTTCTGCCAAACGAGCTCGGCATTGAGGTCAAAGGTTTCTTCCCCGGTATTCAGAATGAGCAGAAAGTCCGTGTTGGCACCCAGAGGTTTTGAGTGAGAAATCGTCGATCCCAGAAGGCCCATGTTCAGGACCGTCACATGCATGCCGTAAATGGTTCGGGCCACGATATCCTCATCGGAAACAGGATAGCGGATGAATCGTCTCTGCGCTGGCATCAGTTCTTCTCCCATAATCCTGTGCTCAAACCATTTCCCGAGCCCCTCCTCCCATCATAGGGCAGAGCCACCAAAGATCAAGGACGATGTCACGCCGCCTGCGGAGGCCGGCCTGAGTTTCCGGGGGCTTGCGGATATCCCCTTATCGGAGGGACATTTTTTTCATTCAGTTCTGACGGCCGGATGGCCTCGAAGTTACGGGGCGGGAGGCCCTTGTCCGTTGGCTTCCCGCGCAAGCGCCACGGACGGCCTTTCTTGCTCAATTCGCGCTGAAATTCAGGGGGTTATCCGGCCGAACAAACAGGGGAAGAGCGGGGACGGAGGGACGCTCCCTGGTTTCGGATGATGTGCGAGGACAGGTGGGCCAGTGTCCGGACATCGCTTTCACAGTATCGGACCAGGCGGTCCCGGGACGACCGAAGCCGGCGCTGACGCCAGTCGTTCCACAGGAGTACGGCTTCCAGCCCATTCACAGACTGGAGGTCTTCATCCCGAGGGGGCAAACCACAGGCTTTTTCAATCTCCTTCAACCCTCCCCGGAGGCCCGCATGGTACGAGACCCAGCGGAGATCAATATGAGGACACGGAAGTTCAGGGATTCGGAAGGCATCCAGCACGAATGGAATATCGAAACAGTTGCCGTTAAACGAAACGAGAAGGTCGATATCCTCCATCAGATCGAGGAACCCTTCGAGGTTTTCATCGCGGACAAAAGAGTGCATGCGGCCCTTGTGAAGGACCGACGCCACGGTCACTTCGGCCGTGTAGCGGGAAAGCCCGCTGGTTTCAATGTCAAAGAAGGCCACGCGTTCCAAATACTGCGAAAGAATGCGCCAGTGCTGGGAGGTCGGGAACCGTTTGACAAAGAAACCGATGTTATCTTCCTTGAGGGCGTCCAGGCTCTTTCGGGTTTCTTCCAGAAGTCGGGCCCGGAGGCGGTCGGCCAGGGGAATCAGGGGCGGGCCCTCCAGGATATGAAACCACGAGGTGATTCCGGCCGACCGCATTCTCTCTTCGGTCGTTGGCCCGATCCCCCGCATGTGGAGAAACGTTCCGGTAATCAATGGAGGCGATCCCTCTTCTTTTTGAGGATTCCCGAGGCTTTCCTCAATCGCTTCTGAAGTTGCAGGGCCTCTTCGTCCACCGGAGGCGGTTCGACGGGTTCGGGGAGAGGGCTTCTTTCAAACCGGATATCAGGAAGGACCAGTTCTCCAGTAAGCAGATTCCTGATCAGGCTCACGGTACACTCCACGGCCGCGTTGGACTCGACCAGGAGCTGGGAGAGTTCGTCGTTCTCGATCCCCGGAGGAAGTGGGGGAACGCAGGCCGGGCAGCCGGAGCGGCACTCACACTCACGGATGATTCGCAGACAGAGTTCCAGGGCTTCATCGATACGCTCACAGATCCTCTCGGAAAAACCTACCCCCCCTTCGATGGCGTCGTAAACGAACAGGGCGCTCTTCCAGGAAGCGTCGGCTTCATCGGCCAGCGACACGTCCGTATGGATATCCGTGGTGTCCCCCATGCACAGGCTCGGAGCCGCCCGTCTCAGGATATACGAAAGACCGAACAGCCCCGCACCGAGATACCGTTTGTCCACCCCATCCAGGCCCTCTCGAAGGAACAGGGAGGGGACCAGGCTGAAGCCCGTGGTCTCGTACTCGAAGGCGGGAAGCGTAATCGGGCCATAGCCGATGTTTTCAAAGGTCCGCTCCCGTATCTTCTTGTAAAGCTTGGGCTGCTTGTTGACGGTGATATATCCGAACCGAAGTTCGCTGGCGTGGAGGCTTCGGGTTTCTTCCACCTCGTTCATCACGATCCGTTTTTCCCAGACGGCTTCGGTGTAATAGTCCACGTTTACGGGTTCGACCCGACAGAGTTTCTGTTCGAGGTTCAGGTCCATGGACATGTACCGTCTTCCCAAATGCTGGTAGATGGCGTCCTTGTACAAGGTTCCCCGGGCGCCGATGGGATCGATTTCGCCGATAACCTCGGAGCCGCAGAAGATCTCCACGTTATAGTCCGTAAGGCCTCTCAGGTTGACGCCCCGGGCCGGATAATCAGAGAGGGCATAGCGGAAGGAATCGCGATAGGGCACCACGGTCTTGTCTTCCTTGAGGGTTTCCCGGGCCTGCTCGTACGTCGAGGACTGGAAAAGGGGCTCCTCAGGCCTGAGAGGATGCTCGTGGGCCGCGCAGGGGAGGTGCTGAAGGAGAATATAGGGGTTGTCCGCCGAAAGCCACGCCTCTTCCACCGGCGAGGAGGTGACAAAATCCGGATGATGCACGAGGTACTGGTCCACAGGAGCGTCCCGTGCCACATAGACGATGAGCGCACTGTTTCCCTTACGTCCCACCCGTCCGGCCTGCTGCCAGAAACTGGCCAACGTTCCGGGATGACCGGAGAGAATACAAAGGTCCAGATCGCCGATGTCGATCCCGAGTTCAAGGGCGTTCGTCGTAATGACGGCCTTGGTCCGGCCTTCGAAGAGGTCCTTTTCCAGGCGGCGCCTTTCGTTGGGGAGCAACCCTCCCCGGTAGGGTTGCACCACCGTCTTCAGATGCGGGTGTCCGTCCGTAACGGCCCGGTAGACCCGTTCGACCTCCTGTCGGGCTCTGCAAAAGGCAATGGTTCGAACCCCGAGGCGTGCAGCTTCCCGGATGAGGGGCACGGACACGGAGCCGGGCCCCTTCCGGTAGAGGGCATTTCCGTGACTAAGGACCAGGGGGGGGTTGACGAAATAGATGTTCCGGGCCGGCCGGGGCGAGCCATCCTGGTCAATGACCCTGAAGGCCCTGTGAAACAGGGCTTCCACATGGGGCCCCGGATTTCCTATGGTGGCCGAGGAGCAGACGAAGCGGGGCTGACTGCCATGGGTTTCGCAAACCCTGAGCAGCCGTCTCATCACGTTGGCCACATGCGAACCGAACGCTCCACGGTAGGTGTGAACCTCGTCCACGACGATATACTTCAGCCGGGAGAGAAAGGTCTTCCAGCGACGGTTATGATTGGGAAGGATCCCGCTGTGAAGCATGTCCGGATTGGTGATGATGAAGTCTCCGCTCTTCTGAAGCTTGACCCGTTCCTCCCGGGGCGTGTCCCCGTCAAAGGTGCCCACGTGACGGCTGCCGGTGGCGGCTTTCATCAGGTCCCCGAGCGTGCCTTCCTGATCCCGGGACAGGGCTTTGGTGGGATAAAGCAACAGGACGCTGAAAGGGGATCGGGATGCGAGGTAATCGTTCAGGATGGGAAGCAAAAAGGACAGGGTTTTCCCGCTGGCCGTCCGGGACACGATGACCACATCCTCCCCCCGGGAGACCGCCTCGAAGGTCTCGGCCTGATGCGAGTACAGGGAACGAATTCCCTGCCTGCACAATTCAGAGGTGAGCTTTTCACTAAGGCTTCCCGGGAACGGGACGGTTGCACCGGCTTGCGCCTCAAGGGTCACACGGGCCCGTATCGCGTCCTGAAAGCGGTTTTCGATGAAAGAGACCAGTTCGGGTTGCATGGATGGGGACCAGCTCAGGCCCGGCACACGTAGAAACGCAGAATTATAACATTCGGGGAGTCGGCGACCTTATGTCGAGGCCCTCCCGCGCTCGAGGCCCGGCATTCCCAAGGCAGGCTGGCATGGGCCAGAGGCTTGGTCAGCCTGAGGATTCCTGCCTACCGCTTTTTCGTCGGTAATAGGCCATGAGCTTCTTGACCGTGATAGGGAAGAGACCAAGCAGGACAAACGAGAAAATGAGACTGGGGGAAAGAATGCCGGAGAGGGAATCAATCTTTCCCAGTTCTCGGCCCGCATTCACATAAACAAGAGTCCCCGGGAGCATCCCAACCTGGGAGACCCAGAAAAAGGTTCTCAGAGGCATGCGTGTAAGTCCCATAACCAGATTGATCACGAAGAAAGGGAAGACGGGAATGAGTCTCAGGGTAAAGAGATAGAAGGCCCCTTCCCGCTCCACGCCCCTGTTCACGGTGGCCAGCCGCTCACCGAAACGGGTCTGAACCCAGTCCCGAAGCAGGAAGCGCGCGACAAAACAGGCCAGAGTCGCGCCCACGGTACTTGCCACGGATACGGCGACGGTTCCTGTCACGAGACCCAGCAGAGCCCCTCCGGCAAGGGTCAGAACCGCTGCCCCGGGCAGGGAAAGCGCCGTGACCAGGATATAGATGCCCATGTAGGCACCGATGACCAGCAGGGTGTGCGTGGCGTAGAGACCCTGAAGCCGGGACTGGGAGTCCTTGATGAAGTCGAGGGTGAGGTATCTCTCAAGATGGAAGTAACGAATCCCCACCACGGTTACGGTGATCAATCCAAGAACGACAGCCTTCCTGGCCCAGCTATTTCTGTTTGGTGTTTTCTGTTCCATTCCGCCCCGTATGTGCTTTCCGGGGAGGCCTCCACGGGTCTCTGAGACTGGTGAGCGGCATTGCCCTGGATCCTTCCTTTTCCTGCCATTCTATCCGCGGGAACGGGACGAGGCAACATGTGATGAGGGGTACAGGGGACCCTCTGACCATTCCGGCCGGCCGCTGACCGCCCCGGCCATCCCGAGAGGAAATCATCTGATACAATAACAGGCGATGAAGAGCCGAAAGGAGTTAATCATCACCGGTGACCGGGTCCTTATCCGTCCGGACGAGACTCATGGCCGAACGGAATCCGGTCTCTACCTGCCGGACGGAGTCAAGGAGAAGGAGAAGGCCAATGGCGGAACCGTTGTAAAAACCGGGCCGGGGTATCTTCTTTCGGAAGCGGGTTCCGGAGAGTACCCTTGGCAATCGGGAGAAAACCGGTTTCGATATATCCCTCTCGATGCCCAGGAGGGGGACTACGCCATCTATCTTCGGAATGATGCGGTCGAGATTGATTACGAAGGCAAGAAATACCTGATCGTTCCCTACCGGTCCGTTCTTGCCCTTATCCGGACGCAACTGGTTTCAACGGATTGATTCAAGACGTCCCCGGAAGGGACGGGAGGCGGGATGGGCCCGGCCGACGCCGCTGTTCGATGAGCAGAATCTATTGAATGGGCTGCCATGGGTGTGTTAATTCTTAACTGCCTGTCAGACATTGAATTCGGGGGCACGGGCGAGTCCGTGTCCTTATCTTGCCGGTCCCGGCGTTCGGTGCCGGTTCCTGCATCCTGTATCAGGAGCGGACACGGAGGAGTGGGCTCTGTCCCCTTGTGTCCGATACGTCTTCATCCCACGTGGCACATCCCTCAGGGGTGTGGTCCTCTCCCTTCAGGGCGACCCCCGGAGTGGGGCGGATGACGCCGGGTGCACGCAACCAACGTCCTCTGAACGGAAGGTTCCATGGAATCCCCTGCCCTTGAAAAACTTGAATCGGTTTACACGGCCTACCGGGAATCCGGAGGCAGCGTCGTCTCCCTCCTTCAGGACATCCAGACCGAATTCGGCTACATCCCCCAGGATGCCGTGCACTGGATGTCGGGGCGGACCGGCATCCCTGCCAGCCGGTTTTACGGAGTGGCCACCTTTTATGCCCAGTTTTATCTCGAACCCCGGGGCAAGAACATTGTCACGGCGTGTTGCGGCACGGCCTGTCACGTGAAGGGGGCCGAGCGGGTCCTCACACGCCTGCGCGAAGAGTTGGCCCTTGAGCCGGGGCAGGAGACGACCCGGGACGGGCAGTTTACCCTGGAGAAGGTCGCCTGCGTGGGTGCCTGCAGCATTGCTCCGGTGGTCATTGTGAACCACAAGGTTTTCGGAAAGATGGGGCCGGACAAGGTTCCCAAAATTCTCGGCGAATATGGTGAACAGCCGGATGAGTAAAGAGATCGTCATCAACGTCTGCATGGGCACCGGGGGCATTGCTGCCGGGGGCCGTGATGTCATGGACGCTTTTATTGAGGCCTTCCGGGAACGGGGTGTGGACGGGCGCGTTGAGAAACACTGTGCCGTGCACCAGGTCGGGTGCCGGGGGTTCTGCGCCCGGGACGTCCTTGTGGACGTCTCTCTCGACGGTGAACGGACGACCTATCAATACATTCAGGCCGCCATGGTCCCGCGCCTCGTGGAAGAGCACGTGCTCGGAGGCCAGCCCGTTACAGAATGGACGGTGGGCCCCGAATATCACGCCTTCCACGACCGGCAGGTCAAGGTCGTGCTGGCCGACTGCGGGAACATCGATCCGGATCGTATCGAGGAATACGAAGGCGTGGGTGGCTATACCGCCCTTCGGAGAATCCTTTCGGAGATGTCTCCCGGGGAAGTGATCGACGTGGTCAGGGAATCGGGTCTTCGAGGCCGTGGCGGGGCCGGTTTTCCCACGGGGATCAAATGGAAAATCTGTGCCGACAATGAGTCCGAGGTCAAGTACATCATCTGCAATGCGGATGAAGGCGACCCTGGCGCCTTCATGGACCGATCGGTCATCGAGGGCAATCCCCATGCGGTCATTGAAGGGCTGATCATCGGAGCCTATGCCATCGGCTCTGCCCACGGGTATGTCTATATCCGGGCCGAGTATCCCCTGGCCGTGGAACGTCTCAGGCGAGCGCTGGACCAGGCCCGGGCCAAGGGTTACCTCGGGAAGGGAATCCACGGATCCCGGTTCGACTTCGATATCAAGGTCAAACTGGGGGCCGGCGCCTTCGTCTGCGGCGAGGAGACGGCGCTCATCGCCTCTATCGAGGGGGAGCGGGGCATGCCGAGGTCCAAGCCGCCGTTCCCGGTCTTCAAGGGCCTCTGGGGCAAACCGACCGTGATCAACAACGTGGAGACGCTGGCGAACCTTCCGGTCATCTTCCGTCGGGGGGCCGCCTGGTATGCCTCTGTGGGTTCCGAAAAGAGCAAGGGGACCAAGGTATTCGCCCTTACGGGAAAGATCAAGAACACCGGACTAATCGAAGTCCCCATGGGAATCTCTCTCAAGGAGATCATCTATGACATTGGGGGCGGGATTGAAAAGGACCGCGCGTTCAAGGCGGTGCAGACGGGTGGCCCCTCCGGCGGATGCATCCCGAGTCAGCACATCGACCTGTCGGTCGACTACGAGAACCTCATCCGGATGGGGTCCATGATGGGTTCCGGTGGAATGGTGGTGCTGGATGAAACGGATTGCATGGTAAACATTGCAAAGTTTTTTCTCGAGTTCACCCAGTCCGAGTCGTGCGGCAAATGTACCCCCTGCCGGTTCGGAACCCGACGGCTGCTCGAGATTCTTACACGCATCACCCGGGGCCAGGGGCGGCCTGACGATATCGAACGGCTGGAGCGGATGGCCCGGACCATCAAGGATTCGTCCCTTTGCGGCCTCGGGATGTCTGCGCCCAACCCGGTACTGAGTACCATCCGTTATTTCCGTCATGAATACGAGGCCCATATTCACGAACACCGGTGCCCGGCGGGTGTCTGCCGGGAACTGATCACCTATACCATTGACCCGGAACGCTGCAAGGGATGCGGCAAATGCCGTCGTCACTGTCCCGTGGAGGCCATTGAAGGCCAGCCAAAGGCCGTACACGTGATCCAGCAGGAAAAATGCATCAAATGCGGCAGCTGTTTCGAGGTCTGTCCGGAGAAGTTTTCAGCGGTGCTCCGAGCCTGAGGGCCCCAGAGGAACACCGGTAATACGGGAAAGTCAGGATTGGGAGAAGGTCCATGAAACAGGTCACCTTGACAATCAACGGGAAGTCGGTCAAGACCTCGCCGCGTTCCACGATTCTCATAGCCGCGCGCTCTGCCGGTTTCCGAATTCCCACGCTCTGTTATCATCCCCGGCTTGCCTCAGTGGGGTCCTGCCGGGTCTGTGTTGTGGAGATTCAGGGCCGGGGAAACCTTGCGGCCTCGTGCGTTACTCCGGTGGCCGACGGCATGGTCGTGCGCACGGATTCGGAGCGGGTCGTGGCCGCCCGGCGCCTGGTGGTCGAACTTCTTCTGGCCGGAGGGGAGCACAACTGTTCCCTCTGTGCCGCGAGCGGCGACTGCGAACTTCAGAACCTGGCCTACGAACTTGGAATCGAGAAGCTTGATTTCCCGGTGGAGGCACCCGGATATCCGAGGGACACCTCGAACGCGATGATAGAAAGGGACCTGAACAAATGTGTGCTTTGCGGCCGCTGCGTAAGGGCCTGTAATGAGGTCCAGGTCAATGAAGTGATCGATATAGGCTATCGCGGCGCCCGGGCCAAGATTGTGACGGCTTTTGACCGGAATTACGGAGATTCGGACTGTGTTTTCTGCGGTGAATGCGTATCTGTCTGCCCCACGGGGGCTCTCAGGGAGAAGGCCGCACGCTTCAAGGGAAGACCCTGGGAGTTTCAGAAAACGCGAACCACCTGTGTCTACTGCGGGACAGGGTGCCAGCTGGACGTGAATGTTCGGGACGGTCGGGTCGTGAAGGTCACGTCGGATTTCCGGCACGGCCCCCCGAACTACGGTAGCCTCTGCGCCAAGGGCCGGTTTGCCTACGACTTCATCCATCATCCGGACCGGCTGACCACGCCCCTCATCAAGGAAGACGATGAGTTCCGGGAGGCCACATGGGACGAGGCCATGGACCTTGTGGTGCTCGGCTTGTCGGCCATCCGGAACCAGGAAGGCCCGGATGCCATCGGTGTCCTTGCTTCGGCCCGCTGCACGAACGAGGAGAATTATTTGCTCCAGAAGTTCACGCGGGCCTGCCTCGGGACGAACAACATCGACCACTGCGCCCGGCTTTGACACGCTTCCACGGTGGCAGGTCTTGCCGCCTCTTTCGGTTCGGGAGCCATGACCAACTCTATTTCCGACCTCGAGCATTCGGAGGTCATCCTGGTCACCGGCTCGAATACGACGGAAATGCACCCCGTGATATCGAGTGCTCTCAAGCGTGCGGTGAGGAAACGAGGGGCGGAGCTTATCCTCGTGGATCCGCGGAAGATACGACTCCAGCGCTACGCCAGCGCCTGGCTGAGGCCCAAGCCTGGTACCGACGTGGCCTGGATCAACGGGCTCTTGCACGTGATTCTTCGGGACGGGCTCCAGAACGATACCTTTATCCGGGACCGCACGCAGGGGTTCGAGGAAATGGCGGAACTGGTCAAACGCTATACCCCTGCGCATGTGGAGGAAATTACCGGAATTCCGGCTGCGGACATCGAACGGGCAGGAAGGCTGTACGGCCGGGCCAAGAAGGCGTCCATCGTCTATGCCATGGGAATCACCCAGCACACCACGGGAACGGACAACGTTAAGTCGCTCGCGAATCTGGCCATGCTGTGCGGAAACATTGGCATCGCCGGGGGCGGCGTCAATCCGCTCAGGGGTCAGAACAACGTCCAGGGAGCCTGTGATATGGGGGCTCTTCCCAATGTATACAGCGGCTATCAGCAGGTGGGCGATGCTGCGGTCCGGGAACGAATGGCCCTTTTCTGGAACGTTCCCCAACTTCCCAAGGTCCCGGGAAAGACCCTCACCGAGATCACGGCAGGCGTGCTCTCCGGCCAGGTCAAGGCCATGTATATCGTGGGCGAGAATCCCATGCTCTCCGACCCCGATCTCCGCCACCTGAAAGGGGCGCTCAGGAATCTTCATTTCCTTGTGGTCCAGGACATCTTTATGACAGAGACCGCGGCCATGGCCGACGTCGTTCTGCCAGCGGCTTCCTTTGCCGAGAAAGACGGAACCTTTACCAACACGGAACGCCGGATCCAGAGGGTGCGCAAGGCCATTGACCCGATCGGGGACTGCAGGGCGGACTGGAGTATCATCGCCGACCTTTCCACAAGGCTCGGGTTCCCTATGTCTTACGGTTCTCCGGAGGCGATCATGGACGAAATTGCCCGGGTGACGCCGAGCTACGGGGGGGTGAGCTACCGCCGCATCGAGGGTGTGGGGGTCCAGTGGCCCTGCCCGACACCTGAACATCCGGGGACTCCCATCCTCCATAAGGAATCATTCACCCGGGGGAAGGGCGTGTTTCATGCCATTGACTTTGAACCGCCCCCCGAGGTGCCGGATGCCGAGTACCCTCTCTATCTGTCCACTGGCAGGGTTCTCTACCACTGGCACACCGGGAGCATGACCCGTCGGTCCGCCGGAATGAGCGAGAGGGTCAATCGCTGTGAGATGGAGATCTCGGCCCATGACGCGGCGAAACTCGGACTGGAAAACGGTCAGGAAGCGCTGGTTTCATCGCGCCGCGGCCAGATCGCCGTAACCGTGACCGTGAGCGAGAAAGCGGTTCGGGGAACGGTGTTCATCCCGTTCCATTTTGCGGAAGCGGCCGTGAACGAACTGACTCACGGCCTCAGGGATCCGGTTGCCAAGATTCCCGGGATCAAGGTCTGCGCGGTAAAGGTGGAACCGGCCCCGGTCTCCGAAAGCCGATAAGCATTCTTTCCCTGGCCCGCCTGCAGGGGGCACCGGAGTATCCGGCAAGAACTCACTCTCGTCGTTGGACCCTCGTGCGGGGGGGCGACTCCCTGTGGTTCAGGAGTGTCCCGTCGAGGGCATGCCCCAAGTCCGGCCTCTGCCGGGGCAGGAAACCATTTTCTCCTGATAAAATACGGCCCAGCCCGATTCTGCGCCTGGCGCCCGAAGGTGAAAGGGGGGGCGGGGCAGGGGGCATTCAAACCCGTTGAGGGGGAACGGCCGGTCAGGGGCGCTGCCGCATCAGCCGGTGTCTGCGTACCGGGTTCCGGTTTTTTCGAAGGCCATCATGGAACAAGAGATGATAGAAGCCCTGAACCTGCTCCTGGGCCGCCATCGGTCCCGGCGGGAGAATGTTCTCTGGCTCCTTCAGGATATCCAGACTCATTTTGGCTATATCCCGGAGGAGGCCGTGGACTGGTTTGCGGAACGGCTCGACATCCCGACGAGCCGTTTCTTCGGGGTCATCACCTTCTATCCGAAATTCCGCATGCGTCCGGCGGGGCGCAACACGCTCACCGTGTGCTGCGGGGCGGCCTGTCATATCAAGGGGGGACGGGGCCTCCTTGAGACTGCCCGCAATTCGCTTGGATTGCCACCCGGTGAGGACACCAGTTCTGACCTCAGTTTCACCCTTCAGGAGGCCACCTGTATCGGGGCCTGCAACATCGCGCCCGTGGCCATCCTGAACGACCGTGTATACGGCGATGTGGACCCACGGAAAATCTCGGCCCTCATAGAGGAGCACCGTTCCCCTGCCCCGGAAGGGGAAACCTGATCCGGCGATGAAAGAGATCCAGGTCAAGGTCTGCTTGGGCACCTCGGGGAAGGCTGCGGGGGGGGAGGACATTCTCCGCCTGTTCAGGGAACATGCAAGCGCGGTCATGGCGGACGTGTCCGTGGAACGGCGCTGCCATACCCGGAAGGTCGGATGCAGGGGTTTCTGCTCCAAGGACGTGCTGGTGGATGTCATGATGGACGGGATGAAGACGACCTATCAGGCGGTGAAACCGGACATGGTTCCCCGGATCGTGGAAGAGCATCTCGTGGGGGGACAGCCTGTCACGGAATGGATGGTTGGCCCCGATTATGAAGCCTTTCATCAAAAACAGTACAAGATTGTCCTTGGCCCGTGCGGACAGATCGACCCGGAAGATATCGATGACTATATCAGGATGAACGGCTACCGCGCGGCGCGGAAGGCCATCACGTCCCTGTCGCCTGACGAGGTGATTGACCGTGTCCAGCGTTCCGGACTCCGGGGCCGGGGCGGAAGTGGCTACCTGACCGGACAGAAGTGGGCCATCTGCCGGAACGAGCCGGTGGAGTGCAAGTTTGTGATATGCAATGTGGGCGAGGTGAACCGTGCGCTCGCGGAAGGAAACCCCCATTCGATCATCGAAGGGGTGCTCATCGCCGGATACGCCGTGGGCGCCTCACGAGGATACATCTATATCCGCGAACGTTATCATCTGGCGGTGAGCCGCCTGGAGCAGGCCATCGATCAGGCCCGCCAGAAGGGCTTCTTTGGCCGGAACATCTTCGGAAGCGGTTACAACTTTGACCTTCGGTTCCGCTTCGGGACCGAAGCCTTCATCTGCGGAGAGGAAACGGCCCTCATGGAGTCCATCGAGGGCAAGCGGGCCATGCCCCGGCTTCGCCCTCCCTTTCCTGCGCGGGAGGGACTCTGGGGAAATCCCACCGTGATCAACAACGCGGAAACCTTCTCCAATATCCCGCTCATTATCGGGATGGGACCGGAGTGGTTCGCCTCCATCGGAACCGAGGCGAGCAAGGGGACCAAAGTGTTTACGCTTTCCGGCAAGGTGCGAAACAACGGGCTCGTGGAAATTCCAATGGGAATGCCCCTCCGGGAGATTGTCTACGGGATCGGAGGCGGAATCGCGGGAGACAAGGAGATGAAGGCGGTCCAGGTGGGGGGGCCGTCCGGCGGGATCATTCCTCATTCCATGATCGACATGGGACTCGATTATGAGTCGCTTTACAAGATGGGAACCATTGTGGGCTCGGGCGGAATGATCGTTTTCGATGAGGATGACTGCATGGTGTCTGTGACGCGGTTCTTTCTCGAGTTTCTCCACCGGGAGTCCTGCGGCAAGTGTACCCCCTGCCGGATCGGCACCAAGCGCATGCTCGAGATCCTGACCCGCATCACGGAAGGCCGGGGTACGATGGAAGACCTGGACAAGTTGGACCAACTCAGTACCCTGATGAAGGCTTCCTCGCTGTGCGGGCTCGGCCGGACAGCTCCCAATCCCTTCATCACGAGCATGAGCCATTTCCGAAGCGAGTACCTGGCCCATATCCACAAGAAGAAATGCCCGGCCGGCGTCTGCAAGGCATTGATCGAGTTCTCCATCGTTGAAGGGCTGTGCAAAGGATGTGGCGTATGTAAGAAGGTGTGCCCTGCTGAAGCCATATCGGGGGAGAAGAAGCTTCCGCACTGGATCGATACCACGGTGTGCGTGAAATGCGGAGCCTGCTTTGCACGCTGCAAGTTCAAGGCGATTCGGAAGAATTAGGGAAACC
>QJVM01000270.1 GCA_003235715.1 Nitrospirota bacterium
GTGCCCAGGGACGGAATTGAACCGCCGACACGAGGATTTTCAGTCCTCTGCTCTACCGACTGAGCTACCTGGGCGCGGGTTTTGGCAGCGCATGATACCGGAAAGTTCGATTGGTTGTCAACGAAAGCCCGGAGAGGTTCCCCGTATGGGAATTCCGACCGGCCCTCCTCCGCTGGGTGCCTTACGGGCCCATCCGATTTCGGAATCTCTTTCGCAGCGCCTGTTCAACCGGCATCGGGACCAGGCCCGTGAGTGGCCCGCCCAGGGCGGCTATCTCTTTAATTATGGTGGAGGTCAGAAAGGAATACTCTTCGCTGGGCATCATGAACACGGTTTCCACCTGCTCTGTCATGCGCCGGTTCATTAGAGCCATCTGGAGCTCATACTCGAAATCGGATATGGCTCTGAGCCCGCGGACGATGGCCACGCCTCCCACGTGACGCGCATAGTCCACGAGAAGTCCATCAAAGGACTGGATGGATACGCCCTCGAGGTGGGCGACGGATTCCCTGACCAGCCGGAGGCGTTCGTCGAGCGAAAACAACGGAGTCTTCTTGAGGTTTGTGGCGACAGCCACAATCACCCGCTCAAAAAGAAGACGGCTCCGTTCGAGGATATCGACGTGTCCATTGGTTATGGGGTCAAACGTCCCTGGCAGAATGGCAAGGCGTCCAATAGATGAATCAATCCCCGGCGTCTTGGACATTTTCCGTTTCAACCTCCCTTGGACGGTAGACCGAGAGCATGGTATCCCCGTATCGATACGTCTTGAGACTGTGCGTCTCTAAATCGCCTATTTCGGGTGGTGACGAAGACGCGTGTTCAAGAACAAGGATACCATCATCGGCAAGGATCTTCGTGGCAAGGATCTGCTTCACGGTTTCTGCAAGCAGGGGGCCGGCATAGGGCGGGTCCACGAATACGATATCGAAGCACTCCCGGACCCGGGCCAGGTATCTCCGCGCGGAAAAGCGGTGTATATGTCCCTGTTCGGACCACCCGAAGTCCGTCAGGTGGTTCCGAATGTTTGTCGCCCGGCCAGGGTCTTCCTCCACAAAATCCACCCATCGAGCCCCCCGACTCAAGGCCTCGAGTCCGACGGCTCCGCTCCCGGCAAAAAGGTCCAGAAACCGGCATCCCTGCACATGGGGACCAAGGATGCTGAACAGGGCCTCTCGGACCCGGTCGGCTGTGGGCCTCACATGACCGGGGGGGCTCTTGATGCGTCTGCCCCTGGCTGAGCCACCGATGATTCGCAAGGATTTGTGCCTCCTGCATGTCTGAAATCAGGGCCTCACCCCGGAATAGGAGTCCTCCGGAAGTCTGACGCGATTTCTTATAATACACGGGGAATTGATGGAAACTTCCATTCCTCCGGATGCAAACGTTGGCAATGAAGGCTATTCAAGTCGAGTTCATAGGCAGTGCAACGTCGGTTGCCGCCTGTCCCAAGCCGCTTCTTCCGGAAGTGGCTTTCGCAGGTCGCTCGAACGTGGGAAAGTCATCGCTTATCAACCGCCTGGTCCGACGGAAGGCTATGGCCAAGGTCAGCTCGACGCCCGGCAAGACCCGGACCCTGAACTTCTTTCGAGTGAACGGCAGGTTTCACCTTGTGGACCTTCCCGGATATGGCTATGCACGACGTTCCAAGGAAGAACGGGGCCAATGGCCGATTTTCATCGAAAGCTACCTCCGGAGTCGAAAGAATCTGGCCTGCGTGGTGTTATTGATGGATGCCTCGATTCCCCCGGTAAGGTCGGACGAAGAGATGGAGGCGTGGCTTTTGCACCATCGGATCCGCCTTATACGGGTTTTCACGAAGTCGGATAAGGCCCGACAGGCGGATATTGCGGGGCGGATAAAAACCCTGAAATCCGGTGACGACAGCTTGTCCTTGTTCGTATCCTCGCGAACGGGTCGAGGCATGGACGAACTCTGGAAGGCTATCCAGGCAATTCTGGCTACCGCTGATACACCAACCTCACCCGCAGGATAATTTTTATGGCCCGCTTCGGTATAATTATCCGGTTAATTTATTTATGTCTCCCCAAAGCCAGAAATTGGCCACCATTGCAGTCATAACTGCGGTGGCCTTCGTTGCGAACCTCCCCTTTGGATACCTCCGGCAGGGGGTCCGGAAGTTTTCGTTGTTATGGTTTCTCTATATCCATATCTCCATTCCCCTGGTCGTTGCGCTGCGGCTTTCCTATGGCATTGATTATCCCTTTATCCCCATTTTCGTTGCGGCCGCAGTGGGCGGACAGGTGGTGGGCGGCCGAATGAGGGTCCCGACCCGTCCCGAGAAGTGAGAGGGGTCTCACCCGAATGTCGTCTCATGGCGCAGCCCTCTTACATGAGAGCCTGTCTGCTGATTAAACCGGGAAAGATTCAGCTAGCTCAGATTCCTGTACCGTTGCCCGGCCCGGGCGAGGTTCTCGTGAGGATAGAGGCCGCGTTGACCTGCGGTACGGATGTCAAAGCTTTCCGAAGGGGCCATCCGATGATTCCGATGCCGGCCGTGTTCGGCCACGAATACGCCGGGGTCGTGGCGGCTGTGGGAGACGGCGTGGAAGGGTTTTCAGTGGGTCTTGAGGTAATGGGAGTCCACAGCGCTCCATGCGGGAACTGTTTTTACTGCCGTCGGAGGGATTTTCAGCTCTGCGAGTCCCTCATGGACAGCAAGGTCCTTGGGTCGTTTGCCGAATATCTGCTTCTTCCGGAACGCGTGGTCCGACAAAATCTTTTCGAAAAACCCCCCATGATTTCATTCGCAGAGGCGGCCTTCCTCGAACCCCTGGCCTGTGTGGTTCACGGGATCCGACGGTCAGGAGTTGAGGGGGCCCGACGGGTGGCCGTTATTGGAGCGGGCCCCATCGGACTGCTTCATCTGCTTGTACTCAAGGCGCATGGGATGGAGGTGCTCGTCGCCGGGAGACGCAAATCTCGTTTGGAGGCGGCCCTTACGTGCGGCGCAGATCGGGTCATCGATACCGAAGAGGGCGGGGATCTTCGAACCGCTATCCGCAACTGGACGGACGGTTACGGTGTGGACATGGTCTTTGAATGCACGGGTCAGCCGTCGGTCTGGCAGGATGCCATCTGGTACGTGAGAAAGGGAGGCACGCTCGTTCTCTTTGGCGGTTGCGCGCCGGGGTCGCTCGTTTCCTATGATGCCGGGCGCCTCCACTATGATGCCATCACGATACTGGGCGTCTTTCACTTCACCCCAGCTGATGTGCTCGAAGCGCGACGGCTCCTAGTCGAGGGCAAGGTCGTCCCTGGCCCGCTTATATCCGGAGAGTATGGTCTGGAGGACGTTCCCCGCGCGCTGGAGAGGCTGATTTCTGGGGATGGGATCAAGTTTGTTATTTACCCTGGAACGGTTCAGGAAAGGAAGGAACTTTCGTGAAGGCGGCCGTCCTTTACAGTTATGAGGACCTGCGGGTCGAGGATATCGGCCGTCCCCGCTGTGGACCGGGAGAGGCTATCGTCCGAACGATGGCCAGCGGAATTTGTTCCGGTGACGTCATGCGTTGGTATATTGAAAAGAAAGCCCCGCTGGTCATTGGCCACGAACCCTCGGGGATAATTATTGAGGTCGGTTCCGGTGTGACGACTGTCAAGCCGGGGGATCGGGTCTACGTCCATCACCACGCCCCCTGTCATTCATGCCCACGCTGCGAAAGGGAGGATCACGTTCAA
>QJVM01000171.1 GCA_003235715.1 Nitrospirota bacterium
GACATACTCCACCGTAAGGATGCTCTCTTCATGGCCGTGCATGAGAATGGGAATCGTAGCCCCCTCCTTGGCCCCTATGGACACATAAAATATGATGATCGCCGTCTGGAAGATGCTCATACCGATAACCTTTTTGACAAGGTTGTTCTTGGCCAGCATGGCATAGAGGCCGACCATCATGAGGAGGGTGTATATCCAATAGTTATATTTCGCAATAAGGGTCTCCATGGCCTTCCCTCCAGAACGCACCGACCGGCCTACAGGCCCTGGTCGTGGTACCCTTTCGAGGCCGTATTGATATAGATGGAAACCATGATCGCCGATACGGCGATGGCCACTCCGATCTCGACGCCAAGCATGGCATGGGAACGCGCCATGACCGGAGAGGTTCCAGGCAGCACCCGGCTCAGGATGCCGTAGTCAAGGAAATTAGCCCCGAGCACCATACAGGCGACCCCGATTCCGGCGTATAGAAGCACGCCGGTATTGGCCAGAAGCACCCCAAGCGGTTCACTGAAGCGTGCCAGTACCGTCTGAATATTGTAGGCCAGGCCAACCAGGATGAAACTGGCCCCGAGAATGACCCCCCCCTGAAACCCGCCACCGGGGCTATGGTGCCCGTGCGCCACCACGTACAGGGCATAAAGCTGTATGAACGGAACCATGATACGGGCAATCCGCTGAACGACAATACTCGTATGTGCCTCCACGGGCCTTCCGTCATTTGTTTTTCGATTGGGGTCCCTTCGTCGGCCCAGCCGCCGGAGGACGGCGTGGGCCACGAGACCGGCGGTAAGAATAACCGTCGTTTCGAACATCGTATCGAATCCGCGGTAATCCGCCAGAACCGATGTCACCACGTTGGGAACGGCCGTATCCCGGATCGTATTCTCGATATAGTAGGGAGCGACATGGAGACTGGCGGGTTCCGACGGATCCGCCCAGGAGGGAAAATCACTTGCAGCGTAAAGCGAAAGGCCCCCCAAAATAAGGGTTGCCAGGAGACCCATCAACTTGAAAAACATCCGCCCATACCGACGGGGTTGGATAAATCGCCTCGTGTGATACACGACCGCAATCATAAATACGGTACTGACGCCCGCGCCCACGGCCGCTTCCGTAAACGCCACATCCACGGCCCCCATTTCCGTCCACAGAAGGGCCATCAGAAAGCTATAAGCGCTGAGGATCATTCCGGCACTCAGCAGTCCCTTGGACCATATCGCGGCAAAGGCACAGGTGACCAGCATCAGCAGGATTATGAAATCAAAACACCAGATCACGGCGTGTCCTCCCGAGTCCAGGGTTTTACTCCTGTTTCATAGCCCGCGTCGATGATGGCGTGTGTTGCCGTGGGATTGGCGAGAAACAGGAAAATCAGAATCAGGACGATTTTCAGACTGACGAAGACGCCCGACCAAGAAAAAGGGCTGAGATTATGGAGGGCCAGTCCGAGCAACATAAATATGGCGCCAATGGTATCTCCTTTTCCTGAGGCATGCATTCGCGAATAAAAATCGGGAAAGCGCAGAAGCCCGAGCGTTGTTCCAATAAAGAACAAGAACCCTAGCACGACAAATGTTCCTGCAAGCGCGTTCACGGAAAGGTTACCGCCTGTCCCTTTTCCTGAGAAAAAACCCCGTTTCCCGCAACTCCTTATGATGTTGAAAGTATCGAGCCGCGGCCAGTGTGGCGATAAAATTCAGCAAGGCATACGCAAGCGAGATATCCACGAACATGTCCACCCGACCATAAACAATTCCGATAATAACCAGAAGCACGGTGGTTTTCGTCCCGATCACATTGACCCCAATGATTCGGTCGATGGCTGTGGGTCCGCGAAAGGCCCGGACCAAGGTCAGAAACATCAAGATACAAAGCCCCACGCCCATGGTGACGAAGAAATCCGGCATCGTTAAAACTCTCCAAAAATACGTCCAATTCTCTCTTCCATCTCTCCCGGGAGGGATCCGGCGGTTTTGCGGGTCAGGGCATGCACGATAAACTCGTCGCCTGAGATTCGGATGGTGATCGTCCCGGGGGTCAACGTGATCGCATTGGCGAAGACGACCTTGGAGATCTCCCGCTTGAGACGCGTCCGAAACCTCACCAGGCGCGGTTCCAGGGTGGCCATATTCGGTTCAAGCGCGATAAGGGCCACATGCGTTGCCGCGAGGAATATTTCCTTCAATATCCACGGGATAAACGCGATGAAACGAATCAATTCACGCATGCGACCCCCGACACGCGTATCCGCAAAGAGAAGGTCCGAGGAAATGAAGGAAACGAGCAGACTGGAAAGAAACCCGAGGGCCAGGTGGAACGTATCGAATTTGCCCGACAGCAGGACCCAGAATCCGTACATCAAGATGAACGTAAAGACGTATCGCATCGGCAGTGTATCCCCTGGATGTGACAGGCTTCTGCAATCCTTACTGTATAGGCCAGCTGCCGCTGGACAGGGAACCGAACCTTCGGTCGCCCCATTATCCCGCCGAGGATATTCTACCGTAACTCTTCTGTCAGCGGGCGACCCCGAGCCGGCGAGGGCGCTCTCGCTCCCCTGAAAAATGGAGGGAATGAGATTTGACTTGACATTTTGGGTGGGCGTAACATAGCCGCTCTCGTGCTTTACAGGTATGCCCGCTGTGCGGGCGATTGATGCGACGAACCAAGGGAGGATACGGTGGTTATCATCAGGGCCAGAGACATCATGGAGCCGATCACTCATACGCTTTCGCCCGAGAGCACACTCAAAGAGGCGGTCAACGAAATGCGGGTCGCCACAAGAAAGCCGGGATGGTACGGGGTAAAGGGCATGATCGTGATCGACCAGGAGGGCCGGGTTGCAGGGATGGTCGCCATAAAGGATATCCTTAATGCCCTGATGCCCTCCTATATGAGTCATTGTGCGGTTGGCGAATTCGCGTGGCCGGGGATGTTCGAAGAAATGGCGCGCAAGGTGGCCCATAAGAAGGTTTCCGAAATCATGTCCACCAAAGTCACGAGCGTCACCCCCGATACGCCGGTAATGGAATGTGCCCGTCTCATTGTGAAGAATAATCTTTGGCGATTACCCGTGATCGACGCCGACCGCAGACCGGCGGGGATGGTCTATGTCCGCGACCTTCATTACGCCATTGTAAAGGCCTTGTTCGATGGAGAAGAAGGAGAAGAATGAATCACGAAGCGGTGTCCCAATCGGCACCCTTTGTCATGGATGGCACGTTCTGGACGGCAACGGGGGTCTTTCTCGCTGTATATGCCCTGATCATCCTTGAAAAGGTGCACAAGACGATCGTCGCCCTGTTTGGGGCCGGCATCGTGCTCACTCTAAAAATCTTGCAGCAGCATGAAGCCTTTCACGTGGAACAATTTGGTGTTGACTGGAACGTAATCTTTCTTCTGATCTCCATGATGACCATCATCAACCTTATGAAGCCCACGGGATTCTTTGAGTTTATCGCCATCAAGAGCGCAAAACTGGGACGGGGCGAACCCATGCGAATCCTCGTGATCTTTTCCATTGTCACCGCAATCCTGAGTGCCCTCCTGGATAACGTGACCACCGTCCTATTGATTGCTCCCGTAACCCTGTTCATCGCCGATGCCCTTGAGCTGGACCCGATTCCCTTCCTGGTGGCGGAAGCGTTGGCGTCCAACATCGGGGGAACGGCCACCTTGATCGG
>QJVM01000047.1 GCA_003235715.1 Nitrospirota bacterium
TTCAAATCGAAGTACATTCCCAGGCTATTATCTACCTGGGGGATGTTCACATATTTGTCTATGCTAGCACTTGCCATGACAAGCATTCTTGTCCCCAACCTGCCAGAATCAATTAGAATGCTGTTATATGCGCCGGGAGGGTTGTTTGAAATCATTATAGGTCTATGGCTTTTGGTGAAGGGGATCAACGTCGAACACTGGGATGCAGGCGGGGCCAAGCCCATCTGAACATTACGTGTCATCTTGGCGTAGTGCACGTGATGTCGCAATGGCAGACGCCCGTAGGTGGGGGGGCGAGGCACGTGGTTTGAGGCGGGGCCACCGCAAATGACGCGTCTGACTTACATATTAGCTCTTTGTCTGGGACTTCTTAATTCGCCTTACTGTGTTCAAGCTGCGGGCACGTCCTCGGACCCCACCGTCTTCGTCTACAAATTGGATGGAACCAGGCATTGCATGCCCGATACCGAAGCAAGCACCGATGAGATCGCGCTTGAGTTATCGGCCGCGGGAATGGCAATCCTTTCCAGCAGAAAGGGTTACGATGGCCGTGAGGGGGTTGCCCTCTGTGGTGAGCCAACCGGCCAAATCAATATCTACGAAATCTCGGGCTCTGATCTGGGGGCAGCGCTTGGCATGGGTTTTACGCAACTGCCCGAGAACCGGGCAGAATGAGACCCCGGCCTAACCGGATGTTTCAGTCGTACGGGCGCAGGACCGCGTGCTGGTTCCATATTTATGGGGCACGCCGAGGCAGGCGCTTTACCGGGGCGTGACCCTTACCGGCATAGGGCAGAAGGTCGTCTGGAAATGGAAGATACATCTCTACTTATATGGGGAGTGCTGTTTGGGGCGGTCGGCCTGGGCTTTTTTACCTACGGGAAAAAGCAGAGGGCCATCGTTCCGCTACTGACAGGTATCGCCCTTTTTGTTTTGCCCTATGTTTTGTCCAATCCGTATTGGCTTATAGTGGGCGGGGTTATACTGGTGGCCTTGCCATTTCTGCTACGAGCATGAGGGCCTCATCCCGAGCCGTCATTTGGAAGCCGTTCGTTCCCTGCGCCCGACAGGCCGTAGAGTGCAGGCGTTAGCCATAACGCCCGGAGCCCTCATCGACCATGATCAAACAGATTCTTTGGACACTGCTCGGCACGGCCGCCATCTTTGTCGTCGTTGCCATGGTGTGGCGCTTCGTTTCACGTCGACACACGGTCCCTTGCCCGGTATGGTTGCGCTGGCTTGTGGAACTCGATAATCCGTTCACAAGAACAAATAGGGCCGCATCCATCGTCGAACACCTTGACCTTGGGCCAGGAATGAAAGTACTGGATTTTGGCTGTGGTCCCGGAAGGGTAAGCGTGCCGGTTGCCAAGCACTTGGGGAACGAAGGTCAAGTGGTTGCGGTGGATATCCAGGCGGGAATGCTTGCCCGTGCCAGGGAAAGAGCGCAAGCCGCACATCTGGCGAATATTGAATTTATCCACGCCGCTGCCGGTGATGGTAAACTGGGACACAGTCAGTTTGACCGCGCGCTATTGGTGACAGTTCTCGGTGAGATTCCAGATCGAAAAGCAGCGCTTGAAGAGATATTTGAGGCATTGAAGCCGGGCGGCATATTGTCCGTAACCGAGTTGGTGTTTGATCCTCACTTCCAGAGCCGGAAGACAGTGTTGCGGCTGGCGGGTGAAGTAGGGTTCCATGAGCACAGCTTCTTCGGAAACAGGATTGCGTTTACGTTGAATCTGGAGAAACCGAACGGTGGTTAACAGGGCCGCCGGAGACCGTCTCGGTCCCCGCGCCTATGAAGGATCTCGCAAGCCCGAAGGCCAGGGCAGGCGTTAGCAGGCAGAGGACGTGCGTCGATGATCTCAGCGATAGAGGCACTCGAGCTCCTTCGGGAAGGAAACGGCCGTTTCATAGCCGGCGTGCGCAGTCCCGACACGCTCACAGACCCGATGCGCCGCCGCGAGGTGGCGGCCGGCCAGGAGCCGTTCGCCATCATACTGGGATGTTCGGACTCACGCGTGCCGGCGGAGATCGTCTTCGATCAAGGTCTGGGTGACCTGTTTGTCATCCGGGTCGCTGGAAATATCGTCGCGCCTTCTCAAGTCGGCAGTGTCGAGTTCGCCGCAGGGCGGTTCGGTACCCGACTCGTGGTGGTGCTGGGTCATTCCAATTGCGGGGCCATTCTGACCACCCTGGACGAACTGGGCCGGCCGTCTGAGAACCAGTCGCGGAACCTTCGTTCCATCGTCGACCGAATCCGACCATCTGTGGAACCGCTGCTGTCGACAGAACTCGCTCGTCGTCCGGATGATCTGGTGCGGCAAGCCGTTCGGGCCAATATCCGGGCCTCGGCTAACCATTTGCGACACGGTTCGGAAGTGCTCGAACACTTGATCGAAAACGAGGGGCTTCGAATCATCGGAGCCGAGTACTCGCTTGAGAGCGGAGTCGTTGACTTCTTCGACGGGGTATGACCCTTCGGTTTACACAACGATTGACAGGATCTTCAGCGGCTGGCGGTTGCTCGTCGGCCTGTGGCCACGGTTCACATCCAGCGGGTCGCGGCTCAAGCCGGACGTTCGTAACGCATGGATCAGACTAGTTCTATGAACGCGCTCAAGATACTTCTGATGGTATGGATATGGACCATAACCGTCACACCCGCAGGCGCTGATCCCCAGGAAGCAAGAAACATTACCCACCCGTCTTCCGAATGCAGGGTCCGCTCCACTGCAGGGGAGTACCCGAGGTATACCGTGATAAAGAACGGCAAAGTGATTTATGCGCCGGGCTCAGACGGGATTATCCAGGCCGTCTTCTCGCCCTCGGGCCGATATATAGCTCTTGTGGGCTCGGAAATTGACTGGGTGGATATTCGTCCAGGTGAAGGGCATTCAGTTGTAATCCTTGACTGTACTTCTGAAAGATTGACCGGATATACAAATGGATATCCCCAGGGCGACTTTCAATGGATTACGGATAAGGAATTTCAATATACTGATACGGCAACGAAGACCCTGGTACGCGGGGAGCATTGAAATGTTACCCGCCCCACACTTCAGCCACCGGGACGGAGGCGTGCTTCTCCGGCGCGGTAAAGCCCTGGGCAGTTAACCACTGAGTTCAGGGTTTGGGCAGAGAAACAATATGACCACCCTTCGCGCCATCCTGGCCATCATAGCAATAATTGTCGCCCTGTACTTTGTCGGGATGAACTGGTGGTCTCTCATCGCCAGCGAACGCAACAAGCAAAAGGGCATAGACAGACACCATTCAACGGTGCCCCTCGTGTCTTTCATTCTGGCCGGCCTGGTGGCCTACCCCCTCTATCCTTTTACGCCGAAGACCTGGATCGGGCTCATTCCGCTCGTGGACATCGGAAACTGGGCCTTGATCATTGGACTGCCCTATGCCATGGCCAAGGGCGCGTTCAAAAAGAAGTCCTCGGACGAAAAGTAACGCCGGTACCGCGCAGCAACCGCCCATCGCCTGAAAAAAAGCCCCGCTCTCTCCGGAGATCGGGGCTTCGTCTGTTGGCAATGTTTAAACGGCTCTCGTGGTGGTCTCCTTATCCTCGTGCGTCCTGTCCCACGGTCTTGAGCCAGGATGCGGCCACAAGCCCCCAGACCGCGATAAAGACAAGCACGAAGAGAGGCGCTGTCCCGCCCCATTCCAGGCCAA
>QJVM01000177.1 GCA_003235715.1 Nitrospirota bacterium
GTTGCTGTTATAGGAACCGTAGACGTCCTCGACCACGCTGTGAATGTACGCGGCCGCATCGATGGACGAAAGGTTTCCGGAACGATAGAGCTGCTCGTGCACCGCCGCCATGGATCGGATCCGCCGTTCACTCTCCTTGAAGACTTCGAGCACGGCCGGGTTCGAGACGGTATGGGCCTGCAGACTGAGAAGACTGGAGATCACCTGCAGGTTGTTCTTGACCCGGTGATGGACCTCCTGGAGCAGGACTTCCTTCTCACGAAGGGAGGCTGAGATGCTGGCTTCCATCTCCTTGCGGTTCGTAATGTCCGTGATGGTGCCGAGAATGGCTTTTCTCCCCTTGAACTGGATCGGGGTGGCGGCCATGATGCCCTCGATCTCCTCGCCCCGGGCCGTGACCAGCGTGCATTCCATGGGCGCGGTTTCGGGTCCGCTGAGCTGCTGCTTGAAGTATTCGGAGACCGGGCCCCGGGATTCTTCGGACAGGAGCTGCCAGATGTCCACGCGGAGCATGGACAGGTCCTCGGGCTGGCAGCCCATGACCTCCGCGAACTTCTCATTGGCATAGACCACCGTTCCGTAAAGCGAGATGAAGATCATGTTGGGCGACTGCTCTGAAAGGCCCCGGAAAAGGGCCTCTCGTTCGCGCAGCTGGCCCTCCGCCTTTCTCCGGAAACGGAGCCAGACGCGGAATCGCCTTGAGCCGAACCGGATACCGAAGAGCCCCACGAGCCACAAACCGCCGTGAGCCGCTATTTCCTTGTACATGTGCTGATGCATCAGCATGAGGCGGGGGGCCAGGGGGACGCGGATCCCCACGGCGCCCAATATGTCGCCGGCTTTGAAACCTTCCTGGGCATGACACTTCAGGCAGTGCTCCTCGGCATAGGCCGGCTGCAGATAACGAAGAACGGGTTGACCGTCCATTTCGGTGAATTCCGACGCTTCGGTCTGGCCGGCATCAAAGGCGTGAAGGGACTCGCTTTCCCAGGCATCCGGTTCATCGCCCGGATACTGCGGGTGAAGACTGACCGTGCGGCTGGTCACGTCAAAGGGCGCACTGAAATACGCATTGATCTGCCGGGCGCCGCTTACCGGATGGATGAGGGTGAGCCGGGTTCCGTTGGCGGTTTCGACATCCCGGTCCGGAAGGAACTGGAGATCAGGGTCCGGGACCGTATGCTCGCTCACCGGTGCGTAGACGCCGCCGTGGTAGGAGATCCAGAGGCGGAAAGCCATGTCCTTCTTCAGATGTGACCGGGCCTCGGCAATGGCAATATCCTGCAGCTGGTGATAGTCCTGAAGAATATTCCAGCCCAGGGAAAAACAGGCGCTGAACGTCCAGAAGGCGAGCACGGCCAGAATCACCCGGCCGCTCTTCATATCGTCGGAGACCCGGGTCTTTACCGTTTCGGCAGTGTGGTCATAAGGAGCATGCATACCCTGACGCGCCTGTGTCTGGTTTTGAGAGCTTTTGTCCGGCCCCTTGTGGGCCTGAAGGGTTCGGCCCTGACCGTCCCGGCCGTTGGTCCCGTGCCGCTCTGATATTTTAGGTGAAAAAGGTCTGCAATGCCTGTTTCAAAAGGACCCTTCCGGGTTGGGCCACGACTTTCGGGTCTTCGAGAGGGCTTTTGAGAAGAGGGATCGCGGACTTCGAAAAGCTCAGGGGGTTGCGATACCTTCGCAACCCCCTGATATATGGCGCGCCCGGAGAGATTCGAACCCCCGACCTACAGATTCGTAGTCTGTTGCTCTATCCAGCTGAGCTACGGGCGCGTGGCCTGCACGCGGCAGGAAGAAGGAAAGCGTTCCCCCCATCCGGCCGGACAAACGAAAATGGCGGAGAGGCAGGGATTCGAACCCTGGGTAGAGTGTGACCCCTACGACGGTTTAGCAAACCGTTGCCTTCAGCCTCTCGGCCACCTCTCCGGAAAATAAATGTCAATGTGTCACAAAGCCTTTCGGCTATCCCAGTCATGGCGGAGGAGGTAGGATTTGAACCCACGGTGAAGTTGCCCCCACAACGGTTTTCAAGACCGCCGCCTTAAACCACTCGGCCACTCCTCCGGATCAGCAACGGCCTCCTGAAAAGAAATCACGAAGACTGGCTCAAGCCTTCGCGATTCGGTCCACGCCCATATACGGCCGTATAGGCTCGGGTATTATAACAGAACCATCAGCCTGCTGATAGTTCTCGAGGATGGCCACCAGCGTGCGGCCCACGGCCAGACCCGACCCGTTCAGCGTGTGGACGAATTCGTTCTTCTTCCGTCCCTCGGGCCGGTAACGGATGGCCGCGCGCCGGGCCTGATAATCGGAGAAATTGGAGCACGAGGAGATCTCCCGGTACTTGTCCTGGCCGGGAAGCCAGACCTCTAGATCGTAGGTCTTGGCCGCGGAAAACCCCATGTCGCCGGTACATAAGGTGATGACCCGGTATGGCAGGTCCAGGCGTTTCAGAATCTCTTCCGCATTGGCTGTCAGTTTTTCGAGTTCCTCTTCCGACTTCTCCGGCGTGGTGAACTTCACGAGTTCCACCTTGTTGAACTGGTGCTGGCGGATGAGGCCCCGGGTGTCCTTGCCATGGGAGCCGGCCTCGGCCCTGAAGCAGGGCGTATAGGCGGTGAAATAACGGGGCAGGTCCTTTTCCTCCAGCACCTCGTCCCTGAAGATGTTGGTCACCGGCACTTCGGCCGTGGGAATGAGCCAGAGGTCGGTGCCTTCGACCTTGAAAAGATCCTCCCGGAACTTGGGCAGCTGCCCGGTCCCGGTCATGGAATCGGAGTTCACAAGAACCGGCGGAAAGGTTTCGGTGTAACCATGCTCGCGCGTGTGGACATCGAGCATGAAGTTGATCAGGGAACGTTCCAGCCGGGCGCCGAGCCCTTTGTAGAGCGCGAACCGGGCGCCGGCGATCTTGGTGGCCCGCTCGAAATCAATGATATCGAGGTTCTCGGCGATATCCCAGTGGTTCAGGGGTTGGAAATCGAAGCGGCGGGGCGTGCCCACCTTCCGCTCCTCGCGGTTGGCCGTTTCGTCGGGCCCCACCGGCACCGTGGGGTGGGGAATGTTGGGAATCCCCAGAAGCGTGAGCCTGACCTTATCCTCGATGAGGTTGAGCGACGTCTCCAGCTCCTTGAGCTTGTCCCCGAAGCCCCGGACCTCGGCCATGAGGGCCTCCGCGGATTCGCCCTTTCCCTTGAGCTTCCCGACTTCCTTGGACAGGACGTTTCGGCGGTTCCGAAGGTCATCGGTCTCGGCGATGAGACGCCTCCGATCCTTTTCCAGCTCGAGGAAACCCTCCAGCACCTCGAGAGAGGTTCCCCGGTTTCGGAGAGCCTGCTGAACCGCATCCAGGTTCTCCCGCACGAATCGGATGTCCAGCATCAGAAACTCCTCTTACGACTCCTCGGGACTGTCCTCGGACTCGGCTTCTCCCGCGTCCTCATCGTCCCCGTCGTCTCCGTTCAGGTCCCAGGCCCCGAAGGCATCCACGCTCACGACCCGGTCTTCCCCGTCCAGGTCCATGATCCGCACCCCTTGCGTGTTTCGGCTGATGATGCTCACGTCCGAGGCCCGGGTTCTCAGCATCTTGCCACTGTTGGCGATCACCATGAGTTCCTCGTCTTCCGTCACGAGGAGGAGACGAACCACTGGCCCGTTCCGTTCCGAGGTCTT
>QJVM01000245.1 GCA_003235715.1 Nitrospirota bacterium
GCTACCTGAGGCACTACCAGCGGGTTCTGGCTGAGCGGGATGCACCGGATACGCCCGATGTTCGCTACGCGCTCCAATTCATCCGGGAACGGGAGTCGGGGGCGGACATTCTTGAGAGGGGCAGGGCCGAAGGGCAACTTCTTCTCCGGCCTATCCACGGGGACCCCAAATGCAACAACATTCTGATTGACCTCAAGGACGGGAAGGCGGTAAGTCTTATCGACCTGGATACCGTTAAACCTGGGCTGATTCATTACGATATTGGTGACTGCCTCCGCTCGGGTTGCAATCCCTCTGGTGAGGAATCGTTGTCGGGGGTCCGGCCCCGCTTTGATGTGGACATGGCCGGGGCCATGCTTCAGGGCTATCTTTCAGTGGCCCGCCCGTTTCTGACCCAGACGGATTATGGTTATATCTATGACTCGGTCCGCCTGATCGCCTTCGAGCTTGGCCTCAGGTTCTTCACGGATTACCTGGAGGGTAACGTTTATTTCAGAACGAGGCACCCTGAGCAGAATCTGAGGCGCGCTTTGATACAGTTTCGACTTGTCGAGAGTATCGAAAAACAAGAGCGGGACTTTCGGGCCGTTATCCGGGCGCTTACATGAACTCCGTTATCCGCCCACTCGTCCCGTTCCCCTCCTCTGGCCAGGGAATGGACCTTTGCATCACGGCAACCCTGCTTCGACAGGATACCAGGCTGGGCCTCGCTTACCGGATGGAGGGAGACCTGAGTTCCATCATCATCCCTGAACTCGCCAAAAGACCTCGCCGTCTAGATAATCTCTGGAGGGAAACCTGTCTGGAACTCTATCTGGCGGAACCTGAGGAAGCACCCTATTGGGAATTCAACCTTTCCCCGTCCGGGCACTGGAACGTCTACCGGTTTTCATCGTACCGGGACGATAGGCGCGAAGAAGCTTCCATACAGGAATTTCAATGTTCCTCGAGTCAGTCCGACCGTGTGCTGACGTTTGAGACGGAAATGGACCTGGGCTGGATCCACCTTGCGACGCGAGCCTTGACCGTGGGCCTCAGCGCGGTTGTCCGCTCTGTATGCGGAACCAACAGCTACTGGGCCCTGACGCATCCGGGCCGGGAACCGGATTTTCATCGGAGAGATGGCTTTATCCTGAGGATATAGACGACCCGGACCTGCCGTCGGCCCGGTAGCCTTCGGGAACGTACGTAGAGGTTGGCCCTGAATCACGGTCGAGCTTGGCAGGGAGGCCGGAGAGGAACCGTGCCGGGAGGTGCACCATCGTTTCGTCACGATTGATAGGATACTTCGAGGCCCTTTGCGGTGTTGTCCTGACAGCGATCTGCGGGTTCCTGATGGTTGGGGCGCTTGTCCCGTCGGAAGGGCATGGGGACCTGGCCCTGTTTGGTTTTGTTGGCGGGATTCTCATGCTGCCCATCGGGCTGGCCCTTATCCTGGCCGGATGGACCCTCTGGAGGCACGGGTGGGACCGCCTTCGGATCCAGTTGCTTCCGGGCGCATCCGGGATTCTGGCGGTCGTTGCCTACTGGTGGGTAGACCACGGTTCCGGCCTGGGGCTAACAGGGACCGTCGTGGCCCTGGCGGGGTTTGCCTTCTGCGGTCTCCTGGCGGTTCTGGCCCTTAAACGTTGACCCGGGGAGAGTATTGGGCCCGCCTCCTTTTCCGCATTCATGCGGCTGGTATCGTTCACCCGGAACCGTTTCCTCCAACCGGACCCCGGGGTGTCCTGATATTATGAGATGGCCATGAAGGACATCTATCGATATACGCTTACCGTGCCGGGAGAGGCCATTGATGCCAATGGGCATGCGAGTAATATCTGGTTCGTTCAATGGATGCAGGATGCCGCCGTGGCGCATTCGAAGGAAGTGGGCTGCACCCGGTCCACGGAGGCGAGGGGCGCCACGTGGGTGGTACGGACCCACGGCATCGAATATTTTCACCCCGCATTTCTGAACGATGCGATCACGGTCCTGACCTGGGTTTCCAACTGCCGAAAGGTGCGGTCCCTCAGGAAGTACCGCTTCCTTCGGGATTCCGACGGGACCGTTCTGGCCGAAGGAAGGACGGACTGGGTATACGTGGACGCCGGGACGGGCCGGCCGCGAATGATCCCGGACGATCTCATCCATCTCTTCACCCTTGTACCCGAAGACCGTGAGCCATGAGTCGCCAGCGGACCCCTCAAAAGCCCGGCTCCAAGTACATTACCCCCGAGGGGCGCAAGCGTCTTCACGAAGAGTTTGACCATCTCTGGCGGTCGAAGCGCCCTGAGGTGGTGGCCGCCCTGGCGGCGGCCGCGGCAGAAGGGGACCGCTCGGAGAATGCTGAATATATCTACCGGAAGAAACAGCTTCGGGAGATTGATGCGCGCATCCGTCACCTGACCAACCGCCTGGAGAACGTAACCGTTGTGGATACCGTTCCAACCGATCCCTCCCGAATCTATTTTGGCGCCTGGGTCAGGCTCGAGGATGAAGAGGGGACGGAGTATACCTACCGCATTGTGGGGCCGGACGAGTTTGATTCGGCCTCGGGGCTGATCAGTGTGGACTCCCCCATGGCCCGGGCCCTCCTGGGCAGGACCGAGGGGGATGAAGTCCTCGTCCAGAGACCCAAAGGCGAAGCGGCCTTCACGATCCTTGACGTCCAGTACCGTCCCTGTTCCCCTTGAACGTGAAGGCGCACACGCCCCGCCTGCTGGTTACCGTCCGTCATGCCTGCATGGCACCATGGTTCTCAAGGGAAAACCGCGATATGATTCTTCCTGAGGAGAAATTCCCGCTGGCCCCTGGGTTGCGGTTAGAGACAAGAAGGGTGCGATGACGAAGAAGAAGGCGGACAAAGCCGTTTCCCTTGTTCTGGGAAGTGGGGGAGCGAGGGGGCTTGCCCATATCGGGGTCATCCGATGGATGACGGAGAACGGTTACGAGATCCGCTCGATTTCCGGCTCATCCATAGGCGCCCTGGTAGGAGGAATCTATGCGGCAGGAAAACTGGATACCTATGCAGACTGGGTGGGCGCCCTCAGAAAGAGGGACGTACTCAGACTGCTTGATTTCGCGTACAGCAGTTCCGGAATCTTCAGCGGCGACCGGATTATTCACGTTCTGAAGGACATGCTTGGGGATATCCAGATAGAGGACCTTCCTTTGTCCTTTACGGCGGTGGCTACAGACCTAGACGGAGGCCGGGAGGTCTGGCTGAACAAGGGATCGCTGTTTTCAGCCATTCATGCGTCGATTGCGATTCCATCGATATTTACGCCTGTGAGATACGAAGGTCGGCTTCTCGTGGACGGGGGCGTTCTGAATCCTGTTCCCATTGCGCCCACCCTGAACGACATGACGAATCTGACTGTTGCTGTGAGCCTGAGCGGCAAAGAAGAAACTCTTACAGAAGAAGCCGGGAGAGCCGTCTCCGGGGGTAGAGGCGGAAAAGGATACCGGGTTGCGATCAGGGGGTTCATCGAGAGCATTCAGGAAAGGCTTGGCCCGGACGAGGAAACGGAGGATATCAATATCTTTGACGTCATCACGCGTTCCATCGAGTCCATGGGCAACACCATTGCCCGATTCAAGCTGGCGGCCTATACGCCGGATGTCCTGATTGAAATTCCGGCAAACGCCTGCGGTCTGTTCGAATTCTATCGGGCCAACGAAATGATAGCCTTCGGCCATAAACGGGCGGCGAAAGAACTCGGCAAACGCAGAACCTGAAGCCGACGCCCCGCCGTAGCCGGAGGCAGATGCGGGCAGGACCCGCGCCGGACGTCAATGTTCGAGGCGTTGTGCGAAGGCCATCCATGACCAGTTCTGTCACGCGGGACCCCCGCAGTTCAACATGAAATAGGGTGAGAATTCCCTCCCAAATGCTGACCAGGACCCGGGCTCCGGTCTTGCGGCAAAATCGAGGCAGGCTTTCACCGCCTGGTTCTGGGAGACGCCGTACTCGGCCAAGGTCTTTTCTATCGTTTCCTGCGGGACCGATACTTTCATGACACGCCGTCCCTGACGGCCGGGGCAGGACCCGCGCCGGCAGGCCTTCTGAAATGATGAACGAGCCCTTTCGGCCGAATGTCAACGCGGGGGGAGCCGCGGCGATCTGCAGGATTTCCGGCTTTGCCGGTATGGGGTTAGGATGGACATTAAGGAGTCCCTGGCATGCTTTGCCATGCGAAATTGAGGGTTACACAACTCGTGGCCGGGCTGTTTCTGTGGGGCGTACTCTGCTCGAGCCCGTCAGAGGGAGGAGACCTTGTGACGACCGTGCCTTCGCACCACACCGCTTCAGGCTATCGGAACAGTTCCACCAACGATACGAAGGGGCTCGGGAGCCTTCTCAAATGGCGGTGGGAGGCGCTCTGGAAAAATATCCCTTCGGCGGACGCGTATCAGTTTCCGATGGCAGAAAACGACTCCGAGTTTCTTCGCAGCAACCGGGAGAAGACGACTCTCACGTGGATCGGCCATGCGACCCTTCTTCTCCAGATCAGGGGCAGGAATATTCTTACGGACCCTCATTTTTCAGAAAGGGCTTCACCCGTCCAGTGGGCCGGACCCAAGCGGGCCGCGCCCCCGGGCCTTGCGCTGGAAGACCTTCCACCGATCGATGCGGTTCTTCTGTCTCATGACCATTACGACTCGCTTGACGACGAAACCATACGCAGGCTGGCCGAACGACCCACGGCGGAAACGACGGTTTATTATGTGCCGCTGGGTTTCAGGCACTGGTTCGAGGAGCGCGGGATTACCCGGGTCGTGGAACTGGACTGGTGGGAATCGTCGTCCACCGACGGCAAGCTGAAGGTTACGGCGGTTCCGATGCAGCATTGGAGCAAACGCACGCCGTTCAGCCGGAATGGCACGTTATGGGCGGGTTGGGTCGTGGAAGTGGAAGGTTTCCGGTTCCTCTTTGTCGGGGACTCAGGCTATGGGCCGCACTTCAGGGAGATCGGCGAGCGTCTGGGCCCCTTTGACCTGTCCGCCATCCCCATCGGGGCTTATGAACCCCGATGGTTCATGAAGAATCATCACATGAATCCGGAAGAATCCGTCATGGTTCATCAGGACGTCCGTTCCCGAAAATCCGTGGCCATGCACTGGGGTACGTTTGTTCTCACGGATGAACCCCTGGATGAACCTCCTCGACGCTTACGGACGGCTATGAACGAAAAGAACGTGCCTGCCGGGGATTTTCTCGTGCTGAGGCACGGAGAAACCATCGTGCTTGAACAGGAAGCCGAGACCGCGCCCTAGCCGGTGGAAGCGCTCGAAGAGGTACAGCCGAAATTCCAGGCGGCCTCCGGAAGCACGGGCAGCACCGAACGGCGGAGCCGTGCAAGGTTTCCCATTTCAAGAGCCAGGGCCGCGGCATTCTTTTCGAAAAAGGACTTGGGCTCCAGGGTCCATCCTTTGGCGAGCCTCTTCTGCTCGTTCTTCATCGTCTGGTAGATGATCGGCCCCGAGATGGTGGCAAAGGCCCGTGTTCGCCACCCGAATTCGTTCGTCACCTCGCGCAGAAGCTGCCGTACCTCCCTTTCCAACCCTTTGTTGTCCCGGTACCATTTGCGCATGGCCCAGAGCGCACCGGCGTAGGACGTCCTGAGCGGTCGGACGTCGTTGGCGTAACGCGTGCGGACCCTGCTGTCCGGGTGGTTTCTGTAGCGCATCCATCCTTTGAACATCGTTCGCATGAGCCTCAGGAGGCTGGGTCCGTTCCGTTCAAAGTCCTTCTGGAAGGCCTGAAGGATCAGGTGCTCTTCCTGTCCCTTGGGAATCGCCCTGTGACGGAAGTTAAAACGAAACTGGCCATGGGCGTCTGCCGGGGAGAACTCGGCCGGCGCCAGAAGGGAGCCGTCCTTCCTGTGTTTCTCATACAGGGGGGTTCCCGGCAGGGGGGTGTAAAGCATGAACTGGTGAAAATCAGTGCAATGGCTCACCGAAAATTCCACGGCCTGCTCGATGGTTTCCGCGGTATGGCTCTCGAGTCCGATGATGGAGGAACCCAGCACCCGGATGCCGTGGGACTGGAACTCTGTGACCAGTTCACGGGTATCCACACCCGAAAGTTTCCGGTAGTCGCTGTCTTGGCCTTCCAATCCCATCCAGACCCAGATGATGCCCAGCCCGACCAATTGCTCGATGGTATAGGAGCGAAGAACCCGTGCCGAACTAAATACGTTCAGGGCCCAACTCTTTTTGTGCGCCTGCATCAGTTCCAGCAGGCGGAGGGCCCGGGTGCGGTGCAGGAGGAAGTTCTCGTCCATGATGAAAAAGGTCCGGGCCTTGAGGTTCTCCTCCATCTGAAGCATGATCGCAAACAGTTCATCACCGGTTTCGTAGAAGTTAATGAAGTTTCCCTTTCCGCCAAAGAGGGCTGAAGTGGAACAGAAGTTACAGCCCATGGGGCAGCCTACTGAGGGAATCACAATCGCCGCGGTATCCCCGGGGTTGTCCGAAAGATCCTGTCCCAGGATTCGGGTGCTGTGGGCCGAGTAGACCATCGGGTGCTTAACCGGTGTGGTCTCATCCTGACCCAGGAATTTGCGGAACCAACGGATCCCGTCGCCCCGCACGATATAATCGGCGTCAATCGTCTTTTCGATGCCTCCCAGGTTGGTGACATGGCCGCCCACCACAATCGTGGCGCCTGGCTGATACTCCCGGATGAGCCTGCACATCTCCTTCACCTTTCCGACATTGGGAATGATGCTGCTGATGCCGATGATGTCGTACTGGTTTTTGCGAACCTCATCGATAAAGCGGTCCCGGTCCGGGAAATCCAGGAGGGTACAGGGGGCCTCCAGATTGGCCTGTATCATCATCAGTCCGAAGGACCGGTGAAACATCCGGAGCGAAAAAGGGCCCTGAACACGTGTAACCTGGTTGTGATACAGTTCCATTGGGTTGATCTTCCGGCTGCCGTAATCGTCGTCTTGCGCGTACGGACCAAAGACGCTGCTCAAGAGAACCCGCGCCCGGGTTCCGGAGGGGTGGACTGGATGTGCAGAAATCAAATGTGTTTCTCCTTTGTCAGCCCGCGGAAGGAAAGACTGTCGGGGGCGTTGAGTATCCGGCCTGTTCGGTCCGGCCTTTACGTGATCTTATCGGATGGCGCATGAGGAAAAACACCTTATTTCAAGGTTTTACAAAAGTTTTACAAAGCAAGCCATCCTGCACGCCGGAATCACGGACCCCATTCGCCTGATCCGGACACGGTTCACGACATGAAGAACACACGCTGGTATTTCCATCCGGTCTTCATCTTTGTTCTTTCGATTCTTGCCCTGAGCGCTTCACTGACGCTGTACATCTACTGGTACGTGGAGGTCCGGGCGAGACTCGAAAGCCTGATCCGGAACTATCAGCTCGATTCAAGCCAGTTTTTCGAAGTGCAGACCTGGATCGTCATTCTGGTTCTGTCGGTTCTTGTCGCGCTCATCCTCCTAGGGATCCTCATTATCTTTATCTACAGCGTGAGAACGGTCCGTCTGTACAGGCTGCAGCATAACTTCATCAACAACTTTACCCATGAACTCAAAACCCCGGTCACCTCACTCAGGCTGTACCTGGAGACGTTTGCCAAACACGAACTGCCACGTGATCAGCAGATCAAATACCTCCAGTACATGCTGAGCGACGTGGAACGTCTGAACGGCCAGATCAGCCGCATCCTCAACCTGGCCCGTATCGAGGGAAAGATCTACGAGGGCGATTTCGTGGCCACGGACCTCGTCGAGGTGGTCGAGGGGGTCTGCCGGGAGAACCGCCATATTTTCAGCGGTTGCGATATTCGCCTTCACAATCCGTCCCGACAGACTTTTCCTTGTCGGGTGGACCTCCCGCTGCTCGAAATGCTGCTCATGAATCTCATCACGAACGCTATCAAGTACAACACGTCAGAGCGCCCGGAAATGGATATCACCTTTGCGGCGGCACAGGGGTACGCCATCCTGAAATTCCAGGACAACGGAATCGGTATTGCCAAGAGCGAAACGAAGAGGATATTCAGAAAATTCTACCAAGTGGATCGTCCTGAAATAGCGCCAACCCCGGGAACAGGTCTTGGCCTCTACCTGGCGGAACATATTGTGCGTATTCACAAGGGGAAGATCCGGGCCGAAAGTGAAGGCCCGGGCCACGGGACCCGGTTCATCGTGACCCTGCCCCTTGAAGGCGAACAGGAACCGGGCACGGCCTGAAGAATCCTTCAAGGCCGCGCACGCCAAAGGCTATGACCGATAACCCTTTCGCCAAACGGATACTCGTCGTGGAAGATGACCGCCATATCGCGGAAGCCCTGAAGCTTAACCTTGAACTCCAGGGATATGAGGTGAACGTTGCCGAGACGGGAATTTCCGGCCTGAGGAAATGGAAGGATGTTGCCCCGGACCTAGTCGTTCTGGACATCATGCTTCCCGGCATTGACGGGCTCAGCATCCTCCGCAATATACGGCTTGAAGACGAGCGGGTTCCCATCCTGATTCTCTCGGCCCGGAGTGCCTCCGAGGACAGGGTTAAAGGACTGATGTATGGCGTTGACGATTACCTGACCAAGCCTTTTGAGCTGGATGAGTTTCTGCTTCGGGTCAAACGCCTGCTAAAGCGGGCCACATGGGCCAAAGGCCGGGAGCACGGCGAACCTGATACGTCAATGACCCGAGAATACCGCTTTGGAGAAAACCGGATCAACTTTGAGACCCAGACAGCATACTGCGGGGGCAAGACGATTCGCCTAACGGAACAGGAAACGAAACTGCTCAGGCTTTTTGTTGCCAACAAGGGCCGGCCGTTGTCGCGAAAAGAGCTTCTCGAAATCGGCTGGGGCTATTCGGGAAACACCTCGACCCGGACGCTAGATAACTTTATCGTGCGTCTGAGGAAGTATTTTGAAGAGGACCCCCAGAACCCCGTTTTCTTCCGCAGTCGTCGATCCGTCGGGTACATTTTCGATCACGACTGACCTATGTACCTTCCCGAAAGTATTTGTATTGCCCCTCGGTAATCCACTACCATCCGGCATACGGTGGCGCGACCGCCCCGTGAGGAACGGAGGCTGTATCCATGGATACCGATGACCGATTGGCTGTCTTGATTCAGAAGATCAAACTTCTTGAAGCCCAGATCCTCGAGGAATTAGGCAGGAAGCAGAAAGAGTTTTTATACCACATCGCCGAAAAGCGCGTGCGTTTCCAGGAGACCGCGATCGCGGCCCACAAGAAGTTTCTCACACATATCCCCCGTTATATCCTGGAGGCGTCGCCGCTCAACATCCTCACCGCTCCGATCATCTGGAGCATTGTCTTTCCGGCCCTGCTGATGGATCTCGTTCTGTCACTTTACCAGGCCGTCTGTTTTCCGGTTTACGGGATCCCGAAGGTGCGCAGAGGCGATTACATGGTGATGGACCGACAGTATCTCAAGTACCTGAATCTGATCGAGAAGGCCAACTGCTACTACTGCGGCTACTTCAGCGGACTTCTGCTTTACATGGAGGAGGTCGCGGCCCGGACCGAGCAGTACTGGTGCCCCATCAAGCACGCACGGAAGGTCAAGGACACGCATAGCCGTTACCGAAAATTCTTTGACTACGGCGATGCCGAGGCTTACCGAACCCGGTTGGAGGACGTCCGGAGAGACTTTGAGGACCTGAAGCCCAAACCGGCCGCAGAAACAAAGACTCAAAACCGGCCGAGGAAGGATCCGCGTTGAACGAAACGGTGTCTCGTACTGATGACCGTGCCCGGTGCGCATGGTTCTTTACGAACCCCCAGAGCAACCTTCAGGACCATGAAGCGACTGTCGGAAAAGTTCTTTGCTGTTCATAACCGTACACCCCCTGATCGGTATTGAACTCAACTCATTGACCCATAGTCTGCGTGATATTGAATTTGTATCCTGATGGTGATTAATGTTTTCAGGTTAAATTGGTTAAGACCGGAATTGGCCGGTTTGGATTATGAGACTAACCAGACAGAAGCGACACGTTTGCATTGGTGACGTCCATGGGGAACGGGACGGCTTGGTCCGTATCCTGAAGCGCGCGCGTCTTGTAAACAAGGACCTGGCATGGAAGGGTGGGGACACGATTCTTGTGCAGACCGGGGACGTCATCGACCGGGGCCCGGACTCAGAAGGATGTGTTGAACTTCTCAGGAATCTTCAGCTGGGTGCTCAGGCGGCAGGCGGTCAGGTCATCAGGCTCGTCGGAAATCACGAATTGATGATCCTTGAAGGAAATTTTGCCTACGTGGATTTTGAAAACCGGGAGAAGGTCGGTCAGGAACTTCGTGACGATGTGCTGACCGGGCGTCTCCAGGGAGCCTTCACCGATGGCATCAGGCTGTTCACCCATGCGGGGCTGCGACCCAAAGTCCTCGGCATCCTGCTGAAAGAGATGGAGGCCTCGGCCTCATCGACCCGAAATGTTCCGCTGCACCACATCACGGCCCGGATGAATCAGATCCTCCGGGAAGGGGTACAGAGCGGTGATTATTCGCACCCCATCTTCTGGGTGGACCCGGAGCGGGGCGGTACCGACCCGGCGGGAGGCATTTTCTGGGGAGACTATGACGAACTCTGCGATTCCCCGGAGGCCTGGAGAATTCCCCAGATTTTCGGACATACCCCTGCCGGGGAGCCGGAGATGATGCATTGCTGGAACGGGGCTCTCGTGGACATCGACCTCGGGATCAGCGGCGTGTACGGCGGCCACCTCGGCTATCTCGAGGTCAGGGGGGGGAGCCTCCGGGCCATTACCCTGGACAATGGGAAATGGGCCGCAACGAAAATTCCGCAAGGGACCTGACCCCGTGTCCCGTTCCTTCTTCTGGTTGGCTTATTCCATCGGCGTCGTGGATGTGATTCGGTGAGGACCGGCTCAGAGCCTTCGGGCGAGGGTGGCCGCGACCGTCTCCGGCGTGATCCGCCCGGTCTTTCGCAGCTGGTCGAGCGAACTCGCCATGGAATGCATTCCGTGTGTGGCACCGGTCTGTATCGCCGATTCGATCTGTTCCAGCGCGCCCGACCGGATCATGTTCGCGATGGCGTCAGTACAGACCAGGATCTCCGTTGCCGGAATGACCCCCGGTTTGTCTTCCCGCGCCAGCAAACGTAGAGAAATGATTCCCTTCAGGCAGTTCGCCAGCTGAAGCTGGATCTCCTGCTGTCTGTCCCGGGTGAAAAAATGAAAGGTCCGGAGGATGGACTGCACGCAATTGGCGGCTGGAAAGGTGGCCAGCACAAGGTGTCCGGTCTCCGCCGCGTTCAAGGCGGATTCCATGGTTTCCTGATCCCTCACTTCACCGATGACGATGACGTCCGGGTCCTGGCGCATGGCTTCCCGAAGAGCGGCCGGATACGACCGCGTATCGACGCCTATTTCCCGTTGCTTGATGATGCTCTTCTTGTAGGTATAGACGTATTCGATGGGACTCTCGAGGGTTACGATCACCGCGGCCCGTGTGGAATTGATATGGTCCACAATAGCGGCCACGGTCGTCGATTTCCCGGCCCCGGTTGGACCGGTGACCAGGACGAGACCCGTCCTCAATTCGGCAAACCGTTTCAGCACGATGGGTAGGTTGAGTTCCTGGAAGGTGTGCGCTGCCGGCTCGATTCTTCTGAAGGCGGCTTCCACATTTCCGCGCTGCATGTGAACGTTCACCCGGTACCGCAGGGTGGAGTCGATGGAGAGAGAAAAGTCCAGTTCAAGATCCCGGTCGAAGACGCGACGGTGTTCATCGTCCATGATGGTAAAGATCATGTCTCTCAGGTCCGGCCCCGAGAGTCTTTCCTCGCGAAGCGGTCTCAGTTCGCCGGCGATGCGGGCGATGGGCGGGTGGTCTGCCGAGAGGTGCAGATCCGATGCGCCGGTCTGGGCCGCCTGCCGGAGCAGACCGATCGTATCCGAATGCTGGAGCGCGATCATGATCCGCGATCGAATCTCTTCGTCGAGATTCAGGAACTTCGCCCCGATCCGAAACGTGTTTTCGCCCCATACTTCCGTTCCCGTCACCACTCCGCTGACCTGACAGGGATTACGGTTTCCGGGCTGTTCGTCGAGAAAAATTCTGATATTGGACCCCACGTCCAACTTTGATTTGGCGAGAAACGAAAGGCCGGACACGCTCATATCCTGAGTCCTGCCCTGAAGCAGGTCATCCCCTCCATCCTGGGGCCGATAATGGATAGGAAACTTCAGCGCGATGCGCGGCGAACTTCTGCGGTTATGGGCGCCTTGACTGGAAACAGCGGTCTGCATTCCTGGTTCTCCAGAAAAAGAACTTTCCCTATTATAGAGGGTGTTCCCGATAATGCCGACACCAAAAAACCAGTACGGCGTTATTCCTGTAACAAAATCTTCCACAACCCCGAAGCAGGGCTTGTTCAAAGGTTCAGTCGGCGGGCGGTCCAGAACTTGTCATGCCAGTATTCGTTGGACAGATCTGAGAGGATAACTCCCTGGCTTGTCGAGGCATGAAGGAACAACCCCTCGTTCACATAGATGCCTACATGGCGCTTCTTCAGTCCGGTCTTGAAGAAGACCAGATCCAGAGGTTCCAGATGATTACGGGTAACCTTGCGTCCCACCCCGAGCAGTGCCTCTGTTGTGCGGGGCAGGTCGAGGTCGAATTGGTTCCGGAATGTCAGGTGAACAAAGCCGGAGCAATCAATGCCGTCACGGCCCAACCCTCCTTCCTGGTAGCGGACCCCTTTCCAATTTTCGTAATGACGGTAAAGCGTTTGTACCACGTAACCTTTCTCATCGGAAGAGGTATGCCGGGAAGCGGCGTCTGATTCAGAGCTTACGCTTGCGCAACCGGCGGGACACAACAGGGCCGCAAGGATCAGAAGATGCAGGTGGAGCCGGGGCATGGATATCCTTGGAGTCATTGGGCTGTCGGTTTCTTATCGGCGGGTCCTTGGAAAAAGCCAGTTTGCGGCTCCTCCGCATTCCCGTATACTCAACATGTGTACACAGAAGCTCCCACGCGACCGGGGGCGCGGGTGCGTGTCTTCCTAGGGGCACAGTTTTCGCACCGGAGAGGGGCCCGACGGAACCAGCCATGCCTTCGGAGGTGATCATCTCGGCCATTGCCAAACTGTTTCTCGTCGGTGCAACCGGCTTTGCGGCCATGCGTCTCCACGTACTCGATGAGAGGGTTATTCGAGGGCTGTCCCGTTACGTCACCTATCTATCCCTTCCCTGTCTCATTGTGGAGACCCTGGGGCGTGTGCTCCAGCCGCAATACGCGGGTTGGCTGGTGCTCTGCCTGGCTGGTGGTGTTGCCATTATGGGCGCCGGGCTCTTGATTGCCTATCTTGTCGATATTCTGTTTCTTCGGTCGGCCGAACCGCATCCACGAGGTCTGTTTGTCTCGCTCTCTTCGGTTCATAACTCCGGTTACCTGCCCATTCCGCTCGTAACAGCGATTCTCCCCGAAGCCCAGCAGGACGAGGCCCTGCTTTTTACCTTCATGCACATCTTCATCATGGGGCTGCTTTTCTGGTCCCTGGGGGTTCGGCTCATCTCGGGCGCGGCGGCGGATTCGCGGGAGAATCTCCGCCGGATTATGAATCCGCCCATGGGGGCTCTTCTCTTCAGTTTTATTTTCTTTATTCCCGGGACTCGTGAAGTTTTCTCGGATCTGAAGATATTTCAGACCGCGCTGCACCTTCTTGGGGAAAGCACGATACCCATCGTGCTCATTATTCTGGGTGGTTCTCTCGCGATTAGACGGGACCGTACGGAACCTCGGTGGGGAATCGTATTCCTCAGTGCCGGTTTGCGCCTCCTGGTGGTGCCCGGGATCGTCCTGGCTTTCCTGAAGAACGTTCCACTCGAACAAATATTTGCCTTCACCCTCATGCTTCAGGCCTGCATGCCGGCGGCCACCAACCATATTGTTGTGGTTCAGGAGTATGGTGGGGACGCGGCCCTGACCTCCCGCGCACTCCTCGTTCAGTATCTTGCCGCGGTCGTTACGGTCCCGATCTTTCTCCACGGCCTCTGAGGCCAATATGCCTTGCGGCAAACAGAATCCGGAGTTGGGTGCGGCAGGGGGGCATCTCCCACGTCGTCATCTCATGATCCCGGTCGTTTCGAGCACGCCCTCTTCTCAAAGCTTGCCCGGTTTGGGTCTGGCCTGGAATGAGGACGGACCCGAGGCTTGTTGTAACCGTTTCAGCCGGTCTTTCTTCTGCCGGTGAGACGCTGCACTGTTGGAGCGCCTCGCCAGAAACACCGTCATCTGACACGCTGTACAGTCGAATTGCAGACGGAAGTGGTTTCCCTCATGGTCTTCCAGGGTAAGGGGCTCGGGCGGGACAGGGGGCCTGCCGACTTGCGGGCAGAAACCCAGTTCAAATTTCAGGCAGTAACGGGAACACATGACGGCACGGCCATGCAGGTCAAGTCCGGATTCTGCGGCTGGTTCGATCTGCTTCACTCCATGACGCCGATAGAAGGTTTCGGCCCGGGTGTTCAACACGTTCCCCCGGTACGAGAGTTCTGTTTCAGGAAAGGGCGTGTGGTCCAGACCCCTCTCTGTCGCCAGGCGGGGACGATGACGTTCCCTCTCCCTGGACAGGGCTTCCAGCGCACGACGCCGGAGAGCATTCCAGGCCGCCCTGGGCAGGAACGGGACCGCCTCGAGGTCGCAGTGCACGTCCGTGCACAAGAACTCGCGATCTCCGCTCTTTGAGAGCTGTTTGCGAATCGTGGCGAGTCCCTGCTCCGGCTTACGGGACATCGGGATGAGACCTTCCTGTGCGGCTTCGGCCTGGAGACCTTCCTCGTCCTTCACGCAGAGGCGCAGACCCGTGGCGTCCTGCCTGACCGTGAACGCGATCGCGATGGTTCGCCGGGGACGATTCTTCCGGATATCCAGGAGGAAGCCATGGTCATGATTCCGGTGAACGGTGATTCCCGATTCCAGACCGTCCGCTGACTGGAGTTCCACGGTCCGTCCCTTAACCCTGTTGACCGTGCTTCCGCGCAACTTCTGATTCCGGTCAAAGAAGCAAAGACCGTCACCCGGGCCGATGTCCGATCCCCGGTCCAGGAGGACCTCGTTGCCCTGGACCGAGACCGCTCGCCCTACCGGCGGGCCGACCATCTTCGGGGTTTCCGGAGAACTCATGGGCGTGCGTTCGCCGCGCAGAAAGTAATCCGTATATCCCCGGTTGAACGTCTTGTCGGGGTCCGCGGTGAACCCGCCCCGCGAAGTGCCGGAAGAGCTTTTCCGTGCTCCGGTTCGGCCGAGCACCTCATCGAGTCTGTTTCGGTAATAGGCCGTTACATTGGAAACATACGTTTCATCCTTGAGGCGCCCTTCAATCTTGAACGAGGTAATACCCGCCTGGGCCAACTCATGGAGGTGTTCCGCCCGGTTCAGGTCGCGCAGAGAGAGGAGATGTCGGTCGTGCACGAGCACACGGCCGCTCCGGTCACGGAGGGTGTAGGCCTTGCGGCAAGGTTGTGCGCACTGGCCACGGTTTCCACTCCGGCCTCCCAGGGCATAGCTCATGAAACATTGGCCGCTGTAGGAGACGCAGAGCGCACCGTGCACAAAGACCTCCAATTCAATGCGCGGGGCTGCCTGCCGAATGGCGCGGATTTGATCAAAGCTCAGCTCCCGTGCGAGCACGGCTCGATGAAACCCAACGCGCTCCAGGAAGGCTACCCGCTCCGGAGTGTGATTGTGCATTTGTGTGCTGGCCGTGAGCGGAATGGGTGGCAGATCACATTCCAGCAGCCCCACATCCTGGATAATCACGGCATCGACGCCGATAGCGTATAACTGATGAATGAGGCGGACGGCGGCAGGAATTTCCTCGTCGCGAAGCAGGGTGTTGACGGTCGCGTATACCTTGACCCAGTACCGGTGCGCATAAGTCACGAGACGGGCGAAATCGTCCAGACTGTTTCCCGCCGCCTCGCGGGCCCCAAAAGCAGGTGGCCCCATGTATACGGCATCCGCACCGCTGTTGATCGCGGCGATTCCGCAATGGAGGTTGCGAGCAGGGGCGAGAAGTTCGAGGGATTTCATATTGCCGTTAGCCCGGGAAGGCCGGCCCGGATGAAGCGCACTGGAGACAACGGTCGGGCCATGCCTTCAGACGGCAGGCCAGTTGAGGAGCCCCCGTACGATAAGGTCCGGCAGGATACGGTTGACCAGAATCGGTGTCAGCTCAGCCCGGTCAGAGTCCGGTCCGAACCAGACGAGTTCCCTGATTTCCGACGAGGCCACCGGTTCCCCGGCCAGGTCTCCCCTGTAGAGTTGAATCTCCAGGCTTTTGAACACTTCTGGATCATCTGTGGCTGCACGGTCCGTATACGTGCCGACGTATTCGACACGGGAAAGGGACACGTCGCCCAGTTCCTCCCGGATCTCGCGGGCCAGGCAATCCATCGGAGACTCGCCCGGCTCAATGCACCCTCCGGGAAGAATGAGCCTGGACGTGGTGTGTTTCTTGCGGCAAAAGAGGATACGGTTACCCGAGAGGACGAGGAGTCCCACCTTGTTGTAGTCTGCCACGATTCAGTCCTCGCTCAGGAATTATGCGCTTCTGTTCCGCCCGCCACGGCCACGGTCAGACCAGGATAAGACTCCCGATGACTTCCCGGGCCCATTGCTCAAAGGTTTTCAGCCCTCGGAACATTTTTCGCGCTTCGCCAATATCCACCTTCAACCCGTTCCTGTTGAACCATTCGTACATCAAGGCCAAGTCTTCGCTGTATCTTCGGACTTCGCCGATCGGGACGTCTTCGTATATTACCCGTTTACAGAGCAACCGCGAGAGAACTTCAGCGATTTGAGGTCCGGTAAGTTCGTCGCCAGCCAGTTCCAGGACGCGCCCCAGATAGGCTTCCCTGTTTCCGAAGGCCAGGCTCGCCACCGCCCCAATGTCGTCCACGGACACCATCGGCAAGCGGGTCTCAGGTTTCAGGGGCAGGGTCAGAAGGCCTTCCCGGATGCCCCTTCTCCATTCCGGCACAGTCGTGAGGTTCTCCATGAAGAATGCGGGCCGGATCACTGTGGCGGGAATCCCAATGGACCGGATATGTTCCTCGATCTTCCATTTGCTTTCGAAGTGCGGGATGCCGGTGTTTAGATCGGCATTGGCGACGCTCGAATATACGAAATGCTGAACGCCCTGGTCCCTCGCCATATTTGCCAGGCGGATCCCTTGACGTGTCTCGGCCTGGACCCCCTGTTCCGTGAACGTCTGCACTCCGTAAACCCCATAGACCCCTTCCAGGGCCACCCGGACGGAGGTTTCTTCGTTCAGGTCTCCCTGAACGACCTCGACACCGTGTATCCTCAAGTCTCGGGCTCCGCTTCCGTCCGGATTACGGGTGAAGGCTCGGACGGCCCAGCCTGCCGTCATCAGGTGGCGTGCGACGGCTCCGCCCTGCTTGCCGGTGGCTCCGGTCACCAGTATGATCCTTTCTCGGGTGTTCATCTCTGATACCTCCTTTACGAAGGTTCGGCTGAAGGGGCACGCGTTCCCCTTGACCCCGGCCTGAGCGTTCTTCTCTAATTTCATCCTCCGCCCGGAGTGGAGAAGCTGTCAAACGGCCAGCGGGTGTATCCTGAAATTACGAGGCCGGACGAGCCGCCATAACGTAGCTGGGGTGAAGAAACGATGCACCATGAACCTTCCCGGACGGAACAACACGACTGGGAGACCTGGTATGAGGACGAAGCGGTTGAGTCGATGCCGTGGTTTCTCCGTGAACTGGATCAGGATTTTGACCAGAGTCTCAAGGAACTGCAGATTAACGGTCAGAGACGCGCCCTGGATCTCGGTTCGGGGCCCGGGACCCAGGCGATTCAACTGGCGGACCGGGGTTTCCGGGTGACCGGAGTGGATATCTCTCCAACGGCCGTCCGTAAGGCTTCAGAAAGGGCCAGGCGTGAAGGAAAAAAGGTCGAGTTTCTTCAGGACGATATTCTTCATACCCGATTGAACGGAAGACGATTCGAGGTCGTGGTCGACCGGGGGTGCTTTCATACGCTTCCCTTGGAGAGTCGACCGGTTTATGTGAAGACCGTATCCGCGCTGCTTGAGGACCAGGGAGTCCTCCTTCTCAAGTGTTTCAGTCACCTTCAGCCCGGAACGGACGGACCCTACCGATTGACGCCGGATGAGGTTCGGGAGCAGTTCGGGAAGGACTTTGAGATCCTGTCCCTTCGGGATTCCATATTTCTCGGTAATCACAAACCCCCTCCGAAGGCCCTGTATGCGATTCTAAGGAAGCGGCAATGATAGTCCGTCCTCCAATTGCCTTGCACGAACTGGCAAGAAAACAATGAGCAGCCCCCTCACGGTTGTTCCCGCGGCCTATCCGTTCAGGCCTCTGCTCACCCTTATCCGGGACGAGGAAGGGCGGGTGCTCAAGCGAACCGTGACCCTGGAACTGGCCCAGGAAGCCCGCGAAACCTTCAACAGACTTCTTGACCCTTTCGCGCTCTCATGGGATGTGCTTGGGCCGCAGCTCAATGAGACATTTCCGGACCTGGGGGTCTGGCCCTGGGCGGTCGTGGCATTCCGGAAGGAGTTCCGGCTGATGGGACACGCCTGTTCCCTCCGAAAGAGTCCCCTGGACTATTCGCTCTCGTCCTATTCCCTTTGCGCCGATCCAAAACCCCAGGGTTCGGGAATCCCGCGGGTTTCGCTGGCATTGATTCAGAGGAAAGAGGTCCTCGAGGACCTTGGCCAGCGTTCCCTCCTGTTCAAGGGGGCTTGGGACCTCGTGCGGGACGCCGGGAACCAAACACGCTGGCTCGTGCTGCCCCCCGATCCCCCGGAGCCCTGGCTGGAGAGCCTGTCCAAAGAGGACGACCGGCTCTACAGGACCATGCTGAAAGGTTGACGGCGGCTTACGGAATCGGGGGGCATACCGAGCGGTTCAGCACCGCCTGTTCCCGCCTTTAGAGGTCCGGATGCCTGTTTTACTGGCGAAGGTCTTGCGGAAACGCGGGTGGTGACCATGCCCGAGCAAGGGTTAAGGATAACCGGGCGTTCCTAAGTGCTCGTGCTTCGGAGAAGGGCATTGAAGCGGAGATAGAACCCGAAGCGATAAGGGGTTCTCAGGTTCGTTGCAGGATCAAAAAGTCGTCGGGTGATAGAGCTGACCGAGTAGAACTTTTTGTTTGCCTCGGTGGCGAGATGTCCAAGCTCCTCAGGTGACATGTGCCGGGGGACAAAGGCCGCCGTGTTGTATCCGAAATCGGGGTGAAGCCACCAGCGGCCATCGTACAGGAGCCGTCCCTCACTGGCGAGACCCTCGTAGAGCCGCGTTCCGGGATAGGGCATGAGCAGATGGAAGAAGGCCAGGGTGAAACGGCTCTGGATGGCGAACTCCACCGTCTCCCGGATGCTCTCCGGGGTGTCATGGTCATTCCCTATGATGAAAGAGGCCCAGGTCTGGAGCCCGTGGCGTCGGAGCCTTTCCAGCACCCTCTGGTAGCGGTCAAACCCCCGGACGTGCCGTGACTTGTTGAGCCAGCGCAGGGAATCCGCCACGATCGATTCAAAGCCAATCAATTGCCCCACGCATCCGCTCTCGGCCATGAGTTCCAGGAGTTCTTTGTCCTCCACCATGTCGATCCCGGTCTGGGCCGCCCACCGGAGCTTCAGGGGGCGGATGGCCCGGCAGAGTTCCTTGGCTCGGGCCCGGTCCAGGGTCAGGTTGTCGTCCACGAAGAGCACCGTCCGGCGCGGGAGACCCTCGAGTTCCCGTACCACGTCCGCCACGGGTCTGTGGACGAGCCTTCGATCGAAGAAACGGGAGACCGAGCAGAAATGACAGTCGAAGAGGCAACCCCTCGAGAACTGAACCAACGAGATGGGAAGATAGTTTTTGCCCTCGAAGAGGTTCCGCCTGGGAATCAATCCACCCTGTTGGGGGATATGCGGCGATCCCTTATAGACGGCCTGTAGGGTACCGCGTGAAAGGTCCTCTATAACCTGCGGCCAGACCTCTTCGGCATCCCCGACGAGCACGGCATCGGCATGAACTCCAGCTTCATCCGGAAGGAGGCTGGCGTGAATACCGCCAAGCACAACCTTTGCGCCCTGCGCCCGAAAACCGTCTGCCAGCTGGTACGCTCGACTCGCGGACCAGGTGTCGGTGGTGATGGCCACCAGGTCGAAGCCATTCCCCGGAGATACCGGTTTGAGGCGGTCATCCGCCAACACCACCTCGTGTTCCTCGGGAATAAGCGATGCCAGCACCGCCAGCGACAGGGGTTCCATGGGACCGTCGTTCAACCTGTAACGGCCCAGGATGCGCTGACTGATGGAAGGCTTGACGAGGAGAATTTTCATAAGGGCCTCAAAAAATATTGGGGGGGATTTTACGCCGGATATAGCTGCGGTAGTGCAGGCTGACGAAGAAAGCAAAAAGGTAAACGATCGGATGCCGCCGGGCATTCGGGTGCAACAGGGTGCGCCGCAGGATCGACCTCCAGCTGTAGGTCCTCCGATAGACCTTCCAATAGCCCTCGGTCAGTTCCTCGGGAGACAGACGCAGGGGACGGTGCACGGCCCGAGCCCCCGTATACTGCGTGAAATCTTCCGTGAGAAGCCGCCCCTCTGATTTCACCTGATGGAAGAACCTTGTCCCGGGCATGGGTGTGAGGATATAGAATCGGGGCAGCGGAAGCCGGACCCTGTTGATAAAGTCCACGGTATCCCTGAGGGTCTCCCCGGTGTCGCCGTCGGTACCGAGGATCATTTCGGAGCTGACGGCAATGCCCGCATCCGAGATGGTGCGGATAGCGCCTTCGTGCCGGTCAACCCGGAGCCATTTCTTGTCGAGCCGGTCAAGACCCTCCTGGGACAGGCTTTCGATGCCGAAACTCATCATCCGCGCGCCGGACTCCACGCAGAGACGGAGAAGCTCGGGGTGCCGGGCCAGTTCGAGAGAACACTGGGTGGCCCACTCCATTCGAAGCGGTCGGATGGACCGGCAGAGGTCGGCCAGATGGTCCGGCCTGGACACGATGTTGTCATCGATCAGGTAGAAACGACGGAAGCCGAGATCGCGGACCGCGCGGATATCCCTCACGACCTCGTCCACGGGTCGGGTGAGGTAACGGCCCCTGTACAGGCACGCAATGGAGCAGAAACTGCAGGTGTGCGGACAGCCGCGGCCGGCCTGGACCGGAAGCATTCCGCCGATGGGCTTTTGCGCGAGCAGCTCGTAGCGGGGGACCGGAAGGCCCGCGAGGGTGGTCAGCGGCCGGCTGTAGACGGACTTGAGCTTTCCCGTCGAGGAAAAATCATGAAGCAGTTCCGGGAGCGACGCTTCCGCATCGCCGAAGACCACGCTGTCCACATGCTTCAACACTTCACGGGACATGAGCGAGGCCATGTAGCCTCCCATCACGACCTTCTTGCCGCGGTTCCGGAATTCGCGGGCCAGGTCGAGCCCTCGAAAGGTGGCATGGCCCATGCTGCCGATGCCGACCAGGTCGGCATCGGTGTCGGGATCAACCTCGTCCACAACTTCGAGCCGGATGTCCACCTCCCATCCTTCCGGAAGCAGCGCGGCCAGAAGCGGAAACGCCAGTCCCGGGAGGTACAGGCGGGACTGTTTGCACAGGCTCCCGTCCGGAGCGTACTGCGTGGGCTGAACAAGAAGAAGCTTGGGCATCACGAACCCGGAGAGCGCTTTTCACCAGAGGCGGCTTCGCGCATCTTTTCCATGTACTGCCGACGGACTCTCGACGCGCCAACCGCCATCCGCCAGAGCTGGACAGGACGATACTGCCGTAGATAGGAGAGCAGGACCCGAGGCTGGAAGAGAACTCGATCGTAGAGGGCGATGAGGTGCCGATAAAACTCCGACAGGCTCATCCGGGAGGGACGGAGGGCCACGTGGGCCAGGTCCCACTCCGTGAAATTCTCGCGGCCCAGGATCAGGGACTCGCCCGGGTCCGGCCAATCCGTGCCCGGAAGCGGAGTCAGCGGCTGCAGGTTTACATAATGAATTCCAAGCCGGGTCAGAATGCGCCCGCATTCCCGGAACCGGTGATGATCCCAGTCGGGCGGGACAATCAGGGTCGCATAGCAGTCAATCCCCAGCCGGTTCAGCGTTTCCATGGCCCTGTGATTCACCTCCACCCCGGACCCCTTGTGGTAGGAACGGAGTTCGGGCTCGAAGAATGATTCAAACCCCACGATAACGGTGCGGAGACCGAGGTTCCGGAATTGTTCCATCAGCCGGGGATTTGCGGCAATGAAGTCGGCCCGTCCGTAAATCAGGTACTGCTTGCGGAGGCCCCGGACCTCGACCCCTTGCAGGAATGCCTCGAGCCGGTTCCGGCTCGCAAGAAAATCGTCATCCACGATGTATACGTTCTCTTCCCGGAGTTCGGCAAGTTCGTCAAAAACCTCTTCAAGGGGGCGAACCTGGTAAGAGCCCCCTGTGATGGCCCGACAGAAGCAGAAGCGGCAGGTGTGCGGGCATCCAAAGGCGGTCTTGATCAGGGCCACCGGTTGATGAAAGATGTAATGGTAGCGATGGCGGTGCCGCTCGGTCTGGCTCCGATCAGGCTGCGGCATCCAGGAGTCGAGAGCGAGAAGGCGGGCGGCCTCCAGGCGCTCACCCCGCGTGAGAACACCCGCCGGAAGAGGATGCGACGTGCGCAGATGTTCCAGGAGTCCGGGAAAGGTCCGTGTGGCGTTTCGGATCACGCGGAAGTCCACGGAAGGGTCGTCAAGGTCGTCCGGGCAAACCTCGCAGTGCACCCCGCCGACCACGGTGACCGTCCGGGGAAGGAGCCCCTTGGCTTCACGGCAGTGCTCCAGCATGACAGGCACGTGCGTTATGTATCCGGTCAGCCCGAGGACGTCCGGCCGTACCCGCATCAGATGTTGCCGGAAGCTGCCCTTTTCCATCACCAGGTCCACCAACACCACCTCGTCGGGCGGATGAACGAGTGCGCACAGAACCTCCAGTTCGAGCGGCTCCACCAGCATGAGGTGCTGAAGCCCGATGGTCTCGGGAGACGAGCGCGGCCGGACCAGCATGATCCTCATCCCGGCTCCTCCCGAAAAACCCTGGCTCTGGGGAAACGGTCTCGGTAGGAGAGCCAGGGGGCCAACCGTCTCAGGAGCGGATTCAGAAGCCCGGAGGTGTGCCTGCCGAACATGGCCAGTTCAACAGGCTCCGAGCCCATGCGGGCCTTCGGGATACCGGCCGTCTGGCCCAGCTCGATCCGCTCGGCGCCGGCCTCGATGCCCATCCGGACAACGGTGGCGAGCTTGGCAAGGTAAAGGGCGCACGAGTCGGAGTCCTGGGACTGGCCTCCAAGGAAGAAGGAGAACGTTCCTCTGTCGAGAACCGTGATCACCCAGCCCATGAGCCGTCCGGCACGGGAGAAGGTGGTAAGACGGAAGGGCTCTTGAAGGTTTCGAAAGAAATCGTCCCGGAGTTTCTCGAGTCTGGCGTTGGAACGGGCGTGTACGGACTCATAAAGCCGGTGCATGGGTTCCGTGTAGGCCGAACACGGCCGCGTGGCCACGTCCAGACCCTCCATCCAACGTTCGGTGCGGGTAAGGCGTCGCCGATAGGCCGACCGCAGCGAGGCGGCGTAATCTTCCCAGCGCGTCCACCGGTTGTTGAGAACGTATGTGGGCCATGTCCGCCCCCTGGCGAAGCCCCCTGCTGCAGCATGCGGGGGAAGGTTCAGGGCCAGGATCAATCCGCGTTCATTCCATCCGATGTGGTCGAGGAGAGCCTCCCGGGCATCCGCTTCACCCATCAGGCCCGCCGACGATACGGAACACGGCACACCCACCACCTGCATGCGCACAGGACTGGGGATTCCCATAAAGGAGAAGAGATCGATCGAAAGGGAATAGACCACGGCCCCTGCGGCCAGGTCTCCTCTGCGGTAGAGCAGATAATAATGCTGCCGGCAGGGATTGTGGTGCTCGCAGTGGGCAAGGAAGGGACGTCTCTGGAAGATCGAGAGGCAAAGAGCATCCCAGGCATCGGGGAGGTCCTCTGCCGAGTCCAGTCGGAACAGTTCAGGGCTCATGGAGGAGGCCTTCAAAGATGCCATAGTGTCGGTGAGCGGGCGGAGCGGCGCCTGAGACGCGCTCCAGGAGCCGGCGCACCATGTTCCGGCTCGGGGTGTTCTGTTCGAAAATAAAGCCCCCCTCGCAGGTGGCCAGGCCCTCCTCCCGGATGGGCGGGATGGCCTTGAGAATCATGGCGGCCACGGTGGCGGTGTTCCGGTAACCGGGCATCAGGGCGACCTCGGTAAATCTCATGGTTCGGACGGGATGGGTCAGACGGTACCTGAAAACGTCCAGGATGCCGAGGTCCCTTCCAGGCCCGACCAGTTCGTTGAAATCCGGGTACCAGAGGAAGAAGCCTACCGGTTCTCCATTTCGTTCGGCGAAGATCAGGTTCTCATTTCGGAGCAGATGGCGAAACGGATGGAAGAGTTCTCCGTTCTCGCCGGGCAAGCGGTTGCTCCAGTAAGGCGTGTCGGCGTAGCTGAAGGACGTGTTGTCAATTCGGGTATAAAGCGCCACCTCCCGGTCGAGTTGACGTCTGTCCATGAACCGGACCGAGATGCCGCGACCATTGACCTTGAGGCCCGGCCCCTCAGCCCACCGGAAGAAGGGCTCCAGAGAAAACCGGTACGAGACGGTGACGCGACACGAGAATTCCCGGAAGTAGTCGGCATACCAGGGGGGAGAATAGGGAAGTCCGAAGACGGGCGGTTCATCGAAACGGTCCAGAAGAATCCCGGCCCCGTAATTCAGATGACCATTGAGGCCCACAACCAGGGTATGGGCTTCGGGCTTCCAGGCCCTGGCCTCACGCAGAAGGAAGGAGGCCAGCCCCCCAAGGCCCGGGAGGGCTTCGAAGAAGGCCACCTGCACATGACTGGGTAACTGGCGGTCGTGGATGAAGGCAAATCGGGCCACCGTCTGCCCCTCGACCTTCAACAGACAGGGCCGCACTTCCGCATGTTCAAGGAACAGACTCGGTCCGTCCACGAGGAGGTCTGAAAGGGATTTCTCGGTCATCCGGTGAAACGGGTTGTCGCGATAGACCTGCTCCGGGAAACGGTGCCATTCCCTTCGCTCCCTTCTCTGGACGGCATCCCGGACCATCATGAAAAAACCTCGGCCGCCGGCGGAAAACCCAGGAAGCGGGTATAGAGGGCGGCACAGTAGGCGCCGGCATTTCCAAACACCACAAGGTCTCCCGGTTCGACGCCAGGCACCCTGCAGTTCCAGGAGAGAAAGTCGCGGGAGTACGTTGAGCAGCCGAACACGCAGGAGGGGACCTCCGCCCCGGAAACCACCCGGCCGCTGCGAAGAATCCAGACGGGATGAAACGCAGAGTCGGGATAAAGAAGGGGTCTTGGAAACTGGGCGCTCGAAGCGTTCACTCCGATGCCCTGCTGTGCGCCGACGGGCTTGATGTCGACAGCCCGGCAGACGAAGAGACCGGCCCGGCCCCCGATGAGGCGGCCGGGCTCGATGACCATCCGCAAATGTCGGCCCGCGGCGCTGCAGGCCCCTTCCATCACGTGCACCAACATCCTCCCGTAGCTCCCCAGATCAAACGGCTGTCCTCCGGAATCCTCGAGGCCGAAACCCCCACCAAAATCAAGATAGGTCAGACCTGGAAAGAAATGGGCAAAGGCGGTCAATGTACGGTAACAGCGTTCAAAGTAGTCCAGATCGCAGATGTCCGTCCCTGCGTAAAGATGCAGGCCCTCGATGTCGGGGGCTCCGGCGAGCCGGCGAATTTCGTTTGGCTGCAGGCCAAGCCGGCTTTCCGGGCCGATGAAGTAGCCGCCTCGTGTCCTGCGTGCATGGACCATCGTGCCCAGATTGCAGCGGATTCCGAAGGGCGAGGCCGGATAACGTTGTCGCCAGGCGTCCACCTGCCCGAGGGAGTCGAGGATGACCCGGATACCGCTCCGGTGCGCCTGCTCCATCGTGGATTCATCCATGGCCGAAGCCGCGTACACGACCTCGCCGGGGCCACAACCGGCTGCGAATGCGGCGTCCAGGTGAGCCATGGAATTGACGAACAGGCAAAGCCCTTCCTCGCGGATGATCGAGAGAAATCTTGGGTGCGGATTGGCCATGGTGGCGAAGTGGATATTGGTGTCTGGCCAGGGCAGGTTCCGGAACGAACGGCAGGTGGTCCGGATGAGGTCGGTGTCATAGACATAGAACGGGGTGGAGACCTCCTCCGAGGTCTCAAGCACCAGGGCTAACTGGCGGGGCGTCATCGGTGGGAGCGGCCCGAGAGGCCCCGCAGCTTGAAGTGCAGCAGACCCAGAAGAAGAGCAAAAAGACCCAGAGCCCAGGCGGCGCACCCGCGAAGAGCCAGCCAGTTGACCCGGTCGTCGAACGCCGCGCTGAAGACCAGCTGGGTGGGATAATACGCGGGAAGCCACCGGATGAGGTCCATCCGTTCAGCGGCCGTGTAATAGACAGGATTCTGGAGCCACGCGGCATCGATGTCTGCCAGCAGGGCGGAGGCAAGTACGGCGACCAGGAAATCCCGGGTCACACTCCCGGCGATGGCCCCGGCCGTTCCGTAGATGATGGAAATGAGAAGGTATCCGGATAACGCAATCATGGCCTGCTTGAGCGACACCCACTGGGCCACGAGAAGCGTGGTGCTGACCGCCAGCGCTGCGGCGAGAAGCACGAAGAATCCGAAACGCCCAAGCAGGAGGGTCACAGGCCGGAGTCCCATGAACACTCCGTGCCGCCAGTAGTCGAAGTCCTGCTGGAAGAGAGTAAGGGCGAAGTAGGCACTCAGGAAACCGGCCACCGAGGCGGAGACGAAAACGATGGAAACGTCGACCTGGGGAGGGGTGAGCCGGACCACGTCGTTCTGAAAGTAGACCTCGATGGGAACGGGCAACGCTCCTGCGGTGAGCCGCACAATGCCCAGAAAGATGCCTGGAATGAGAAAGAGGAGGGCCAGTCCGACCCGGTTTCGGAGCAGTTCCCGGAGGGACAGACGCAGTATCCGGGCGGCGATGGAGAGGTCAGCCCTCATGCACGCGGCCTTCCCTGAGCGTGAGGATGCGACCAAAGCGGTCCCGTTCGTAGGCGATGTGGGTGATCATGAGGATGGCGGCCCCGGAGGCCCTCAGTTCCCCGATCAAGGACCAGTACATTTCGTACATGGCCCAGTCAAAACCATCGCACGGCTCGTCACACAGGAGCAGTTCCGGTCGGTGTAATACCGAAGTCACAAACTTGACCTTCTGATAGGTTCCGGCGCTCAGGTTTCCGATCAGGGTGAGGAGATGAGCCCCCAACTGGAACCGCTCGATGAGGGACGTGCACCAGGCGGCCGAAACGTCCCAGGTCCGTTGGAGAATCGCGGCGGCGAGATCGAAGTGTTCAGAGACGGTCAGGCGGCGATCCAGATAGTTGTCCTGAGGGCAGTAGCCGAGGTGTTGGTTCAGACGGACTTGGCCGGTGTCCGGACGGCTGAAACCAAGGAGGCACCTGAGGAGTGTGGTCTTGCCCGACCCGTTCGCCCCCACAAGGGCCACAACTTCTCCGGATTCCACGACGAAGCCACAGTCTTCAAGAACCACTTTACGTCCGTATGATTTCCGAACGCTCTGGCAATCGAGGTAAACCGGGTGGCTCATGTTCAGGCGATGCGAAGTACTCCGAAAGAGCTTACCGTATTCATCCGGCTCAGAGGAACAGAGCTTGCCGGCTCGATACTTAGTATACTCCTGCTTCCTTCAGACAACCCGCGTATCGTGACCCAAAAGTGATTTCTCCCTGAAATCAGCCGGATTCGGCCCCGTCCCCCTTTCCGAGGTTCTTCGCTGAATTTGCAGACCGGCACCCAAAGGAGGAAAGACCGATGAGACCGAATTCATTTATACCCGCCGCCTTCATCCTGAGGCTGATGTTGTCCATAGGAACAGCTCTGGCCGGAAGCACGATGGAAGAGGAATCAACTCGACTCCGAAATGAACACCGGCATGATGAAAGAAATCAGGGGGATGCATAGGAAGGAGGACATGACGGATAATGCGAATACGATGAAGGAGGAAAGTATGAGGCACGATTCCCGGGCGACCGGCACGGACCGTAAGGGACAGAAGCCCATGCCGGAAGAAAAGGCGCAGGCTACGAGGGAAGGAATGAAGTGATTCTTCCCGGCTCCCTGGAGCAGACCCCTGCGCCAATTTCCATGAGAGGTTTCTCTTTCATGGCGTTTTCCTGGCCCTCTGACCTGGCTAGAAAAGAAACGGGATAAATCTCTTTGTCCGTTTCATGTAGTCCAGATAGACGTTTCCGAAGTACCGGAGGTTCTCCTTCTCCTCGGCCAGGGATGTGGCCACCAGAAACAGGCAGGCGGCGGAGGCCAGTCCGGCCGCCGGCCAGGACGGGCGTTTGAGATACGCTCCCCACGCAAGAAACATCAGTGAGCTGTACAGGGGATGCCGGATGTAATGGAACGCCCCTGCCGTAACCAGCCGTGTTGTCTTTTCCAGCCGGATCAGGGCGACTTCGTTTCGAGAGGCGTCAGGTTTCCCGAGAATCCGCAGAAGCGTGATGCCATGAATAACGAGGAAAAGTGAAATGAACAAGAGATGCCATGAGATGATCTGCAGGAGAGAGCCGGGATTAAGGAACCAGTATTCCATGTTATACAGGATCAGCACCAGGATGAGTTCCCACGCAAAGAAACGGTAGAACCCGTGCAGCGTCGGGTTACGCAGGGACTCGCGTGATACCAGGAGCATGAATCCGGATACCACTACAAAGAGAATCAACTTTTCTGCTGGCATGATGTGTTCCGTTTAAAAGGATGTTACCCGGGATGTCCCTTCCGGTGCTCTCCCCGGCCTTGCGTTTGTCCGTACAGGGTCGGGACGGTGGCGCGGTCAGTCGCCCGTAAGGTCCCGAAAAAAATCATTCCCCTTGTCATCTACCAGAATGAAGGCCGGAAAATCCTGCACTTCTATCTTCCACACCGCCTCCATGCCCAGTTCCGGGTAGTCGATGCACTCCACGCTTCGGATGTTTTCCTCAGCCAGCAGGGCCGCCGGCCCGCCGATGGAACCCAGGTAAAACCCTCCATGCCTGTGGCAGGCCTCGGTGACTTGGCGGCTCCGGTTCCCCTTGGCGATCATGACCAGACTTCCGCCATGGGACTGAAGAAGGTCCACGTAAGAGTCCATCCGCCCTGCGGTGGTCGGGCCGAAGGACCCGGAGGGTTTACCGGCCGGCTTCTTGGCCGGGCCTGCGTAATAGACCGGATGGTTCATCAGGTAGTCCGGCAGGGGCTTTCCCGCGTCGAGCTGTTCCTTGAAGCGGGCGTGGGCGATGTCCCGGGCCACGATGATGGTCCCGGTGAGGGAGAGTCGGGTGGCCACAGGATGGCGGCTGAGTTCAGCCCGAATGACCTCCATGGGCTGGTTCAGGTTGATGGAGACCGCGCCCGAATCCTGCCTTTTGCGAAGTTCGTCCGGGATGAGGCGGCCGGGATTCCGATCCAGTGCTTCGATCCATATCCCGTTTCGGTCGATCCGTGCTTTCACATTGCGGTCGGCGGAGCAGGATACGCCCATCGCGATGGGACAGGACGCGCCGTGCCGGGGCAGCCGGATCACACGGACATCGTGGATGAAGTACTTTCCGCCGAACTGGGCCCCGATGCCGCTTTCTCTTGCGGCCCTGGAAAGTTTCTCCTCCAGGGCAGGATCGCGGAAGGCCTGCCCGCTATCGTTGCCTCGGGTGGGCAGGCTGTCGAGGTAACCGGTCGAGGCCAGCTTGACCGTCTTCAGACAGGCCTCGGCGCTGGTGCCGCCGATAACAAAGGCGAGGTGATACGGCGGGCAGGCTGCGGTCCCGAGCGTTTTCATCTTGCTCACCAGGAAGGCCTCAAGGCTTTCGGGGTTGAGCCGTGCCCGCGTTTCCTGGTAGAGAAAGGTTTTATTGGCGCTCCCGCCTCCCTTGGCCACGAACAGGAAGTGGTAAACGTTTCCGCTGACCGCATGGATATCGATTTGCGCGGGCAGATTGGAGCCGGAATTGCCTTCGCGGTACATGTCGAAAGGAACGGTCTGGGAATACCGGAGATTTTCCCCGGTATAGGTTTCGAAGATGCCGCGGGAGAGTTCCAGGGCATCGTTGCAGCCGGTGAACACGTCCTCGCCTTTCTTGGCAAAGACGATGGCCGTGCCCGTATCCTGGCAGAGGGGCAGTTCAAACCGGGCCGCCACCTCGGCGTTCCGGAGCATGGCCAGGGCCACGCTCCGATCGTTGGACGAGGCTTCGGGATCGGAAAGGATCCGGGCCACCTGTTCGTTGTGCGCCGGCCGAAGCAGAAAAGAGACCTCGCGCATGGCCTCCCGGGCCAGATACGTGAGACCCTCGGGTGCAACATTCAGAACCTCCCGAGGACCGCACCGGGATAGGCTTACGTGATTCTTTGTGAGCAGGCGGTACGGGGTTTCATCCTTCTGGAGCGGAAAGGGTTCCTGGTAGTGAAACTCTGTCACGATTCAGCCGACCGCAGGCTCAGACGGTATCCAGAGCCTGCTTCAGGTCTGTGATGAGGTCCTCCACATCTTCCAGGCCAAGAGCCAGGCGAACCAGGTTGTCCACCATGCCGATGTCCTTGCGGTATTGCTCCGGGTAGTCGAAGAAGGACATGGTCGACATCTGGGTGACCAGGCTTTCGCTGCCCCCGAGGCTCGGTGTGATGAGAAAGAGCTCCAGCGCATCGATGAAACGGCGGGTTTGTGCGTTATCGCCCCGAACCAGAAAACTGACCATGCTGCCGAATCCTTTCATCTGTTCCGTGGCAATTCGATGATCCGGGTGAGACGGAAGCCCCGGGTACCAGACCTTCTCAACCTTCGGATGGGCCTCGAGCATGCGGGCCACCTCAAAGCCGGCCCGGTTGTGGTGGTCCATGCGCATGGCAAAGGTTTTCAGGCCCCGTTCCAGCAGAAAACACGTGAGGGGACCGGGCGTGGAGCCGATCATCCGTTGCATGCGGTACGTCGGGGTCAATAGGTCATGTTTGCCTAGGGCTACGCCGGCCATGAGGTCATTGTGACCGCCAAGGTACTTGGTCGCCGAATGAATGACGATATCCACCCCCATATCCAGCGGCCTGATGTTGTAGGGGGTCGCCAGCGTGGCATCGATGACGGTCAGCACCTTGTGCGCTTTCGCGACCTTGACGATGGCCGGCAGGTCCAGGACCCGGAGGTACGGGTTCGTGGGCGACTCCGTGAAGATGATGTTGGTGTTCGGTTGGATTCCCTTCTCGATGGCCTCGGCTGTGGGGTCGACCAGGGACACCTCCATTCCGAACTTGGTGAGAAAATCCTTGGCAAAGTCCCGGGTCTGCCGATAACAGTCGTTCGTAAAGATGATATGCCCGCCCTGCTTCATGTAGGTCATGAGCACAAGGATCACCGCCGCCATCCCCGAGGAGAAGAGCACAGCCCGTTCCGCATTCTCGATGGCGGCCAGCTTTCGCTCGCACTCCTGCTGCGTGGGGTTGCCGTAACGGGTATATTCATGTTCCCGGATCACCCGGCCCTCGCCCTTGGCCCGCATGAACTCCTCCACTTCCTGGGCCGTATCAAAGTAGAAATTCGAGGTGTGGACGATAGGCGTGGAGACCGCATAGTACGGTTTCGGGAGGCGCCCCCGGCCATGGACGGCCAGCGTCGCGGGTTTCCACTGGTTCGGATTGGAAGGCTTCTTAGGCATTCAGCGTGGTTCTCCTTTTCTTCAGCGCCGTTTCAAGGGCTTCTTTGACCGCATCGACCCGGGGGGGGAGTTCGATGGGCTTGTTGGCAAAACGTGAAGGGAAGTCGAGGGTTTCCTCGTGATACTTCACCTTGAAATCAGTGAATTTCAGGCCATGCGCCGTGGAGATCACCACCACGTGCTCCGACTTGTCGATCTGGCCGCTCTTCAGAAGTTTGATCAGCGCGGCGAGGGCCACACCGGTGTGCGGGCAGTTGAACATCCCGGTTGTGTCCCCGAGAGCTGCGGCATCGGCGAGTTCCTCCTCGGTCGCATCCAGCACGATGCCTTTGAACAGCTTCAGGGTCCGGATGGCTTTTTCAATGCTCACCGGGTTTCCGATCTGGATGGCATTGGCCAGGGTCTTCCTGGCCACCATGGGCTCGAAGGACTCAAAGTTTTTCAGATACGATCGGTAGAGTGGATTGGCATTCTGCGCCTGCGCGACCACGATGCGGGGAAGCCGGCTGATCAAGCCGAGGTCGTGCATCATGAGGAGCCCGTTTCCGAGGGCGGTCACGTTACCGAGGTTCCCGCCGGGAATGATGAAGACGTCCGGACAGTCCCAGTCAAACTGCTGGATAACTTCGATTCCCACGGTCTTCTGCCCCTCGATCCGGATGGAGTTCATGGAGTTGGCGAGATAGATGGTTTCATCCTCGGTGATCTCTCTCACGACTTTCATGCATCCGTCGAAGTCCGTATCGAGGGAGAGCACCAGGGCGCCGTTGGCAATGGGCTGAACGAGCTGGGCTACCGAGATCTTTCCCTTGGGCAGAAGCACAATGGACTGAATTCCGGCCGCCGCGCAGTAAACGGCCAGCGCTGCGGACGTATCGCCGGTGGAGGCACAGGCCACGGCCTTGATGGGAGCCCCCTCACTGATCATCTGCTTGACGTTGGAGACGAGGACCGTCATCCCGAGGTCCTTGAAGGAACCGCTGTGGGAGTTACCGCAAAGCTTGACCCAGAGATTGCTCAGGCCGAGCATCTTTCCGAACCGCTCGGCCCAGAAGAGATTCGAGCCTCCTTCGTAGAGCGACACGATGTTGTCATCCGAAAGCTGCGGCAGGATCCACTCTTTCTTTCCCCATACGCCGGACCCGTAAGGCCACTGGGTCGACTTGTAGCGCTCCTCGAAAAGTTTCATCCAGGCCTTGGAATCGCGGCCGCGAAGGGCTTCAATATCGTGCTGAACCTCCAGCAGGGAACCGCACGTCCTGCATTTATAAACGATGGAGTTGGTTGGATACTTCTGCCGGCACTCCTCGTTAATGCATTGAAACCAGGCGCTGTATTGCATAACATCCTTCCTCGATTATCGACCCGAAGGGGTCAGGTTTCAGACGCTGGACTGCAGGAAAAAGCTTACCAGAAGCCGGTGCCGTTCTTCATGACCGGCCGAAATAGAGATTCTCGAGGCGGAGGAACTCGGCGACCTCGTCGGGGGTCAGGCCGGCCGGAAAGTCCTCCGTCGGAATTGCGTCCGTCAGGGGGGTGGGCAATACGACCCCAGGGCTTTCCGGAACTGCGGAGGAATGAGACGATTGCCTCAGGACATGAATAACCGGGTTCGGGCGGCCCGCGATACGAACCAAGGCAAAGGGTACAAGCTCGACCTGGAACAGGCCGGAGAACGGAACGAGAAGGGCCCGGGCCGTTTCCGGAAAAGACGGCGCAAAGAGATAAAGCGTGAACGTTGCCGAGGTCCGAAACACGCGCGTACTGACCCCGATCATGTCCCGGGTCCAGCAACCAAAGGCCAGGGCATCCACAAGGAACCGGTGCACCCGGCCATCCGTGCAGAACCGGGCGATGTGAAGACGGGTCCGCGCCGGGTTGGCCAGAATCAGGTCCGACGAACCAAAGGTCGGTGAATCGATGTTGAGCAGATCCTGAACGGGATGCTCGGGCTCGCAGGTTGCCAGATAGTTTCGGGCGGCCTGTACGAGATCAGTCCTGGCTGCGGCCGGAAAAGGGTCCGGCCCCCCATCCTGCCCGGTCATCTATCGGAGCGCACCGGATCGGGTGACCAGCGTATCGGCCAGTCTGACAATATGCGTGGCCAGGGACGGGTCCGGGGGCGTCGTCGCCGCGGCAAAGGACGGATCCAGGGAGGCTGTCAGATGGAACCGATCGGGGAGGCTTCCGACAAAGATCAGTTCACGGCACAGGAATTTCTGAACCATGTTCGAGACCACACGGAAAGCCGGCTCTGCGGTGTTTGTGCTTCGGTCGTCCGCAATGAGAAGCCCCAACCTCTCAGAGGAACTCGAACCAGAGATGGCTTTGAGGGATTGATACGCCGTCATCAGGTCAACGCGTTCCGGGGTGGTGAGGACCACGTAGAACGGGTTGAGAAGCCAAACAAAACTTTCAATCCCTGAGACATCCGGGGTGGAATTGACCACGATCACGTCAGCGTCGCGATAGAGCGCGGTGAACATGCTGAGCGAATCGCCAAGGCCGCCTTCGCTGTCCCAGAACCCCAAGGTCAGGTTGTGGAGGGAACCTTGGGTGGGCCTTCCGGCCGCGGCCGGGCCCAGAAGGTCCATAAGGTTGGGAGAATTCCGGCTCGTTTCCACCAAAGCCACCCGAAATCCCCGACGTGCCAGTTCCAGCCCGAGATGTGCGGTAATGACGGTCCTTTCCGGACGGAGGGTGTCTGACGAACAGACGAAGAAGGAATTCCGGGTCAGGCTCGTGGAGGGCGGTTCCTCAATCAGTTCGGGTCTTGCGAAGCGGGGCACGGCCCGCGGCGGGATATCTGTCGTCCCGCAGGCTCCTTTCGGAAGGGAGGCTTCGACCGATTTGTTGTCCAGGGTCCCCGAGAGGAAAAGATGCGAGATCTCCTCGATGCTGCGCAACGACTCCTTCTGCCTTTGCTCCATGGCCTCTCCTCCTCAGCTAGACGCTCATAATGGAGTTGTAGCCGCCATAGACATCCTCGGACACCCGGCTGTTGACGGGGTCGGGAATCCAGCGGCCGTCCACGACATACTTGTATTGATAGGTACCGGGCGGGAGCGTCATGACTTTCTTCCAGACGGTCCGGTCTCCGGAACGGGCGGGGACCAGATCCTCGGGCTTCCAGTTGTTGAAATCCCCGGCCACCTTTACAGGCATGCCCTCCGGCGCCTCGAACGCAAAGACAACCTGCCTGGCGCCCTCTGGATGCCGGGAGGCTCCCTGGGAAACCTTCTGTTCCGTTTGTTCCGGTTTCCGGACGTGGGGGGTGTGGGTTTCCATGCGCAGGAGTTCGAGGGCCAAAGCCTGATATTCAGTGTAGGCATGGTCCTGGGGACTGAAGCGGGTGACCGGCTGGCCGTGGGCTGCCGCTTCTCGGAGGCGGGTGCTCGAGGTAATGACCGAGGTCGCGCAGGAGCCCGGATACTTTTCACGGAGGGTTCTGAGCACCCACTGTCCGAAGCGCGTCCGTGGGGCGATATTGACCGGAAGAATTCTGACCTGGATAGCGTGCCCCACATGATTACGGATAAACGCCATGCTGTCGATGAGGCGATCCAGTCCATGCAGGGAATTGGCGCTGCTGTCCACCGGTACGAGCGCTTCATCGCAGGCCATCAGGGCATTGAACGTGAGCAGTCCCACGCTGGGTGGGCAGTCCACGAGAATGTAGTCGTAAAGAAATTCCACGTGGGAAAGCGCTTCCTTGAGACGGTACTCCCGGTCCGGTACGCCCGACATGAGCTGTTCAAAAGCGCTCAGAACTACGTTGCTGAAGACCGCATCGAGGTTTTCGTGAACTGGTGTTACGGCTTCGGCCATGGGAAGGGCCGCTGTAAGGACCTCGTGCGTGCTCTTGACGACAGATTCCGGAGGGGTTCCCAGGTTCAGGGCGCAATGACCCTGGGGATCCATATCCACAAGGAGGACCTTCCGACCCATATCGGCCAGGAAACTGGCCAGGTTCACAGCGGTTGTGGTCTTGCCGCAACCGCCCTTCTGATTCACAAGCGCGATCTTCCTCATGGCATTACCTCCCTGCTTTTCTTGGATTGGAATTCTTGCGGCGGGTTATACGCGGCCGGATAGCCGGCCGGCGGTGACGTGAAGAACGACGGAGGGGAGGGAAGAGAGGGAATATTGCAGTTAACCTGAAAGGCTGGCTCCGGTCTAACCCCCTTTTTCACGCGGTTCCTGGCAGAGCGTGCGGTCCGGTCTGCGGCCGGAAGGGGTTTCGATAGGTCGGGCCGGAGGAAACAATACCCGTCGGGCAGAACGAAGACTGCCGGGAACGGGCAAGGTTTAGAATCCTGCAATGTGGGTCCATCAAAAAATGGCCTGCTGGCTCCTCCTGGGGCTAGCGTCTGCCTGACAAGATTCAGTGGGGCTGGGGGATCGTCGCCTCCTTCTTCCCTGTAAAAGTATGTACCGTCCGGTCTTAAGGAACCGCTCGGAAGTCATGCTCCAACTGTATAATTTTTCTCATTTAAACAGAATGTATACAATATGTCAACATTTTTTCCACGCCGGGTGACACTGTGCTTGGGCATCGGGAATCCCGGCGGTCCCGGTCGGATGCGCCGGCTTTCCGGGCAGGTGGGAAAGGGCTATGGAGACCGGTGTCCGCATTGACATGGCTCCACAAACCTCAGCGCTCCCGGAAGCCGTATGGCTCCAATCGGGGTCGCGTCTTCGCCGGGCCTTTTGTTTGAGCCGTGTTCCGGTTCCGGGTATGCTATCTTCGTTGTTGCAGCCAGAAGAGGAACCTATCCGACGGGAGGTCTCATGAAAATTGTTGCATTCAATGGCAGTGCCCGAAAGGGCGGAAACACGTCAAAACTTCTCGAACTGGTCTTGAACGAGGCTGCTGCCGAGGGTGTCGAAACAGAACTGATCGAGCTTGCCGGCAAGAAGATCCCGGGCTGTATCGCGTGCTACAAGTGCTTCGAGAACAAGGATCAGCGCTGTGCCGTGGAAGGAGACTTTCTGAATGAAGCGGTGGCAAAAATGCTGGAGGCGGATGGCATCCTCCTGGGCTCTCCCACATACTTTGCCGACGTTACCGCCACGATGAAAGCCCTTATCGAACGGTGCGGCATGGTTTCTCGGGCCAACGGAGACCTGTTCAAACGCAAGGCCGGAGCCTCCGTCGTGGCCGTTCGCCGGGCCGGTGGGGCCCACGTGTTCAGCTCGCTCAATTATTTCTTCCTGATAGGCCAGATGTTCGTGGTGGGTTCTTCGTACTGGAATATTGGCATCGGTCGCGCTCCGGGTGAGGTTATGAACGATGAAGAGGGGCTGAGAACGATGCGCGACCTTGGGAGAAACATGGCCTGGCTGCTCCGGAGGATTACCCCCCCGGGGTGAGTCGTCCCGCGCCGCGGTTTCTTGTTTCGCGGGACCGGAGGTCAGTGAGCCAGGATTTCGTAGGTTCCTTCGTGACAGCAGTCTTCGCAGCAGTATTGTTCGCGGTGGCTTGGGCTGGTATGGATCACCTTGAAGCTTCTCCGGCACCGGCCGCACCGGACCGTGACAATGAGACCCATGTGGATGCTGGGCCGTCCGAGAAGATCGTAGACTCCTTCAATGCTGGTTACGTGCGTCATATTCACCCCCTGAAAGACGCTGCACCCTGCAGGCGCAAGGAATTGGAACTTCAATGATTCGGTGTGTCTCGGGATGAGATGATAGGAAGCGTCCCCTCATCCCCTCCGCATGGGATAGAAGCAGAATTTGTGCCAGTGAAAAAATACCATTTTAACGGTAGGTTTGGTGTTAGGAGCGTAAGAAATATGACATCTCGGAGGTATCTATACCCTGTGCGCGTCATATTTTTGTCGGACCAGCCCTTTCATTTCCTTGGTTGAGGGCTAATTCTTCTTGAAACGAATCGGCATCATCAACTGCTTCGAGGTATCGAAGAAATGCACGGCATCAGGATGCTTCAAGGCGTTCCATGCCCGTACCGGAGCCTTCGATCGTTACCAGGGAGAAGAGGCGGAGATCATCAGCTTTGTTCACTGTAACGGTTGCGGTCCTGACGCCCTGGAAAACGTTATGGAGAAGGCCCGGCGGATGAAGGAGAAGGGGGTGGATGTCATACATCTTTCCACGTGTACGCGTTCCCGCTGCCCCATGTACGCCGCTTTCATGGAGGCGCTCGGCTACCAGACCGAGGTCGAAGGCTTTACTCATGCGAAGAAGAAACCATGACAGGGGAACCAGGGCGCATGGATGAACAGAGCCGGCTTGTTCCCATATTGAGAGAAGGGGTGAACATTGTTCGGATGCTTTTCTTCAAAAAGCTCCGGGACGATTTTGAAGGACGTTATGGCCATAGGGCCCCGGACTATGCTCCGAAACTGGCCGGTGCGGTATTGAACGAGTTTTTCGGAACCGTTAACCCGGAGGAGGGGTTCCTCCGTTTTGCCCGCGAGAACCAGGCGGTCATCCGGGACGAACTCGCACACCTGGCCGTCCGTCACGAGAACCTGCGTATTCCTCTCACCGATGCGCTCAGGGTCCAGTTCCTGTGCGACAGCCATGAGGGCGTTGAGGGTGACGAGGCGGTTTTGACCCGGGCACGAGATCTGGGTGTCCTGATCACCGAGCGGGATGTTCCCCTGCCCAGGACCTTCCTCACGTTGGTTCGGCGGCTGGGATCCGCCGCCGGGGTTCTCGTTCCTCCCACGATTCGTGAGGAGACCGGAGAGGCCTGATTCCCTTTCTCCATGGGCAAGGAAAAGATACCCGTTACGCCGGCGGTACGGATGCTCCGCCAGAACAAGGTCGACTATTCAGACCATCCTTACCACTATGAGGAAAAGGGCGGAACTGCGGTTTGTGCCCGGGAACTCGGGGTGGATGAACATGCGGTCATCAAGACCCTCGTCATGGAAGATGAGAGCGGGCGGCCCCTCCTTATTCTCATGCATGGCGACTGCCAGGTCTCCACGAAAGGCCTGGCCCGTCATCTCGGCGTTAAGACCATCACCCCCTGCGCACCCGAGGTGGCCCACCGGCACACGGGGTACATGGTCGGCGGGACCTCGCCCTTCGGAACCCGGATCAAGATGCCGGTTTATATGGAACGCTCGATCGTGGAGGTTCCCCGGGTGTACATCAA
>QJVM01000056.1 GCA_003235715.1 Nitrospirota bacterium
TGGCGATTGCGGACAGTGCTTTGGGGGTCACGCCCGAGGGGCTTCAGGCCATGGTGGAAAGAAAGGATAACCTTACCATCGTGGATGCGCGGCGGAACAAGGATTATGTACAGGCCCACATCCCGGGCGCGATCAATATTCCTGCCCCGGTATGCGAAGCCAAACACCTGCCGCCGGTCGGACGTGTGGTGGTGTATGGGGACGGTGTTCTTCCGGATGATGCGGATACGGTCAGGAAATGCCTGAACCGCAAAACCGGGATTCAGGCCATGGTCATGGACGGCGGTTTCCTGGCCTGGCAGGAACTGAACCTTCCGGGCACGGAAGAACCCGGTCTGCACGAGGAGAAACATCGTTACGTCGTATATGCAGACCTGGTCCGCGCTGTCGAAAGCAGCACCGACGTGGTGCTCGTGGATCTTCGGAATCCGGAAGGCAGGCCAGCGAATTCTGAAGGGAAGGGGAACACAAGGACGGACCTTTCCTCCCGGTTTCCGTCCGCCCGGAAGATGGACCTGGGCAGAGTAGCTGCGGGTCGGGGCGGCAGCAGCAAAGCCGCCGGGCGTGTTCTGACCGGACGACAACAGGGCAGGCACCCACTCTATGTCCTCATGGACAATGCCGACGGTACGGCTGAAGAGGTGGCGATGAGGCTTCGCGCTTCGGGCGTGCGCCGGGTCGTAATACTGACCGGCGGCGAATATGCCCTTGAGCGCGAGGGCAAACCGGGTCTGAGAACCCTGTCACGATAGGAGCGACCCATGAAAAATCGATTGATTGTTTCCCTGGCGGTTTTGCTGTTGTGTTATCTGATGATGGCCGGGGTAGCGTTGGCACAGCTGGCCATCGATGACCTCAGGGTCATTGACGTAACAACCTCGTCCTTCTCCGTGGCCTGGCGGTCTTCGCTCCCGGCCGTTCCTTCCGTCCATGTCTTTTCCGATGCGGGCGGGCTTACGGAAATTACCTCTGCTGTGGAGGTGGAGGCCTATCCCTTCGTGGCGGGAGATCCGACCCTGGTGGGGCAATATCTGAAGGATGAGGACAAGGCCGCGCTGGCGCTCACGATGAATGACCTCGGACTGGCGCGCCTCCGGGTGGGTAGCCTTGATCCGGATACGACGTATTACTTTCGGGTGGTATCGTCCACAGAAACGGAAACGGTCGAGTCTCCTTCCTTGCCTGACGGACCACTCTCCGTGAAGACCTCACTTGCAAATACGTTTATATCGGCATCTAATCAGGTGGTGGTGACGATTGATCATTCTGCTCCCAAGGGCTGGGTGGTCACGGCCAGTACGGCTGATGCGGTCTATCCTGTTTCAGGCGTGGTGGGTGATGGTGCGGCACCGAACAAGGCCCACCTGAACCTGGCCAATCTCTTTAATGCCGGCGGGCACAACCTCGAACCGGCCGGAATCACGACGGTCACCTTCTGGGTCAGCAACGGCACGGACCCCTCGGTGGAACACAATTTTGATATCAGCTTCCCGAGCGGATTCTCCGTATCCACGGTTCATGTCGTGGATATTGTGCCCTTTGCCGAGCCGACCATCACGCTCGTCGAGCCCTTCGAAGAAACATATGCAGGAGCACACGAGGTCATCATCAGGTGGGTGGACCAGGCCGCGGGTGTGAATGCAAACATTGCCCTCTATTACGATACGGATAACACGGGAACGGATGGAACCCTTATTGCGACCGCCATCCCTGAAGACCCGGATGCTGCAGGGGATGTCTATGCCTGGGACACGACGGCTGTATCGGATGGGATTTATTATGTCTACGGAATCATGGATGCGGCCGGCACTCTGGTAACCAGTTATGCGCCCGGTCCCGTGGCGGTGGACCGCGGAGTTGCTGATTCGGATGCGGACACCATGGCCGACCTCTGGGAACAGCTCTTCTTCCAGTCTCTGACACGGGACGGGTCCGGAGATTTTGACGATGATGGCCTCATGGATAGCGGAGAATTTGGAGACCTCACCAACCCCAATATCCCCGACGTGAGACTTTCACTTCGAGCCGGGTTGAACTTCGTATCCCTTCCGGTGAACCTGGATCCGCCACAAAACTCCTATGACTTTGCCGCAGAATTGGGGCCCTCCCTGCTCAGTATGAGCCGCCTGGATGCGACGAGTCAGACCATGCAAACCACAGAGGTGACGGGTGGTGTGGCGAGTGGCGACAATTTTCCGGTGGGCTACGGGGGGTACTATCTCATGCTTTCAAGCGACACCGATATTGTGGTCAGGGGTACGGCGGTCGGCACACCGGCCCAGGATCTGGCCAGCGGCCAGAATCTGGTGGGGTTCAAGGGAGTACAGGAAAGCTATACCGCATACCAGTTGCTTGCCGATCTGGGCGGCGAAGGTGTTGGGACCAGTGTTCAGCGCTATAACTTGGAAACCGGGCAGATCGAAACAGCGGGCTACCACGGCGTGAGTCCGGTGGGTCCCAACTTCGGGATTCGCAGGGGTGAGTCCTATGTCATCAACACCCTGACCAATGTATCGGGATTCCTCCCACCACCGTAACCGGTTTGAGTGTCAGTTTCTTTTCCAGTTTTAGTGTATATGTCGGCGAACCCTCCAGTTCCGGTTCAACAAGATATTTTGTTCCAGCCGACCAAAACATAATGTATATTCAACACCATAAAGATAATCAGCCCATTAGTGTCTCGTGCGCTTCGGGCCTTTCCTCGTCCGTGCAAACACCAGTCAAATGGACTTGAGTGTCGGCATTCTTTACATGGGCCATATTGCTTGTTCGAAGGCAGAAGAATAATATCCAATATTCAATGGGTTATTTATCTAGAATAAAATTTGCATATCCTTTATGACGGTTTAAACATTTCGTAAGGACGTTCTGCAGTCCTCACCCGGTTGTTGTTCTTTTCCTGGCGCTTGGAGGGGGTATCGAGCAATGGTCCAGGTCCTTCTTTTCGTTTCCCATCCTTGGAGGTTTGCGCCCATTCCGTCTGCATCATTGAACCCGTAGTCCAAACCATCTGGCGGCGGCTGCTGGACCCGATATTGCTGGTTTGCTTTAAGCATTTTGAAAGGGATGCAAGGAGGGGTCATGAAAACATCCAGGTTTGTCACTTTATCTGTTCTGTTGCTGGTTGCCGTATCTTTTGCCGTTCCCTCTTGGGGCCAGATTCCCGTACCCCAGAAGGTGAATTACCAGGGGTTTCTGACGGATTCAACATCCGGCGAACCCCTGACCGGTACGGTCGACCTGGAATTTCGGCTCTATGACGTCGCCGATGCCGGGAGCCCTCTCTGGTCCGAAAGCCACTCGGGTGTGTCGGTGGAGCAGGGAGTGTTCCGCGTGATTCTTGGGAGTGGCCCGGACGGGTTCAGCAATCTCCAGGAACCCCAGACGGGCGAGGTCTGGTTGGAGGTCGTGGTTGGAGGCGCCCCGCTTTCACTCCGGGAACAGCTCACCAGCGTGTTCTTCTCCTTCATGGCAGGAAGTGCGGAGCACGCGGCTAATGCGGATTGGGCAACGGACGCAGATACCCTGGATACGATGGACTCCAGTGAATTCCAGCGTGCCCTCACGAGCCCATGCGGACCGTACAACTTTCTCACGGGGATCCTGGGTGATGGAACCCCCGTCTGCGATTCGGAGACAGACCCGCAGGTTAATGAAC